>CAYPLG010000001.1:0-28794 GCA_964411535.1 uncultured Oscillospiraceae bacterium
CTGATGCGCTCCGAACAGGTAAACGACCCCGCAAAGCCCATCTCCCGGAGCAGGCCCCGGCTGTCCCGGTCGACCACGCCGAACGGATACGCGAAAAATTCCGGCTCGACGTACGTATGCGTCAGCAGCGCGCGTTGCAGCTTTTCCAGATCCGACGTAAACGCCCTCGCGTACGCCGCGTCGCTTTCGCCGTCCCGCCGCGCGCTGCCCTTGCGCCCCGTCTCGCCATGCATATTGAACGTATGATTGGATAGCTCAAACCGCCCGCTTAAAACGAGCGCATAAATCTCCTCCCAGCTTAGATAGCCATAATTCGGGTTCGGGTCGGGCGCTTCGGTATACCGCTGCGCATACGCGCCGACAATTCCGATTACGGCGGTGCAGTCGTGCTTTGTTAAAATCGGCAATACATAGGTCATGTTGTTATAGTACCCGTCGTCAAACGTAAGCAAAACCGGCTTTTCGGGCAGCGTACCGCTCCCCTGCGCAAATTCGGCGATTGCATGCGCCGTCACAATCGTATACCCGTTCTGTTGCAGCCAAACGACGTCCTCCTCCAGCCTTGCCGGGGAGATTACGTATTTTCCCGTGCGCGCAGGGTCCTGCAATACGCAATGGTACATGATCACGGGCAGGTCGCGAAAGTCGCCTTGCCGCGCGTCCGCCGGCAAAGCGCGCGCGCAGCCGGCAAACAACAGGCATAAAATTACCGGCAGCATTGCTTTTTTCATATCCTATCGTACGCCGGTTTCAGCCAAATCATGTTGCATCTTCCGTTTGGGCGGTGTAAACTAAAAATAATATACAGTATACGGCGCGTTCTTGCTCTACGCCGTATGGGAATGGAGGGAAACCCTATGCCGTTTGATCCAAACGACAGCTTTCTGTACATCATCGTTGCAATTGTAATCGCCTTTGTAATTGTGGAATCCGTCGTGTTCCTCATCAAGGCGTGGAAACGCGGCCTCGCGCTCGGTATTTCGCCGGAGCGCATGAAGAAGGTGGTCGGCAGCAGCGCGCTTTTTACCATTGCGCCCGCTTTCGCCATCCTGCTCGGCGTGATCGCGCTTAGCAAGGCGCTCGGCTTTCCGCTTCCGTGGCTCAGGCTCTCCGTCATCGGCGCGCTGACCTATGAAACCACGGCCGCCGCCAGCGCCGCGGGCGCTCTGGGCTATACGCTTTCCAACAAGATTACCGATCCCATCGTGTTCTCCACCATTGCGTGGGTCATGACGCTCGGCATCATCCCCGGCCTTGTCCTCACGCCGCTGTTCGGCAAAAAGATCGAAAACGGCGTCATCAAGATCAAATCAAAGGATGCGCGCTGGGGCGATATCTTTATGAGCGGCCTGTTCCTCGGCATGATCAGCGCGTTTTTAGGCGTCGTCTTTGCGGACGTCGGGCAGGGGCTTACGGGCTGGATTCCCGTTTTCGTAATGCTCGCCTCCGCAATCCTGATGGGCCTGTGCGGGCTTATCCGCAACCTGACGGGCGCCCGCTGGATTGAGGACTACGCCCTGCCGATCAGCATGCTCGGCGCCATGGCGCTCAGCATCCCGATTACCAGCTTCATTACGGCCATCGCCGCGTAAAGGGGGAGAAGTACAATGAAAAAAGAAGACCGCTCCTATCGTGATCAAATGCACGCAACCGGCCGCGTATGGACTTTCGCGGCGCTTGCCATGCTGCTTGCCGTACCCGCCGCCGTCTGCGTCTACTACAACGCGTGGCCGCCGATCAACGGCATCCTGAAAGGCTTTATCAGCGTTGCGCCGATTTTCTGGACCGTCGGCACGATCGAGGTGCTTACGTATGTGCCGATGCTTGGCACCGGCGGCTCGTATCTGGGCTTCGTCACCGGCAATCTGAGCAATCTCAAGGTTCCCTGCGCGCTTAACGCGTTGGAACGCGCGGGCGTTACGCAGGGCAGCGACGAGGGCGAGGTAATCTCCACCATCGCCATCGCCACAAGCGCCATTGTGACCACGGCGATTATCGCGCTCGGCGTCCTGCTGCTTAAGCAGATACAGCCGTTTATCGAAAGCCCGATTATGCAGCCCGCCTTCGACAATATTTTGCCCGCGCTGTTCGGCGCGCTGGCCGTCGTGTACGTTTCCAAGAACTGGAAAATTGCGCTTGCGCCGCTGGTTTTTATGATCGTGCTGTTCATCTGCGTGCCGAGCCTCGCCAGCAGCGTCGGCATCCTCGTGCCCGTCGGCGCGCTGATCGCCATCGGCGTTGCGCGGATTCTGTACAAACGCGGCTTACTGGAGTAAGATAGCTATAACGAGAAGGAGGTAGTGCAAAGCATGTTTTCACCATGGTATCTCTTGCTGCTGATCCCGCTTGCGGTCGTGGTATGGCTGATCGTCATCATCGCGCGCGCGGCGGCGTTCAAGCCAAAGCCGGAGGAAAATGCGGAGCCCGCGCCCGTTACGGTCGACGCGGCGCACGCCATCGAGTCGCTGCAAAAGATGGTGCAGTGCAAAACCGTCTCCTACATGGACGAGAGCCTGATCGACCAGGCGGAGTTCGACAAATTCCGGCAGCTGTTGACCGAGCGGTTCCCGACCGTATACGAGAAATGCACGTTCGAGCGCATCGGAACCTCCGGCCTGCTCTATAAGCTCGCCGGCAAGCACAGCGAAAAGCCCGCCGTGTTCATGGCGCATTACGACGTTGTGCCCGTCAACGAGGAGGGCTGGGACAAGCCCGCGTTCGACGGCCTGATCGAAGACGACGTCCTGTGGGGCCGCGGCACGCTGGACACCAAGGGCACGCTCAACGGCGTGCTGGAGGCGGCGGAAAACCTGCTTCAGCAGGGGTTCGTGCCGGAAAACGACATGTACTTTGCCTTTGCGGGCGATGAGGAAATTGCGGGCGTCAACCAGGTGCAGATCGTCAGCACCTTCAAGGCGCGCGGCGTCACCCCGGCCATCGTTGTCGACGAGGGCGGCGCGGTTGTGGAAAACGTCTTCCCCGGCGTAAAGGAAAAATGCGCGCTTATCGGCATCGGCGAAAAGGGCATGATGAACGCGTCGCTGACCATCGAGGGCGCAGGCGGACACGCCAGCGGGCCACCGCCGCACACGAGCGTCGGGCAGCTTGCCAAGGCCGTTGTGGACATCGAGAACAACCCCTTCCCGAACACGCTTACAAAGCCCGTCGCCGAGATGTTCGATACGCTCGGCCGCCGTTCCTCGTTTGTGTACCGGCTGATTTTCGCCAACCTCTGGTGCTTCATGCCCGTCCTTGACGGCATCTGCAAGAAGTCCGGCGGCGAGCTCAACGCCATGATGCGCACGACCTGCGCCTTTACGCAAATGGAGGGCAGCAAGGCGACGAACGTTCTTCCCCCGAAGGCTTCCGTCGCGGCGAACCTGCGCATCATCGGCGGCGAAACGCCGCAGACCGCGCTTGCGCGCATGCAAAAAATTGCGAACAATCCCGCAATCGCCTTTAAGGACGAATACAGCATGGCGCCGAGCATCTTTTCCTCCACGGAAAGCTACGGCTGGAAAAAGGTCTGCGCCGCCGTAAAGGCAACCTGGCCCACGGCGCTCGTTTCGCCGTACCTGATGGTCGCCTGCTCCGATTCCCGGCATTACTGCGCAATCTCCGACAATGTATACCGCTTCTCCGCCATGGAGCTAAGCAAGGAGGAGCGCGGTTACATCCACGGCAACAACGAGCGCATCCCGACCGAAAAGATCGTCCGCACCGTCGAATTCTACGTGCGGCTGATGCAAAGCCTGTAACGCCGATTCTCCGCCAAACAGCAACAGAGCCCCCGCCGGATCCCTCCGGCAGGGGCTCTGTTTTATTCGCATGCTTTCCTTATATCAGCTTTTCCATATCCTTGTCGCTTGCGATTACGTACAGGGTATCGTCCGGCAAAAAGACCTCCAGCGGGTCGATGTTGGCATGCACATGCCCCCCGCGGCGGATGGCAATGACCGACACGCCGTACTTGGTGCGCGCATGCAGGCCGGAAAGCGAGTTGCCCACCCATGCGGGCGGCACAACGATCTGGCTGATCGAATACCCGTCCGGCATATCGAGCGAATCCAGCACGCCGTCCATCGTCAGCGTCCGCGCAAGGCGCACGCCCGCGTCGAATTCCGGCAGGACCACCTCGTCCGCGCCGGTCTTTAGCAAAAGCGTCTTGTGCAGTTCGTCTTGCGCTTTGGCGACGATGCGCTTTGCGCCCTTCTCCCGGCAGAGCACCGTTGCGAGGACGGAGGAACGCAGGTCGTCGCCGATACAGATTACCACGCAGTCAAAGTTGCTTACGCCCAGCTCCGCAATCGCGCGCTCATCGGTCGTATCCGCACGCGCTGCGTTCAGCACGTCGTCCTTAATGCTGTTGACCCGGTCCATCTGCTTATCAACGGCCATTACCTCGCAGCCAAGCTCCGTCAGCATCCGCGCCGTGCTGCTCCCGAACCGTCCCAGTCCGATGACCAGAAAGCTCTTGTTCATCTTGCTCATCCTTTCGTTTTGTCCATTGCTGTGCCGTCCCTCGCGGCAAAAGCCGCTCCGCCGCGCGTTATGCGCGCCGTCCGCCCGCCTGTTTAGCCGATCATGACCGCTTCCTCCGGATAGGCAATGACCCCCTCCTGCCGGTCGACGATTGTCAGCGACATGGCAACGGTCAATAGCCCCACGCGGCCAACGTACATCATTAAAGCAAGCAGCATACGCGTCGCCACGCTTGCCTTCGCGGTCAAGCCGACGGAGAGGCCGACCGTGCAAAACGCCGAAGTCGCCTCAAAAAGCTGGTTCCAAATCCCGAATGTGCCGCCGGGCAGACCCTGCTCAATTGCGGAAATCAGAATGGTCATAATCAACACGAACGATACGCCGCAAACGAATATCGTCAGCGCCTTGCGAATCTGCGCCAGCGGAATGGACCGGCCTAGCACGACCGTGCGGTACCGCCCGCGAATATAGGCGTATACCGTCAAAAGCAGCGTCATGATGGTCGTTACCTTGAGGCCGCCCGCCGTGCCCGCCGGCGCGCCGCCGACAAACATCAGCAATATGCCGGCGCCCTTTGTCGCCTCCGTCATGGCAAGCTGGTCTATGCTGTTGAACCCCGCCGTACGGAACGTCACGGACTGGAAAAAGGCGTTAAGCAGCTTTTCAAAAAACGGCATTTTGCCGAGCGTCGCGGCGTTGTCATACTCCAGCAGCAGCACGGCAGCCGTGCCAAACGCAAGCGTTGCAGCCGTGCCGATGAGCACGAGCTTCGTATGCAGCCGCAGCTTCCGAAACGGCCGGAACCCGCGCATTTCCTCAATAACGGCAAAGCCCAGCCCGCCAATTATAATCAGCGCCGCCACGACGAGCAGCACCAGCGGGTCGGCGTAAAAAGCCGTCAGCGACGAATACTGGCCCATGAGGTCGAAGCCTGCGTTGCAAAAGGCCGATATGGAGGTAAAAACGGACATCCATACGCCGCTTAAAACGCCGTACGCCGGAACGAACCGAAACAGCAGCAGCAGCGCGCCTGCGCCCTCGCAAACAAACGTTACCAGCACCGCCTTGCGGCAGAGGCGTACCACGCCCGTCAGCTTATCCTCCCCGATACCCTCCGCCATCGTCATGCGGTCATGCAGGGAAATCCGCCTGCGGGTAAACGAAAACAGAATGGACGCCATCGTCATAAAGCCCAGCCCGCCAAGCTGAATCATTACCAGAATGACCGCCTGTCCGAACAGCGTAAAATCCGTACCGGTATCCGCAACAATGAGGCCGGTTACGCAGGACGCCGACGTCGCCGTAAACAGCGCGTCGACAAAGGGCATACGCGCTTGATCAGCGGAGGCGGCGGGCAGCGTCAGCAGGCACGCGCCGATCAATATGATGATAAGAAAGCCCAGCGGCAACACGGCTATTGGCCGAATCCCGCGCCGTTTCATTTGCATTGCTTCGCTCCTGACACAGTTTGCAGCCGCAAGCTGCCCTTCCCCCGGTGATGCGGCTATTATATCCTATTCCGCGGCCGTTTGCATAGACGAATCCGTTTGCTCCGCCGCAGAAAGCAGGATATCCTCCGGATTCTGCGCGACCGGCCGTATCCATTTCATGCTTAAAAAGTACGGAATGGTGATGCACATTTTTGTGATATCGTCCACCACGATCATGATGAGGTACGTCGTCAAAAACGGCAGCTTCCACACGAGCCCGCAAAGAACCACCGCGGGCAACACGGCAACATACTGTACGCTCGCGTCGCAGATGAGGCCGATCTTCGTATCCCCGCCCGCGCGGAATATGCCGACAACCGTCATATACGGAATGTTGCGGATGGATACGTCGATTGCGTAGATCAAAAGCATCGTGCGCGCCGTATGCGCCGCCGCGTCGGAAATATCAAACAGCGAGACAACCGGCCCGCGCAGCAGCGCAACCAGTATGCCAAGCGCCGTACCGAACACCGGAACGAGCAGCATGAACTGCTTGGCGTACTGCTTCCCCTCCGCAATCCTGCCCGCGCCGATATTTTTCCCGACAAGAATGTTGCACGCGTTGCACAGGCCGACGAAGAACACAAACACGAGATTCTCAATCGTCCGCTCCACGGTCAGCGCGGCGTAATTATCCGCGCCCATGCGCCCGAACACCATGTTAATGCCGATAATCGACAGGCTCCACAGGGTTTCGTTGAGCAGCACAGGCGTCGCGCGCTTCCAAAACATCTTCTGGAACTCATGGCCGATATCGAACAGCTCGGTAACCGGCGCAATCAGCACGTTTTTGCGAATGGCGGAAATCAAAAGCAGTAAAAGCGGGCTCATCAGCGAGGAAATGGCCGTTGCAAGCCCCGCGCCCGCCACGCCCATTTCGGGCAGGCCGAACACGCCGAAAATCAATACGTAGTTTAACACGGCGTTGAGCAGCGCGCAGAACCCGCTTACCCACATCGGCAGCTTCACGTTTTCCGTGCAGCGCAGCGTAATGCCCAATACGGCGTTTAGCACGAGCGATACGTACGAAAAGGACGCGTATTGCAGATACCGGATTCCCTCTTGTATCAGCGCGGAATCGTTCGTAAAAACCCGCATCACCGCACCGGGGAACGCCGCCGTAACCACCGTAAAAATCAGCCCGATCGGAACCACCACCGCCAGCATCGTACCAAGACACCTGCGGATGCCGCGGATATTGCCCGCGCCATGATACTGCGCAAGGAACACCGCGCTGCCGGACGCAACGCCGAACGTCACAAGCTCCACAAAGAACGACGCATACCCGGCAAGCCCGACCGCCGCAATGGAAACGTCGCCAAGGCGGCCGATCATCAGCGTGTCGACAAGGCGGAACGAGGTCATGAGCAGGTTTTGCAGCGCGATGGGTATCGCAAGCGGCAGCATCGTGCGCCAGAACGCCGCGTCAAATATCGTTGTACGGTCCTTTTGTGTGCGCATGCTTTCCCCCTTACGCAATCGGAAGCTCCGCAACAGCGTTGAGCGAAAGCGGATCCAGCCGCCCTTCCATCAGTTTGTAAAACGCCGCGCTGCCGACCATTGCGGCGTTATCCGTGCAGTACCGGAACTCCGGGCAGACAAAGCGTACGCCCACCGCGTCGCAGCGGGCCTTGAGCGCGCCGCGCAGCGCCCGGTTTGCCGAAACCCCGCCCGCAAGCGCGAGGCAGGGCGCACAGCGCCCGGACTGCGCGTTTTCCACGGCGGCGCGAACCGCCTTGCCCGCAAGCGTGTCCACCACGGTGCGCTGGAAGGAAGCCGCCACGTCCGCGCGGTCGACCGTCTTTCCGCTTTGCTCCGCATTGTGCAAAAGATTGATGACGCCGGTCTTGACGCCGGAAAAGCTCATGTCGTATCCGTCGCCCTCGTTAAACGCGCTGTGGAAGCGCATCGCGGAAGGGTCGCCGCCCGCCGCAAGCTTCTCCAGGTTCGGCCCGCCGGGGTACGGAAGCCCCAGCACGCGCGCAACCTTGTCAAACGCCTCGCCCGCCGCGTCGTCGCGCGTACGGCCAAGCAGCGTAAACGCATTGTAGCCGTCCACGCGGATGATATGGCTATGCCCGCCGGACGCGACAAGACACGTAAACGGCGGCGTTAAATCCGGATGGGTCAGATAGTTGGCCGCGATATGCGACGCGATATGATGCACGCCCAGAAGCGGCAGTCCGCGCGAGAACGCAAGCCCCTTTGCGTAGCTTACGCCCACAAGCAGCGCGCCCACAAGGCCCGGCCCAAAGGTCACGGCAACCGCGTCAACATCGGCAAGCGTCATCCCCGCCTGCGTCAGCGCGTCGCGTACAACCGGGCCGATCATCTCCACATGGTTGCGCGAAGCAATCTCCGGCACGACGCCGCCGTACGGTACGTGCAGCGGAATCTGCGTATGCACGCTGTTGCTTAACACCGTGCGCCCGTTTTCCACCACAGCCGCCGCCGTCTCGTCGCAGGAGCTTTCTATTGCCAGAATTCTGGCTTCGCCACGCCGCTGAATCTCTGCAAGGCGCGCACCGGCCAGCGCCGTATAGTCCGTCATTCGTCAAAGAACCCCGTATCGTCCTGCACGTTGCCGTGCTGCTTCTTCCGCTTGGTTTTTTCCCTGATCTTTTCCTCCGCCCGCGCCTTGGATGCGCCCGCAATCGCCTTTTGCACGGCGCGCAGCCCGGACGCCTTTTTCGCGCGCGCCTTCGGGCGCGGCGTCCGCCCGGAATCGCGGGAAGACCTGCTTTCGTCGATATATTCTTCGTCGTCCGCGCCGCTTTCGACGTCCGCATATTCTTCGGCGGAAACCTCCGCAATGCGCCCGTCCTCCGTCAGCGTGGCGTAGACCACCGCCTGCGCGGGCTGCGCCGCCGTATCCGCCGGGGCGTCTGTCCTTGCCGTTGCTTCCGGCTCCGCCGCGGCGCTTTCGCGCCAGGGCTTTTTGCGCGCGCCAAGAATGTCGTCGATGGACGCGACCTCCTCGCCGCCGTCCTCCTCCGCCGGGGGAATCGCGTCAAGCGGATAGCCGTCCGCATCCTCCGCATAGCTTGTCGGGATATCGTCCAGCGGTTCCTCCGCGGCGGCCGCCTGCCGCTGCATTTCGCGGACGCTGCCCTGCGCGGGCTGTTTTTTGCCCTTGCCCTTCTTGCGCTGCGCTTTTTCCTTTTCCTTCATGCGCGCGGCTTTGCGCTTTGCTTTCTCCCGCTCCGCCTTCGCCTTTTCGCGTTCGGCCTTTGCCGCCGACCGCGCCTCCGCACGCGCTTTGGCGGAAGCCTGCGCCTGCGCCTTCCGCGCGCGCTGCCGCTTGATCGACTCCGCACGCTTCTTTTTGTATCCTTTGGACGTAAACACGAGCGCAAGCACCGACGCGGCGATCAGCGCCGCAATGGCGGTACCGGCGTAGAGGAAGATGCGCCCGACGATATCGGCAAACATCTGCTCCGGCAGCATGTTGATCATGCGGCTCTCCGTCGCGTCAAACAGCCACAGGTCGTTCCAGAAGAGCGCCTCGTGGAAGAACGTCCAGAAGCTTGAAAAATCGCTCGCTGCCCAGGTGCCCAAAAATCCGATAAACAGCAGCGCGATAAACGCGCCGGAAAGATAGCCCTGCGCAAGCGTCTGCTGCGCCTTTTTGAAGTTGATCACGGCGGCAAAGAGGAACAGCACCAGCATCGCCAGCACGCCCATGTCGCGATACTGCTTGATCTGCAAATAGATTTTCTGCACATCCTGCATGTGCGTAACTTCCTGCTCCAGCTCGAACATCTTGACCGTTTCGCCGCGCAGCGTTACGTCCACGTCGATATCCGGCACGTCGCCCTGCATATAGTCGATCAGCCGCACCGTGGATTTGACAAGGTCCGTATTGCCAATTCCCATCGTCTTGCTGATATCCAGCTTCGTAAATTCATTCTCGATGAACGTCTGGTTATTCAGCACCAGCTCCATCGAGGTAAAGAGGATTGCAAAAATCAACAGCAGCGAGGCTATCGTCGCAAATCCCACGGAAAAAAACTTCTTCATCGTATCATACCTTCCCATATACAGGCGCTTTCCTGTTCGAACGATTATACCAGCCCATGCGCAAGAATGCAAATACATGCGGTTTGCGCCCCGCATATACCTAAAATTCTTTCTGGTTGTCACAAAATTGACAAGATTCTTTGCAATAGCGTAACCCGTTGCATAACCAAAGACGCGTATAATGAATCCCGGAAAACAAGAGAGAAGCAAAGAATGTGCTTTGCTTGCGCCGGCATTTGGCCGGCGAGGAGGTACAAAATGAGCATTTACAGAAGAAAACGCAGCGTACGAGTCCTGAGCATGCTAACGGCTATCCTCTTTTTGAGCACCATAACCTTTGGCAGCGCGCTGGCTGCGGAATACGACCTTGACAACGGCAGCGTAGTGATCAGCGCCGGCGACGCCGGACAGACGGTCGAGCAAAGCGGCTCTTCCTATATCGACGACGTACCGGTCGTCACGCAGACTTCCGCTTCCACGCAGAACACCATTTCCGTTTCCAGCAGCGGCAGCGCAACGGCGAACGTCACCATCAGCGACGTGCATATTGAAGCGCCCAAGGACAGCGCGGGCATCACCGTCGACGGCTCTGCGGAAATTACTCTCACGGGCGACAACTCCGTCGCGGGCGGCGCAAACCATGCGGGCGTCGAAGTTAACGCGGGCGATTCCGTCGTCATCGGCGGCGACGGCACCTTGCAGGCAACTGCGGGCAAGACGACCGGCAGCACCGGCACCGGCGCAGGCATCGGCGGCGCGAACGGCAAAGACGGCGGTACCATCACCATTACGGACAGCGTTACGGTCGATGCGGCCGGCAACGGCGCGCCCATCAATTCCGACAAGGGCGGCAGCTCCGCAATGAGCAGCGCAGGCATCGGCGGCGGCAGCAACGGCGCAGGCGGCGACGTTACCATCTCCGGCGACGCAACCGTTACGGCAACCGGCGGCGGCACCGGCGTCAATGGGCTTAACGGCTCGTACTCCTCCGGCGGCGCAGGCATCGGCGCGGGCGGCGGCGGAGCGGACGGCGGCAGCGTCGTGATCTCCGACAACGCATCCGTCACCGCGCAGGGCGGCTACAACGCGGCAGGCATCGGCGGCGCGGGCAACGCGGCTGTCGCAAGCAGCGGCGCAACCGTCGATATCAGCACAAGCGGTTCCGTCACGGCAACCGGCGGCGACTACGGCGCGGGCATCGGCGGCGGCGTACGCGGCAACGGCGGCAGCGTCACCGTGGCCGGCACGGGCAGCGTCACCGCAACCGGCGGCAAGAGCGCGGCGGGCATCGGCGGCGGTGGCGGCGGCTACTACGGCGGCGCTACCGTAAACGGCAAGCGCAACATTTCCGGCGGCAACGGCGGCAGCGTCACCCTGCTTTCCGGTAATCTTTTCGCTACTGGCGGCGCAGGCGCGGCCGGTATCGGCGGCGGCAGCGGTTCCGACCATGCGTTCACCGCATCCGGCAGCCTCCGCAAGCACAAGCTTGCCGCTGGCGGCAACGGCGCAACCGTGCTGGTGGTCGACGGGCATCTCACCGTATTGGGCGGCGCAGGCGCGGTCGGCATCGGTTCCGGCAGCGACGCCATCTGGAGCAAGAACGACGTTATGGACGCTTCCGGCAGCGCAAGCTTTTCTGCCTCCGCAACCGCTAGTGCGGGCACGCTTTCCATCGGCGGCGGTATCGGCAGCGTCACCGCTGGCGCAACCGGCTTTTCCGCGGTTTCCGGCGGCGTGCAAAGCACGATATGGCTGACCGATGAGAACGGATACGACGTCACGGCCGAAGACGGCGCGGCATTGACGGGCCTCTACGCCTGGACGCCGGTGATTACCCCGGTTGACCCGGTAACCCCGGCAGGTCCCGTCGACCCGACGGAGCCGGTGGTTCCCGCAGGTCCCGTCGATCCGGCAACCCCCGTTAACCCGGCAAATCCCGACGATCCCACCGGTTCCGCCCCGGCATTGATCGATCCCATGCGCGCCTCGAATACGGAGACGATCCCCACCGTGGCGACGCCTCTTGCAGGCCCGGCACAGCAGTGGGCGCTGATCAACCTCCTGTGCGCAATCGCTACGGCGCTGCTCTCCGCGTGGATGCTGATAGGTCTCCTCGGTAAGCGCGAAGCGGACGGCGAAAAGCGTAAGCGGCATACGGCGCTGCGCCTTGCTTCCATCGTTGTGTTTGCGGGCAGCGTGATCGCGTTCCTCCTTACGGAGAACATGGCGAACCCGATGCAGGCGATTGACAAGTACACGCCGCTTATGCTGGCGCTCCTCGCGGTGCAGTTCGCACTGGTTCTGCTTTCCGCAAAGAAGACGACTGCAAAAGCGGAAGCGTAATTCCCGCGATTCTTTGTTCACAAAAGCGCCTGTCCGCGCGCATTGCGCAGGCAGGCGCTATTCTTTTATACGTAACGCGGCAGCTTAGCCTAGTTTGTACACGGGAAGCGCCGCGCGCGCTGCTGCGGCAACGGCATCCGGACTGTCCCCCACAATAACAACGATCGTTCGCGGCTGACCGGCAATTGCTAAAATCGCTTCCTCCGCCGTATCCATCCCGGCAGGAACGATCTTCGTAAAAGGCATTCGAATATGATAGCCAAGCATATACCGCCAATAGGAATCATACCCAACCTTTGGAAAAGCAGACGCTTTGGGCTCGCCCAGTATTAACAATGCATTGTCCATGTCGGTATTGTAATCCATTCGCTCCGGCAAAACGGCTGCAAGCTCGCGGATTGCAAAGTCCGTGTATCCGTCGTTTTGCGATAGATACGCGTTTTTCGGATCCAATAGCTGCCAGCCGTTCCGAAAGCCGGTCATCATCAGCGTGGGCAAAAGCAAAAAGCAGACAATGCGCACAAGCGGCATTCTGCCCACCTCATCCTGGACAAAGTGTGAAACCGCAAAAGCCAACATCAAAAACAGCAGCACGGAAAACGCGTTGAGATAACGATCGAAGCAAACAAGGTTGAGCGCCTCATGCTCCGTCATGGAAAGCAGATAAGTGAGCGCAAGACAGAGCAAATAGAGTAGCCCGCCCGCAATCAGCGCGGAAAACGCGGGGCCCAGCACAGCGGCTTCCGTCTCGGCCTTGCCGGAAATATACACGCGAATCGCAACCATCCCGAACAGCACGCCCCAGAAAGTTGCAACATGCGCGTTCGATCCGCAAAACACGGCTTTCATAAAAATATCCAGTATGTCCGCGATCCTTCCGCTGGACATCTTATCCATATAGCTTGCAGAAAACCGCGCAAAGGAAACCGCTTGCGCACTGCTTTGCACGCTTTCCCAATGCGTGCCGACAAACAGCTGCCACGCGCCCCAGAAAAGCAGCGGCAGCGCCGCGCAGGCAACCGCAAAGGCCGTGCGCTTGCCGTCGCGCTTTAAAGCCGAACGCGAAAGCAGCAAAAACAGCACGAACACCAGCGCAAACAGCAAGCCTCTGTTTTTTACAATCGGAATCGTACACAGCACCGGCAGCGCAAGCCATTTATACGACGCGTTTGCAAAGCTGCCGGACAGGTAAATCGCAAACGCCGCGGCCGTCAGTACTCCGACGGAACCGTCGACAAGCAGATTGTACAGCTGGTTGTTCAAGCCAAGAATCAGTACTGCGCACAGCCCCGTTACAACAGCGCAAATTGCATTTTCCACAAACCGCCCACGGCGGAACTGCCGCGAAAGCGGCGCAAACGCCGCGCAAACACAGGCGAAGCTGACCAGGTTATGCGCCCATATCCAGACGCCTTCCATCTTTCCGAAGCGAACGAAGCGCGCAACATAGGTAATCCACAGCGCCATGCCCGGCGCATAGGAAATATGCGAAATGTCCGGCGCGCTTTCCTGCGTCGGATACCCGTTTGCGCCTGTCAGCGCCTTCGCGATGCGCCCCCAATGGGAATAATCGTCCCAATTGGAAAGCCGCTCCTGCGCAACAATCCAAAAATTACCAACTGCCAGCACTACGAACAGCCAGAACATCGGGGAACGCAGCACGCTCTTGACCGTCTCTTTCCGAAAAGAGTACAGAAGCAGCAGCGTGCCAGCCGCAGCAAGAATCGTCTGCGCGGCCTGTAGGCATCCGGCAAACCCGGCTAAATACAGCAAAAGCAACTGCCCGGCGATCAACACAACCGGGGCAAATGCCACCGGTAGCCGCTTTTTTACAAGAAACAGCGCATAACCGGCCTGTGAAAGAATAAACCAGCCAAAAAGAAGAAACCGCAACCAGATCGGCACGTATGGCGTACCTCCGTTCTTTTGCTTGTATCAGAATTGTATTGGTCTTGCTGTCCGCATTATAGCATGCATTTCAAACCGCAACAATAGGGCTTGCCAAAGCATGCTTGCGCCACGCGCGCCATCCGGCCGAGCATAAAACGAACGCGCCCTGTCCGGCGCGTCCGTTTTCTATTGCTTCTTTCTTATTGTCCCCTACGACAGCAGGTCCCCCTGGTGCGCAACGAGCGTTGCGTCGAACACGCCGGGAACGCGCAGGAATTTGTCGACAAAGTCCGCGTCGCTTTCGCGGATGCGCAGCTCTATGGTAAGCTCGATATTGTCCCGCTGCACGGTCTTGGACTTGATATGCGCCTTCGGAAGCTGGCGGATGAGCTGCTTAATCTGCGCGCTCGCCCGCTCGTCAAAGTGCAGAATCAGCAGGTACGGCATCGTGTTGCTGCCCTTAAACGTCGTGATAACGACCATCACCGCGCCGATAACCAACGCGCCGATGATGCCGACGCTCATGAATCCCGCGCCAAGCGCAATCCCTTCGCCAACCGCCCAGAAGAGGAACACCGTATCGATCGGGTCCTTGACCGCCGTGCGGAAACGCACGATGGACAGCGCGCCCACCATACCGAGGGAAAGCGTCAGGTTCGAGCTGATCAGCAGTATGACCAGCGACGACACCATCGTCAGCATCACGAGCGAAAGATTGAAGGAGCGCGAGTACACAACGCCGGTAAACGACTTCTTATATATAAAATAGATAAACGCGCCGATTGCCAGCGAAATCAGAAGCGTTAGCACGACCTGCAACGGGTTGAGCGTGCTTGCAAACAGCTCCTTGATGCTAAACGCGGTCGCAACCGGGTCGGCCGCCTTTACAACAGTTCCAAACATGGGTTATCCTCCTTAGCGATATCTTTTTCGGGCCGCCCGCAGCGGACGCCGGTTAAAACTCGTACTGCCTGCAAAAAACATACTTGCTTGCAGCCGTACGCTGCGCCGCATCCACCTGTATCAGCTCCTGCGCGTAGACCGGAAGGGTGTTGTTGAACTTTACCTCCAGTATCATACAGTTGCGCAGATCCCATACCGGCAGCGTCGGCAGATTCGGGTTGAATAAATCCGTAAAGCGGTTGGCCGTGCGCACGTTCTTGTCAAACGTGACCCGCACATCCTCATACGGAAACGTATAGGGCTCGCGCACATAGTCGACAAGCACCTTTGGTTTCAAATGGTTCGACACCATCATGCCGTACATCTGCTTTGCGAACGGCTCCGGCTTTTCCAGCAGGCACCGGTACCGCCCCGCAATGATCTCGTCGCACTCCGCACGCGTCAAGGATACGCTGTCCTTTTTGATGAACTGGCCTTCCTTGTGCTTGCGCTCCAGCTTGATTGCCGCATCGGAAAGATTATAGATGCGAATCCGGAATTTGTCACGCGATTCTATACCGGTCGCCTTTTCCCATATGGCGGAATCGAACGGATCGTCAAAGTACAGGCTGCGGATAAAGTACTCCCCGCCATTCATCGCGGCGTACTTGTCCTGCGTAAGCGTATGCCGCAGGCGCGTCGAAAGTACGTGATACTCCCCTTCGTTGATGATGTATTTAAGCTCGTGCCGGTACGGCTTGCCCGGCAGCCGGTTTGCTTCCATTGTGCCCGTCCTCCTACTCCGAAAGCGACGTTTTGCGGCCGAATATCGTCTCCATATCGCTGTCGCTCAGCGAAAAGTAGTTCTGGCAGTACTTGAGGCAATAATCCTGGTAGTTGCGCGCATAGTCGCGGATGTTGTCGCAGTGCTGCTGCCAGGAGGTGTACGAGATATCCTTCCAGAGATCGACGTCGAACTTCATCTCCTCGGATATGGCCGCCTGGCACTCGTCCACGCGCGCGATAATCTTCTCCGGCGTGTAGACTTCGTTCAGCATGATCGCGACTTTGGAAAGGAACAGCGCGCGGAAGTCCGCATTCTTGAGCAGCGCGCGCGACAGCTCCGTAGAGGTCGCCTTGCCCGCGCCGTGCCCCTGCTCGTGGAAATAGCGGGAGAAGAAGTCGCGCCGGTACCCGGAAGTCGCCGTGTCGGAGTTATCGTCATTGCGGTTCATGCCCCAGCAGAAGTCGTAGAAGAGCCACCGCCAGCGGTTATCCAGCTCCTTCGTCCGCCAGTACTTGATGTTGCCCGTGTCGGTATTGCCGACGACAACCTCCGCCGCGCAGTACGCCGCAAAGTTATCCACGTCCATGAGCGAGCGGATGTATTCATAGTTGCTCGCCTGCGTCATGTCGTGCGTATCCGCCCATTCGACCATGGCCAGGTATTCCTTGTACGCGCCGGGCGCGCCTGCAATGATGCACTTCTCGTTGCCGTTGCCCATGAGGATATCGATGCTGTCCGGGTCGGCCACGCCGTAATGCTGCGAAAGGAAGTACTTCGTAATCTTCTCGCGCATGTTGTATACGCCCCAGTATTGCCCGTTGATATACACGACCATCTGCCGGTACGCCTGCACGTAAATCTGCGACTCCGGCTCCAGCCCCAGCGTGTTTTCGCCAAGGAGGCTCGTAATAACGATGTCCCGGATGCGGGAGAAGGTCGCATCCTGCGCGCTGGCACGAAGGATGACGGACTTATACGACGTATAGGGCCGGTCGTCAAAGAACGCATGGTTAAGCATCGTGTTGCCGTAACCGGGGCGCGCAATTAAGGTTAAGCCCTTTTGCTCCTTATTGCGTGAAAACGCGCCGAAGATACGGATCATGCAATCTGCGGAGTATTCGGAGGCACCCGATTCGCCGATTAAATCAAAATGCACCGGCCGCTCCCAGTCGCGCCAGAAGTTGGAATCCACCGCGTAGCTTTGGTTCATGCCGCCCGCAAGGACGTAGGCGTTCTCGTCCTCGTCCGGCGCCTGCCCGGCGACCTTCGTGCCGACCACATAGATGCCGGTCACCGGGTCAAAAAGATTGTCCGGGGCGGTGACGAGGCTTATGACCGGCAGGTCGTGCCGGTGGTTTTGCACCGTGCTTTCGCCGGTGTAAATAATGTAGCTTGCCGTTGCGACGTCGCTGTCGTACAGCCCGCCGGAAAACGCGCGTACGCGCAGGGGCGTCGTCTTCGAAACCGTTATCGCACCGGTCACCGGCGTGGACGACTGCGTCGGCTCCGTGCCGTCGACCGTATACGTCGCCGTTGCGCCCTCCATGACGGAGACATTCACCGTCTGCGTGCCCTCATAGCAGCCGGGGGCAAGGTCGATTTTCGGCGTGTCTACATAGGCCGCCGCACCGCTGCCGTTGGCTTCGTTGGGCGTGGGCGTTTGATAAAACAGGAGCGCGCCGTTGCTGCGGCCGTAGCTTACGTCCGCGTGCGCCCTCGGCACCTGTAGCTTATCGAGGATTTCCCCCTGCGGCGAAAAAAGCAGTACGACCTCGCCGTCGCCGGAGAGGCCAAAGTTCGTTTCTAGATTATTTTTTTTTTGCGCATCCGTGACGTTTCGCCCGGAAGCCAGCACCGCAAGATATTCGCCCGCCTCCAGCGTTATATCGGGAAAGACCCACTTGGCCGGGTTCTTTGCGTTGTTGCTCAGCGCGTACCCGGCGAGCGGGATGGGCGCGGCCGTATTGTTGTGTATCTCCACCCAGTCATAGTATTCCGGGCCGGGCTGCTGCAAGGTGGAATAGTTTGCGTTGAGCGCCTCGCTGATGATGATATCGCCCTTCCCGTAGGAAAGCGTCGCCATAAACGCCTGCAAGCCCGCGTTGGTGTTGACATACCCCGGCGAAGGCTGCGCGTTTTTGCCAAACTCGCCCGTTCCGTCCGGCGTCCGCGCAAAGCTGATGTCCGACTCCGCACGGGAGTACTCGTACGAATCGAGGATGCGCCCCTGCGGCGTGCTGAACACAACCGCCTCCTGATAGGCGGCAAGGCCGAACGGCGCTTCAATCTGCGTCGCCCCCTCCGGCGTTTCGCGGCCCGTGCAGAAAATCAGCAGTACGCCGTACGGCTCGATGCTGGTGCCCTGCGGCAGGGTATACTTCAGCGGCTGCGACACGCTGTCCGATATGCCGTAGCCGGAGAGGTCAATGGTTTTCTCCGTGGTGTTGTACAGCTCAATCCAGTCGCAATACGAACCATCCGGGCCGACGATGGTCGAAGCGTTGCTTGCCATAAACTCGTTGATAAACACGCCGATGGACTCCGTCGCGTCCGCGGACTGCGTTTGCAGAAACGCCGCAATCCCCTCCGCCGTGTTCGGGTAACCGGGGCTGGGCTGCATGGACGTCCAGGTTGCGTTGTCCGCCGGGTCGAGCGCGAGCGTCATGCCCGTCTCCACAGCGCGCAGCTTGATCGAGTCGAGCACGCTGCCGGACACGCTCGTTAAAATCACGTCATCCGACGCGCTGAGCCGAAACGGCGTATGCATGCTGCCGCGCGTAGCGTCCCCGCTGCAAAACACGACGACAAAACCGTTCGCCTCCACGACCGTGTTGCTCGGAAACGTCCACTTTGCCGCGGAAAGCAGATCGTCCGAAAGGCCGAAGCCGGAGATGTCGACCGCTGCGTCCGTATTGTTATGAATTTCCACCCAATCCGGAAAATCGCCGGTTTCGTCCGGCACCGAACCTTTATTGCTCGACATCACCTCGTTGATGCGCACGGTGGAAACTGCGCTCGATATGCTCGTGCTCCCGCCGCAGCGCGTAAGGTAGATGACAAGCGCAACGGCGCATGCGACCATCAGCAGGAGCGCGAGGCTCCTCTGTGCGGTTTTGCGTCTCCGTTTTGCCATGATAACGACTCCTTCCATAGGGAAATGCGGCAATAAACCGCATCCCTATACAACATATAGTGTAGCATAGCAAAATCAAACTGCCTATACCATGCCGCGATTATTCACAAAAAGGTCAGAAACGGTTCACATGCGAATTTGCTTGAAAATACCTTGGAAACAGGCGCATTTTTCATGGACGAATATGGGATTTGCTGGTATACTGCAACCAGTGTGCCGGCCCATACCGGCATATCCGCACAGGGGGGAACAACATGCCCGCAGGCGTACGGACGCGAAACGCAATTGGATCCATTTGTAAAATTGGACGAGGCGCGGCTTTGCAGCTGCCCTTCGTGCTTGCCCTTTTCCTTTGCCTTGCCGGGTGCGGCAAGCAGGAGGCGGAGGCCGCCGCGCCGCAAGCGCCGCCTACGGCAGAGCCGCAGGTCGTGACCCTCTCCGCCGTGGAAACGCCCGCGCCCACGCCGCCGCCCACGCCCGAACCTACGCCTTCGCCCACACCCGCGCCCACGCCCGCCATCCAGGCGGCATGGTATCAGGCCCGCTGCGACAGCCTTGCGGCCATGCTGCAAAAAAACGGCGCCTATACGGCGGAGCAGGCAAAGGCACACGTCCTCACCGACATGCAGCTCGACCCGGATAAGCCGATGGTCGCGCTGACGTTCGACGACGGGCCTACGCGCGGCGTGACGGACCATGTGCTCGACGTGCTGGAGACTTACAACGCGCGCGCAACGTTCTTTATTGTCGGCACGCGCATCGAGGGCTGCGAGGATTTGCTCCGCCGCATGACCGCCCTCGGCTGCGAGCTTGGCAGCCACACCTGGGGACACGGGGACCTGACCGTGCTGACCGACCGGGAGGGCAGAACCTCCGTACAGAAATCCATCGACGCGATACGCGACGCCTGCGGATACGAGGTGCGCTCCCTCCGCCCGCCGAAGGGCAACGTCAACAGCGGCGTCAAACAGCTTGCGCTGGACATGAACCTGTCGCTGATTTTCTGGAACCACTCCACGCACGATTTCCGCCTTGACAGCGCGAAAAAGGTAGAGCGCAACGTGTTCCACGACGTCGAAACCGACAAGGAGATCGCGCCCGGCGATATCGTGCTGCTGCACGACCTGCGGGAGCCGACGAAGGACGCTATCGAGAATATCGTCCGCCGCCTGACGGAGGAAGGGTATCAGCTTGTAACCGTGCAGGAGTTATTGTACAGCTCCCAGCTGGGCTTTGCCGCC
Organism: uncultured Oscillospiraceae bacterium; assembly: GCA_964411535.1. GTDB lineage: Bacteria > Bacillota > Clostridia > Christensenellales > CAG-138 > CAYPLG01. The sequence goes on from CAYPLG010000001.1 coordinate 20,269, forward strand.
GGCGAAAGCTACAGCAGCCAAACCGAGCATTGATCATTTCATCCAAATGGGATAGAATACCCATATAGTTTTAGGAAAGGCGGAACAAACGCATGGAAGAAGAACTGGATATCGTCACATTTTCGGACGAAGACGGAAACGAATACGATCTTGAGGTCATCGATTATTTCAGCTATGAGGACGAGATGTACGCCCTGCTGGTCGACCCCGCTTCGACGGAGGATGAGGAAGCCGAGGTAGAGGTTTACATTATGAAAACCGTTACGGAGGGCGACGAAACGACGTTTATGCCTGCCGACGACGACAAGATGGACGCCCTTTCCGAGATTGCGGAGCAGCACCTGGATGCAATGGCCGCAGATTTGATGGAAAAGGCAGAGCACGGCTGCGACTGCGACTGCGGCTGCGCGGACGATGCATGCGGCCATGACCACGCGCAAAACGACTGCGGCTGCGGCTGCGGCTGTGCGCACACCGGCGAGGAGTAAGCCTCCGGCGCACTGCACGAGGCTTTTGCCCCCCCTGCAAAAAACAATTCTATAACGCACGAAAGGACAGACGCATGTTTGAATTTGATAAGCTCTGCGAGCAATACGAAACCATGTCGTTTGCAGAACTCAAGGCCGTCGTCATAGAGGAGAGCGCCGTATTCATGCCCGCCCTGCTTGCGCTTGGCGACGGCGGGATTGAATCGTTCATTCTGTTTGTATCCGCGGCCTGCGGCGCAAGCGGGGAACTGGAGCTTGCGGAATACAAGCTTTTCGAGGAAGCCACCGGCGTCACCGTGCCGTACGAAACGGCCTGCGCGCTCGTCGATTCCGCAAAGGATAAGGACGCGCAGACGCTTGTGGACGAGCTTGTCGATACGCTTGGCGAGCTGGACGAGGAGATCAAGGCGAGCATGATTTCCTTCACGCTGGCCTTCTGCGCGGCGAACGGGTACATCGGGTTTTCGGAACGCCGCTTTATCAAACGGCTGCTCAAGTGATTCTCTTACAGAAAATGTGTAAAACGTCAAATGTTTTTCACATCCGATTAATGGTTTTGACATGAATGCTTGCTATGATGGGTACATAAGGATGTACGGCGCTTCCCACCCGAAATTTTTATCCCTCCCATTTGTAGCCGTACCATTCAAAAGGGCGCTCCGATAAGGGGCGCCCTGTCAATTGCTTCCGATACAAAACCGCACGGAGACGACCCCGTGCGGTTTGTTGCTTTTGTTTCCGGCAATGGTTATGCAGCCGGTTCGAGTTCCTCTGCGGGCTCCTCCGCCGCTTCGGTCAGCTTCGCTTCCGCGCCGCCCGCGCAAGCGTCGCAGGGATCCCAGCGATTGGCCGCAAACGCGTCGTCCAGCGTGCCGGTGAACAGCGTGCCGCCGTCGTCAACCAGCACCTTGCCGCGGATATGCTGGCAATCGCGGTCAAAGTGGTAGGACTTGCCGTAGCGCGTCCAGAACACGTCGCCGTCTCCGTTCTCCGCCTTGGCTTCCTCCTGCAACTGCTGTACCTCCTCCTCGGAGGGCTGCTTATAATCGACGCTTGTCGCGGTCACGCCCGCAAACAGCAGGGCGAACGCTACGAGCAGGATGGTGCGCATCTTCTTATCCATGTTCTTGGTCTTGAGAAGCAGGATAATGCCGATCGGCACGAGGCAGACCAGCGCCATGATCACGCCCATCTGGTGCCAAAGCGTACGGACAAGCTTGCTGTCCGCAAGGCAGGGGCTGATGCGGTTGGACTTTTTCCAAAGCTGCGCGGCGATGACGCAAAGTACGGCGTCGAGCACGAGCAGGCCGATGAGCAGCAGCATTTCCGGATTGGTCCAGCTGTTGAGCGCGTTGTTGAGCACCGCGTAACGCAGCGCGAAGAATGCGCCGACCTGCGCGGCAAACGCCAGCACCCAGAGCACGATCGCGGCGATGCGCAGGCCCTTGACGCTCTTTTTCTCTTCATCGGAAACGGGCTTTTCAAGGCGCGCCTTCTTTTCCTTCCTGGGCGCTTCCTCCTCCGGCTCTTCCGTAACTTCTTCTTCCTCTTCCGCTTCCTCGACCTCGCGCGTCGGCGCGACTTTCTTCGGCGCGGTCTTCTTCGGCGCGGCTTTCTTCGGCGCGTCCGCCTTTTCGCCCGCGGCCTTCTTCGCTTCCGCAGCCTTATTTGCCGCCGCAGCTTTCTTTGCCGCCGCAGCCTTGGCCTCTTCGGAAACCTGCGGTTTCTTCTTCTCCATAACTCCAATCTCCTCCCTGTATAATCCTGTAGTTACATGGCTGTTACTATTATATCGAAGGACATGGGTGTTTGCAATGTCTTTCTACTTTAATATTGCGCGCTGCGCCTTCCCCTCCGGAAAGAGCGCGTCCCAGCCCGCCGTTTTGAGCAGAAATATGAGTCCGCTAAACAGGAATACGCCAAGGCACCTGTACTGGAAATAGAACTGCTCATACGAGGGCCTTGCCGCCGCCGCAAACCAGATGTACGGCAGCGCCGCGACCGCGAGGAACGGCAGATTGTCGACAAACACGCGCCGCCCCGGCCGCCTGATTATAATCGTCACGGCGTACAGTACGATCAGCGCCGCCTCGCAAACCAGCGGAACCAGGTCCACAATATTAATCGTGCACCAATACATGGCCTTCCATATTAGCCCGCTCTCCCCAGTGCCCGTGTCCGGCTTCATCCAGAACAGCAGGCGGGAAAGCCCGTCGTACAGCGCGTTATAGGGCGTAAACAGCGTGGTCAGCAGCATCTTGCCAAACCACGCCCCGACGTAGCCCAATAGCCAGGTCAGCGCGCAGATGCCGATAAGCTTCCAGCGGGCCTTGCCGGAAAGCGCCGCCGTATCCGGCAAAAGCAGCAGCATGACAAGCGGCAGCCCGCAGGTCAGCGCGGGCGCGGTAAAGAAGTCGAATATCTGCGTCGCCATCCCGATTACGAAGAAAAGCATCGGCCGCGTGAACCGCGCGCCGGGCGCGCCGGATACGCAGGGCACAAGCAGCATGCCGATAAACGCGATATAGAAGCATGCGCTATACTGAAAACACGAGGCGACCACAATCGGGTTGAGCTGTGAAACCGCCGCCGCGAACGCAATCGCGACAAGGGCGCTCCTCGTCTGCCGGTACAGCGCCACGATCACGGCGCAAAACAGAAGCACAAACCCCCACTGTATGCATTGCCGCGCGTCCATGTAGTGCATGACGGAAAGCAGGGGCCGGACATACATTCGAAAGCCCATGCAATACCGTACGTAGTTCGTGTCCGCGGGCAGCTCTTCGGCGGCCAGCTGCTCCGTCTGCAAAAACAGCTCGTCATACGGGTCCTGAATCTGCCGTCCGGGGTTGGACAGCACGGACGCAGGGTCCTTCCGCGTGTCCATATAGTAGCTGTAGGTCAGAATATAGTTTTCCGAAAGGTTATCGAGCTTGCTGCGCGGATGCCCGTCATACAGAACGCCCGGCGCAAGGCCCTCCTGCTTCAGCTGCGGCATCGATTGGAGCAGATGCGCCCGCACCGCTTCCTGCGGCACAAGCCCCGCAAGATACTGCAACAAGCATGCGGCAAGCGCGACAGCAAGCGCAAGAGCAGCGTACTTTCCGATCGTACGAACGTTTTTCACAGGAAACCCTCCGTGCGGATGATATCTCATTCTACACGTTTTTTCCTTTTCTGCAAAGCCTTCCTGCCGCGCTTGCGCAATCGCCGCGCTTTTGCTATGCTTGCCCCATGGGAAAGAGAAAACGGAAAAAGAAAAACGGATGGCGCGCCGTCCTCGTTACGGCAATAGCGCTCGCTGCGGCGCTTTTGGCGCTTACGGCCGCGCTCCGCTTCGCCTCCTACGGCGACGGCTTCGACAACAGCGTGTATCGCGACGGCGCTTTTGCCGGCAAGCGCGTGCTCGTGCTCGTTCCGCATGAGGACGACGATATCGCCATGGCCGGCGGAACCATCCGGCTGTACGTTGACGGCGGCGCGGAGGTCTATGTTGCCTTTGCAACGAACGGCGACAACGGCTCCGACGCGGACACGCGCGTTTCGGAGGCCATTGCCGGGCTTTCCATCCTCGGCGTGCCGGAAAGCAACATCCTTTTGCTGGGCTATGGCGACAGCTGGGATTACCGCACCTACAAGCACATTTACCACGCGCCCGGCGACGCGGTCGTCGCCTCCGCCGCCGAACGCACGCAGACCTTCGGCGCGCGCGGCATTACGGACTTTCATTCCACCGTTTATAACGAGCCCGCGGCCTATACGCGCGACAATTTTGTCGCCGACATCCGCAATCTGCTCGTCATGCTGCGCCCGGACGTCATCTTCTGCGTCGATCTGGATTCGCACACCGATCACGCGGGCTTAAGCTGGCTGTTTGAGGAGGCGCTCGGCACGCTTTTGCCGCGCGACAAAACCTACCGTCCAAAGGTCTATAAGGGCTATGCCTATTCCATTGCATGGTTCGGCGCGGAGGATTTTTACGCCGACAACGTCGCCGCCTCGCAGCCGCCCGACCCCGGCGTCGTCAACGACCCGCGCTTCCCGCTCGACATGCCCTGCTACAGCTGGGCGCAGCGCGTCCGTTTCCCCATGCCGCGAGAGGCGCTTTCCTATACGCTGCGCGCCAACATCGTGTACCGCGCGCTTGCCGCGCACGCTTCGCAGGACGCACGCTTCCGCGCGGCGAATATCCTAAACGGCGACACGGTCTTTTTCGAGCGGCGCACGGACAGCCTTCTGTACGGGCCAAACGTCGCGCTGCAATCCTCCAGCGGCGACGCGGCGTGCCTTTCCGATTTTAAGCTCGTCGACACAAGCAATATCCTGGACTGGCCCATCGCGTTTGACAGCGGCGTATGGCGGCCGGAGGCCTCCGACCCGGAAAAGCGCGTTTCCGTTGCCTTCCCCGCCCGCGTTGATATCGCGTCCGTTTCCCTCTATGACGATTACGCGCCGGAGCGCAATATTGAAAGCGGCGTTTTGACCTTTTCCGACGGCAGCACGGTTGCGGTAGGGCCGCTGCACCCCGATGGGCAGGAAACGCGCGTCACGTTTCCCGTAAAGCGCGGCATATCGTCCTTCTCCTTTGCCGTCACCGGCTTTGCCGGCGACACGCCGGGGCTAAGCGAGCTTGCCGCATACGCGCCGGAAGCGCCGGAGGCGCCCGCCTTCCTAAAGCTTATGGTCGACGACGCTTCGCAGGATTTTCTGTATCGCTATACGGTCAAGCCCGGCAGAAGCTATCCGCTTTCCGTGTACGCGTATCCTTCCACCGAGGCGGCGTACACCGTATCCGTTACGGAAACGAATGGCGACGTTGTATACGAAAACGGCGTCCTTTCCGTGCGCGCGGGCGCGCGGCCGGGTGGGCATACGGTTACCGTTCGCCTCGTGGACGACCCGTCCGTTTTTGACACGGTGGAAATTGTCGTTCCCGGTTTGCTGGAAATCCCGTACCACCGGCTGCTTTCCCTCTATGAACGCCTGCTTGACCGCGTCGAATACCGCCTGACGCGCCACGCATAAAAACGCCGCCCTGGCGGCATTGAAAATTGCATCCATTTCCGGTATGATACTAGCGGTCCGGTGCGGCGCACGTCCGCGCCGGTTCCTATCGTTTGAAACAGGAGATATCGCCCTATGGACATTCAGGCAAAGATCGCAGAAGCGCTTTCCATCCGCCCCGCGCAGATCGCCGCGGCCGTACGCCTCCTCGACGAGGGCAACACGGTGCCCTTCATCGCGCGCTACCGCAAGGAGGTCACGGGCACGCTCGACGACGCGCAGCTGCGCGATATTTCCGACAAGCTTACGCAGCTTCGCAACCTCGAAAAGCGCCGCGCGGAGATCGCCGCTTCCATCGAATCGCAGGAGGCCATGACGCCGGAGCTGCAAACCGCCATCGACGCCGCGCAGACGCTTTCCGCGCTCGAAGACCTCTACATGCCGTTTAAGAAAAAGCGCAACACGCGCGCGAGCATCGCGCGGCAGAAGGGCCTTGCGCCGCTTGCCGACGCGATTTTCGAAATGCGGCCGGATGCTGCGCCGGATGCGCTTGCGCAGCCGTATGTGGACAGCGAAAAGGGCGTCGCAACCGTCGAGGAGGCGCTCGCGGGCGCAAACGACATCCTTGCGGAGGCCGTTGCGGACAACGCCGCCGTGCGCGGCTCCCTGCGCTTTCTGATGGAACGCGCCGCGCGCCTGCATACCGTCTCCGACGAGACGGAGCCCGGCACGTACTCGATGTATTACGACCTTACCGAGAAGGCGCGCGACCTTCCGCCGCACCGCATCCTCGCCATCAACCGCGGGGAGAAGGAGGGCGTGCTCAAGGTGTCCGTCGAGATGGACGCAGACGCCATGCTGTCGACCGCAAAGCAAAAGTTTATGGGAAATCACAGCAGCGGCGCGTGCGCAGATTTTGTAACGGAGGCCTGCCGGGACTCGCTCAAGCGCCTGCTTACCCCGTCGCTGACCAACGAGCTGCGCAGCAAGCTCTTCGACGCCGCTGCGGAGCAGGCAATCCATGTGTTCGCGCTCAATTTGAAGCCGCTGCTCATGGCCCCGCCGCTGAAAGGCCGCGTCACGATGGGCTTTGACCCGGCCTACCGCACCGGCTGTAAGATCGCCGTTGTGGACGAAACCGGAAAGGTCCTCGCCGTCGACGTCGTCTACCCGACGCCGCCGCAGTCCAAAACCGCAGAGGCAAAGGAAAAGCTCACCGCGCTCATCCGGCGGCACAACGTCACCGCGATTGCCATCGGCAACGGCACGGCCAGCAAGGAGTCGGAGATCTTCGTTTCCGAACTGCTCGCCGCGCTCGACGAAAAAGTGGATTACCTGGTCGTCAGCGAGGCGGGCGCTTCCGTATACTCCGCCTCCGCCCTCGGCAGCCGCGAGTTTCCGCAGTACGACGTGTCCCTGCGCTCCGCCGTGTCGATTGCGCGCCGGTTGCAGGACCCGCTTGCGGAGCTTGTAAAAATTGAACCGAAGGCCATCGGCGTCGGCCAGTATCAGCATGACATGCCGCAAAAGCGCCTGGAAGAAACGCTTGCCGGGGTGGTGGAGGACTGCGTCAACAGCGTCGGCGTGGATGTAAACACGGCTTCCGCCTCGCTGCTTTCGTACGTTTCCGGCGTGGGCCCCGCGCTCGCGCAGAGCATCGTATCCTATCGCGAGGAAAACGGTTCCTTTGCAAGCCGAAAGGCGCTGCTTTCCGTGCCGAAGCTCGGCAAAAAGGCGTTCGAACAGGCGGCGGGCTTTCTGCGCGTGCCGGGCGGCAGCGAGCCGCTCGACAACACCGCCGTCCATCCGGAATCCTACGACGCGGCAAGGAAGCTCCTTAAGCTATGCGGGTGCGACATGCGCGCGCTTTCCGGCAATGCTGCCGACGCGCTTTCCGCCAAGCTCGCCGCAGCCGGAACAAAGGCGACGGCGGATGCGCTCGGCGTCGGCCTTCCGACGCTGACCGACATGATACGGGAGCTGCAAAAGCCCGGCCGTGACCCGCGCGACGAGCTGCGCGCGCTCAAGCTCCATGCGGAGCTGAAGGACCTGTCGGACCTAAAGCCCGACATGGTCCTGGAGGGCACGATGCGCAACGTGGTGGATTTCGGCGTATTCGTGGATATCGGCGTGCATCAGGACGGGCTTGTGCATATCTCGCGCATTTGCGACCGCTTTATCAAGCACCCGTCCGAGGTGCTCCGCGTCGGCGATATCGTCAAGGTGAAAGTCCTCGAAGTGGATACGAAACGGAAAAGAATCTCGCTTACGATGCGGGAGGTGTGACGTCGGCAACGCTTGGTTTTTCGCCTCGAATGCCGGTTAGTATCCCAAGCGCTTTTTCCATGTGCAATTTTTTGCATAGCGCCTCCATAAGCCATAGCAATACGCACATGATAACCAGCACCGCGGCGGGGTATAAAAGCCTTGCCGGAATGCTCGCCGCACCGGCCGGATTACCCAGAAACGGAATCAGATACGCAACCATGCGAATCCCGACGAAATGCAGCAGATAGATCGTGTACGAATACCGCGCAACGCGGATCACGACCGGCGCCTTGCGCAGCCGGTAAGCAACCGCGACCAATAGCGGGAACGCCATCAGCTCCAGAATCAGCCCAAAGCCGGAAAAGTATCCGTAATTTCCCTTTTCGAGCGCAACTGCCAGCGCAAGAAGCAGCAGGTACGCCGCGCAATATGGGATCCTCCACCGCCGCAGTTCCGGCTTCCAATGCAACGGTCCTGCGGAAGAAAGCAAGCAGCCGATCGCGAATACGCCAACCCAGTTCGTTACAATCAGATAGCTTGTTATGTATTTTGAAAAGAACGGAATCCCATTTTCGGCAAGAATAGCAAACAGGCGGCTCCATCCGCCGGACGCCGTTGCCCAAAGCGACGCGACGGTTACCCCGATGCAGGCCCAGCAAAACGCACGGTTTCGGTAAAAGCGAAAAAACAGGACATTGCAAATCAGCAGAACCGGCATATACCACAGAAACGATTGCACGCCCATCAACAAGCGAAGCAGACCACC
>CAYPLG010000001.1:28849-43548 GCA_964411535.1 uncultured Oscillospiraceae bacterium
GGAAGGAAACATCCGGTAAATATGTGCCCAAATAGGCAAGCATGCCCATCACAATCCATGGAACGACGGTATAGAGCAGTCGATTCTTCCAGAAGCCGCCCTTTCCGTGACGATCGGGTCGAAAATAGTACCCGCTGATAACCAAGAAAGCGACCGCCCCGATATGCGAAAACCTGCCGCACGCATTAAAAAATCAATCCGGCGTCCCTGCCTGCGGCGGCGTATGCGCGGAAATAATCGAGAGTAGCGCCAGCACCCTTGCCGCGCTGAGCGTTACGCTAATATCCTGTCTGGAAATCTCCCGTCCTTCTTCTGTCTCTGCGTGCAGCTGCGTCTGCTCCATATTTCCCCCCCGGCTTCCCTTGCCTGTGTTATTTAGCGGGCCCGTACAGCATCCCTTGCAGCGTTTCCTTCGCGTTTGCAATATCGAAGACAAGCGCGCTCGTTGCGTTTCCCGCCTCGTCCACAGGGCTCGTATACGTCCCGTCGAACGGCACGCGTACAAACGAAAGATCATAGTCCTGCTGCGTGAGCGCATAGCCCAGTATCATCATCTCGTCAAAGTCCAGGTTTGTCGCAATCCAGGAGCTTGCGTAGCGGTAGATGCTTGCAACCGTGTCAAATGTCATTTCGCGCGTCGCCTTGCTGAACACCTTGCGGATAACCGCCTGCTGCCGCTCGATACGCGCCGCGTCCCCGCCGAACGTCTCGCCCGACGCCGTCGTGTACTTTGAATACCGGTCCCTCGAATACCACAGCGCCTGCTCGCCGTGGAGCACGGCGACGCCGTCCTCCTCCGGCAGGATCTCCTTGCCCTGCGCGGTGAGCAGCTCGAAGCGTTTGGACTTGTCGTCGCTATGCAGCAAGCCCGCGCTGCGCCAGTTGATGAAGTACGCCTCGTCCTTTGTCAGCGGCACCTCGATGCCGTCAAAGCCGTCAATCAGCACCCAGAACCCCGCGAAACCGACGGAAACGTATTTCGTTATCCCCAGCTCGAAATTCAGGTTCAACGTATTGATCAGCTCATTTGCGCCGCCGTGGCTGAACGCGCCGTTGAGCTTTCCGCGGAACTTTTCCTTTTCGCCGAAGCGCACAACCTGCGAATCCCGCATGAACGACACGATGGTAAGCTTGTTGTTCTTTTTATCATAGGAAACGACCATCATCGTATCCGACCGCCCCTCCGGCGAAACGGTCGCCTCGCGGGAATCGGAACCGATGAGCAGCACGTTTAGCACATCGTCCGAACTGTTCTTCGGCTGCACGATCGGCACCTCGGTCGCCTGCGCGGCGATGGCAACGACGCTGCCCTCCGGCGCGGGGGTTTCCACCGGCAGCGAGTCCGGGTTGACCACCGAGAAGGTGTCCTTCTTCGCCGCAACCATCGGCTGCTTTTGCCCGGCCGTCATGCGCAACATGAGCACGACCGTCAGCGTGCCTGCCACAACGACGACGGACATCAGAATCAGTAAGCCCGCTTTGATTCCCCTGGGCATATGAAGATGACGCGGATTTTTCATAGCGTTCCCTTTCTGTTGGTACACAATATACCACAATCCGCGCGCCGCTTCAACGCGCCCGCCGCCGGTTTCCCTTTTGTTCACGCCCGTATAGCGCGTCTTTGCAGTTTTTTCACACTTTCTCCTAAATGTTATGCTACAATACCCGCATGAGTTTTTCCGATATTATTTGGGGCCTGCTGCCCTGGACATTGCTTGCCATATACTGCATCTGCGTTGCCGGGCTTCTTATGCAGCTTTTTTACGCATGCTACAAATGGCTGTTTCGCGGAAAGAAACGGCTCATGGACATTCCGTGGCTTGCAACGGCCGTGCTCATCGGATACTGCGCGGTCGTGCTGGGGCTGACCAACTTTTCCCGCGTGCTTGGCGCGACAAAGTCCGTCAACCTGATTCTGTTTTTTGCGTACTTCGACGCGTTTGTCACCGGCTCGCTGCGCGCGTGGCAGCTGATTGCGTTCAACGTGCTCATGTTCCTCCCGATGGGCTTTATCCTGCCGTTTATTTCCAGGCGGCTGGACAGCCTCAAGGCCGCGCTGCTCTGCGGGCTTGCCTTTTCGCTGTTGATCGAGTGCTTGCAGCTGGTCAACTCCGCCGGGATATTCGAGCTTGACGATCTATTCCATAACACCCTCGGCAGCGGCCTTGGCTATTGTCTGTACGCATGGATATTCGGGCGCAAAATCTTCAAAAAGGGAAATCGAAAGAAACCGCGCAGAATGGCAGCGGCGGCATAACGGATATACAACAAAAGGACTGCCGCGGCAGCCCTTTTGTTTTGTACAAATTGCAATGGTTCAGACCTTCAGCAGCGCCTTTCGCACCGGCGGTATCGCGGCAACCACCGCGCAGACGAGCGTATCCACGCCAAGATAGCCGCCGTTATACAGAAGGGAATACACCCATGCGCCCGTTCCCTCCGGCGCGTACATGCCGAAGAACACCGCGCCCGACACAATGTGGCATACCGCGCGCGCAACCCCGCCGATCACGACGCCCAGCGGCAGCCGCCAGCTTGCGTTTTTTGTCACATCGGCGCGGCACGCCGTCAGCCCGGCAAGGCCGATTGCCATGAACGCCAGCGGGTAATCGAGCAGCAGCTGTGCCCAGTGCACAATCTCCGGCTTTTGCAGCAGTTGCAGCAGCCCGTATGCAAGCCCCGCAAGCAACCCCTTCGGCAGCCCGAAGCGATAGCTGTATACCGCAAGCGGCAGCATCGAGCAGAGCGTTACGGAGCCGCCCATCGGCATGGAGAACACCTTTACGTACGAAAGCGCAAAGGAGAGCGCGATACACAGCGCGCCATAGACAAGGGATTTCGTTTTGTTGTCGGTCGTCATAAAAAAATCAGCCTCCTTTCATCATAGGAAGCCGACCTGACCAGAATTTGGCCGATCTATGCATCACTTTCCTACGATGGTATGACCCAACAGGTTCCAAGGGTATCATCTCAGCCCGCGCATTCGCCGGGCACCCCCGTGATGCATGTATCGTACACCGCTATGCATCGCTTTGTCAAGCCCCGGTTACCGCATTCCGCCCTGCGCGTTGACGAAACGCCGCTTATCCGCTACAATCAGACGCGGAAGGGGGCTTTGCTATGAAAAACCGGCGCTTACAGCTTATCGACATATTCTGCATGCTGCTTGTCGGCGGCGTGACCTTTGGCGTAAGCTTCCTCTTCGCCCTGCGCGGCGTCGACCCGCAGCACCAGGGTTTCCTGCTTAAAACCTCTGTGGACGTTGCGCGCGGGCTCGCGCTGTTTCGCGACACGTTTACGCAGTACGGCTCCATTCCGATCTACGCCTTTGCCGCAGGCATCCGCCTCTTTGGCGAAACCATTGCCGCCATAAACGGCGTAACCTGCTTTGTCTATGCGCTCTGTGGCGTTACGCTGTACGCGATTGTGCGGAAGTTTACAAACGTGGTTGTCGCAGTGTTTGCCCCGCTTCTTGCAATTGGCATGGCGTCGTTTTACTTCTGGAATTTTCATCCGTGGCCTTCGGTTTTTGCGCTGCTGTTTTCCCTCACCGCCGCATGCGCCATGATCGATTTTATTCTGGATAAGCGCGCGCTGCCGCTGCTACTTTGCGGCGCGTCTACGGCCGCCATGTTCTGGTGCAGGCAGCCGCAGGGCCTGACCGCGCTTGCGGGCGTATGCGTGCTCGCCGGGCTGTTTGCCGCAGGGTACCTTGGCAGGCGGGAGCTTTACCGGGCGCTCGCCCTCTTTGCCGCCGGAAACGCCGCCGTGCATGCGGTTCTGCTATTTGTCGTGCTTTTGCAGGGCGCGTTTGCCGACTGGTGGACGCAGATGATCGTTAACGCCTTTGCGTTTGCGTTTACGCCCGCCTCCTCCGCCGCGCCGGACGCCGCCGGGATCTTCCGTATGCTGTTTGTCGGCCTGGAGGGCAATCCGCAGTTCGACTTCGTCTGGCGCGTGCTGACCTACGGCACGCTTGCCTGCTTTCTTGCGTGGGTCTTCGCCGCCTTCCGCAAACGGGAGAAAAGCCCCCTCGTCCGCTATGCCGGCGACCCCGCGATACTCTGCCTCGTTGCCTTTAGCGCGTTTGCCCTGTTCAACTGGCCGCAGTATTATCCGACCCTCTGCTATCGGCATGTGCTTTGGTCGGATTATCCGATGTTCGGCGTGCTCTGCGTCGCGCTGTACCGGCTGTCGATTTCCTGCGCACAGAAAATGGAGAACCCGAAGCGGCGCCGCGCGCTTGCAACCGCCGTCGTTTTGCTGCTGATGGTTTCGCTTTGCGCAAGCAACCTTTTGATGCGCGCGCAGATCGGCAAGTCCCGCCTGCTTGGCGGCGGCCACGGCGCGGACTTCCACGCGACGGAGTATGCGGAGGAGGACACGGTCCTCCGCTATCAAAACGATCACTACGGCTACCTCAACGGCCTGTATCTTTCCGAACGCGAAACGCAGTTTTACGACGCGCTCTTTTCCGCGCTCGCGACGCTTCAGGCGCGCTATCCGGAAAAGAATATCGTAAACCTGACCGATAACGCGCTGTTTTCCGTGTTTACAAGCGACAACCCGCACAAACGCGCCTGGGACAACGACCCGCGCGAGTTCCACTATCCGGAACAGGTTGCCGTCACGATTGCCTACATCGCGACGCACAGTCCGATTGTGCTTTCACACGAGCCGCTCGACGGGTTTATAACCTTTGCCTGTATCGACGGGTATAACGGGGACGTATGGCGGTTCCGCCCGTTTTACGTATTGGTACAGGAATGACCCTGCCGGGGTTGACCATGCCGGAAGTTCCCTGCATGCAGCGCTGCGCTTTTATGCGCGGCAGAGGCAATCCGCACGGCGTAACATGCACAGCATTCATACGAACAGGAGATGAAACGTATGCGACTCGATAAGTACCTCAAGGTTTCCCGCATTATTAAGCGGCGCACCGTTGCCAACGAGGCGGCGGGCGCGGGGCGCGTCTGCGTCAACGGCCGCGTGGCAAAGCCCGGCACGGACGTAAAGCCCGGCGACACGCTCGATATCCTCATGGGCGGCAAGCACCTGCTTTTCCGGATTGAGAACGTTGCGGAAACCGTCCGCAAGGACGACGCGGCGGGTATGTACACCGTACTGTCCGAAGGGGAGTAAGCCATGGATATCGTCGGCATTCTGCTATGCGCCGGTTCGGCCAACCGGATGGGCTTTGACAAAATCACGACGCCGCTTTGCGGCGTTACGCCCGTCGAGCGCAGCGCGCTTGCACTGATTGCGGGCGGGGTAACGCAGCTTGTTATTACGACAAGCCCGATGACGCATGCGCATATTGAAAAGATGTCCTTCTCCGTTCCGCATATACTTGTGCGCGGCGGCGACACCCGGCGGCGCAGCGTCTATAACGCGCTGATGGCCGCTTCCGGCGATATCGCCGTCATCCACGACGCGGCGCGGGCGATGGTCACGCCGGATATTGTGCGCCGCTGCGTAGAAAGCGCGATCAACCACGGCAGCGGCATTGCCGCCGCGCGCGCAACCGATACGGTCATTCGGGAGAATGCGGACGGCGTAAGCGTCGTGCCGCGCGACGAGGTCTATCTGATGCAGACGCCGCAGTGCTTTACCTACGACGTCATTCGCGACGCGTACCGCACGCTTTCCACAATCGCCACCGACGACTGCACGCTGTACGCCGCCGCCGGACACACACCTATGTTCGTCGAATGCGCCATCGACAACTTTAAGCTCACCACGCCGCGCGACTGGGCGCGCGCGGAAACCATCAACACGCGCTACGGCACGGGCTTCGATACGCACCGCCTTGTCGAGGGACGAAAGCTCATACTGGGCGGCGTAGAGATTCCGTTTACGAAGGGCCTGCTTGGCCATTCGGATGCGGACGTGCTGCTGCACGCCATCATGGACGCGCTGTTCGGCGCGGCGTCCCTGCCGGATATCGGGCATTTCTTTCCGGATACTGACGCGCAGTACAAGGATGCGGACAGCCGGGCCCTGCTTGCCAAAACCGGCGCAATCCTCCGCGAGCGTGGCTTTATCCCCGTGCATATCGATGCAACCGTCATTGCGCAGCTTCCCCGTCTCGCGCCCTATATCGACGTGATGCGCCGCAATATCGCCGCAACCCTTTGCATTCCCGTTGACGCCGTATCCGTCAAAGCCACCACAACGGAGAAAATGAACGACGAGGGACGCGGCCTGTGCATCTCCGCGCAGGCAATCGCCTCCCTTCGATAACCCTATAGCCGAACCGCACAGTACATTTTATCGCATAAAACAAGGCTCCCGCATATTGCTTGCGGGAGCCTTGTTGCAGTGGCCGTTCGTTATCCTTCGTTAACCGTTGCGCCCTGCCCGATAGCGGGCTCCACGGTCGCACCCTGTCCGATTTCCGGCTCCGGCTCCGGCTCCGGCACGGGGTCGATCACCGGGCCCGGCGCATAGTAAATCTGCGCCGTGAACACTACGCTGACTGCGCGCATCGTGCCGTCGTCGTCGCAATAGTACGTAATCCTTGCGTTGTCGCCCGGCTCGCCGCTCGAATTGCCGGAAAAGCTTGCGCCCGCAACGTTAAAGCCCTCGCCGTTGGACAGCGTCAGGAACACGCCGTAATAATTCTCCACAATGCCGCTCGTAGTATGGTATACGGGCGACGGCGGATTCGGATCCGGCGGCGCGATTACCTTTACAACCTTGGCGTTCGGCCCCTTGCCCGCGTAGCCGTCGTAGGTAACGCGCACCTTGCAGCCTTCCTCCAGCGTGTACATGCCGGTGTAGTCCGTCGAACTGACGAGCTTAAAGGAATAGCTGTGGCCGGAGTTGGTATGCAGCGTCAGCCGCGTACCGGAAAGCGCCGTGACATAGCCGTCCAGGTGCTTGTTGGTCGGGTTGTCCGTCTTCTTGTCGGCGCTGGCTTTCTTTTCCGTCGCCTTGGTAATCTCGATATTGATTGCATGCGGAATGGAATCGAGCGCGCCGGAATAGGTCACCCGCACCTCGTCGCCGTCGTTCAACGCGCCCGCCACGCCGGAAATCGTCGTATCGCCGCTTACCGTAAAGCCGAACACGCTCTGCGAGCTGATCTCCACAAAAATGCGCGTCGCATCGTGCAGCATCAGCGTGCCGCTGATGGAGAGTCCGTCGATCGCCTTCTTTGTCACCGTGATGCTGACAGCCTCCGGCTGGTCGATGATGTCGCCGCTATACTCGATCTGTACCCGGTCGCCGATGACCGCGTCCGTCGTATGCAGGTAGTTTAGCATAAACTGTATGGTGTTGCCGTTGTCCATGTTGATGACGATGTCGTTATCCTCCACATGGACGACCGTGCCGGTCACGGTGCCCTTTACCTCCGCCGGGGCGAGCGTCGGCTTCGGCGTATCGGCCTGCGCATCGCTTCCCTCCGCGGCGGAAAAGCCCGCAAGGCCCAGCACCATGCATACCACCAGTACAAGCGCGATCCATTTCGTCGTTTTTTTCATATCATTGGACTTCCTTTCCTTTTCTTTCTTCGTTTTGGTCTGTGCAGCGCCCCGCAAAAACCGTACTAGCTGCGCTGCGCGTGTTTCAAAATCTCCAGCGCCTCGCTCTTTCTGATAACGTGGCAATCCGGATTCTGAAAATCATTTTCCGGGCAATATCCAAGCTGTACGCAGCTCGGCCCCGCCGTTTCGAAAAGGGCGGGCGCTGCCTCCTTGCAAAGCCGCAGCATCTTCCACGCAAGGTCGCGAATCTCGGTCTGCGCGTTTTTGCAGCAGCGGATTTTGAACCAGTCGAGCAGCGCGTGCGCGTTCATGCCGATCAGCGCCTTAAACTCCGTCGCCTGCGGCTTGACGTAGCGCAGTTCCTCCTCCTTAAACCCCGCGTCCACGCCCGCGTCGTACCATTGCTCCACAATGGAAAGAATGTCCTGCGCGTTGAGGGAGACTTTTTCGCCGTTTGGCAGCGTGCATTCCGCCGTATGGCGAAGGATATCCTCCGGCAGCACGACGTCGAAGCTGCGCTTGCCGTGCTTGTCCACACGTCCGCTTTTGATCAGATAGTTGGCGATGCGCTTTCGCACAAGCTGCACCTCCGTCACGCGGGAATAGCCCTCTACGCCAAACAGGAAATAGTCAAACTCCGTTGCGGCAAGGTGCCCCTTGTCCACAATGGAGCGCACAAGATTGGCGTTATAGGGCGAAGCGATAATCTCCGACAGGGATTTTTCCGTGCGGGTAAACCGCGCCGCCACGTCCGTATACACCTTTCCGCCGCCCGCAATGAGTACGACGTTTCCTTCTCCGACCAGCATGGTATTCATAATGTTACCTCGCCCAATTGATTGATCACCTTTTCGATACCGGCGTTTTTGATGAGCCTGCTGCAAATCATGCAGGGCGCGGGATTCTCGATCGGGTGGTCAAGGCCCTCAAAGCCCGCAAGATACAGAGTGGAGCCAAGCATTTCCTGCCGGCTCGCGCTGATGATGGCGTTGCATTCCGCATGCACGGCAACGCACTTTTCATATTGCTCCCCGTGCGGAATGTTGTTCCGTTCCCGCCAGCATTCGCCAACGTCGCAGCAGTTGTCGTCCCCGCGCGGCGCGCCGTTATAGCCGGTTGCAACGATCTCGTCGTTCTTGACGATGACCGCGCCATACTGCCGCCGAAGGCACGTACTGCGCTTTGCAACCTCCGCCGCAATGGAAAGATAGTAGTCCTGTTTGGATATGCGTTTCATCGGAAAGCGCTCCTTTCCATATATAATGTATTCTCGCATGAATGTCATTTCGCGTCAAGCGAGAAGCGTTGTAACAACAAACCGTGTTCATAAAAGCGGGGTTCTTCTTATGGAACAGAACCCTCTAGGCGCGCGGCAAGGAATTCTTCTCGATTCCAAAGCATTACGGTAGGATCTATTCCGCATTTTGTGGCATATGTAACATATGTGTCATCTGCATTGCATATCATCATATATTCGCTGTTTTCCGTCCAACTGTCCAAGTCGGAAATGTCCTTAGGTTCAATAATATGACAAGATTCCGGATAGAAACTGTATATAACACGACCTACGATGTTCGATATTCCCGGTGTAGAAGCAGCATATATCGTGGGCGGAGGCTCGGACAGCCGTATGTTGTCTATTGTAAGTGTTAGCCGTTCTGTTTCCTCTTGCCCCTGCGTTGGAAAAATGAGCAGACTGCAAATCCCTTTTCCGTTGAAGGCTGCCAATACAATAAACGGCGCCAGCAGTATAGCCGCAAATCCTTTACGCCATTTTACAAATCCTTCTGCCGCATTCCACTGTTCGATTGCAAACAATGCCGCTATTCCAAAGATGAACACATGGATTATTGATTCATACCGTTCAAACGAACCGAGCGTTCCGCCCGGCATATTGCCTAGATACATTCCGAGCAATCCGGCCATATACGTTGTATATACAATACCCACCGTCAAAATGTAAGAGCGTACTGGAAATGCAGATGGATTTCTCAGCTTTGCACCGGATATCGCTATATATCCAGACAGGCAAAAGCATCCGACGGCATTTTTCATTATGGAAAACGTTCCTATATTTTGAAAGAATTCCCTTACCGTTTGTAATTTCATTTCCGCTGTTTTCTGATATAGAGTAAGCTTTATATTTTCAAGCGACAACGCATGCCTGGAAGTCATCCCCCATTCTGCAATCGACAGCACATGCCTATTCCAGATTATCAGAAGAAAAATCGGAGCGCAAACCGACAGTAGTAGGATTTGCAAAAGCTGCTTCTTTTGCAAGAGCTTTCTTCTTGCAAAAACCGCAACGGCAAGTTGTATGACTAGCAGTCCAATATAATATATGCTGCTGTTTTTAACAATTACGAGAAAGCAAAGAACCGGTAATAGCAAATTCCATCTGTTCTCTATTTCATTCTTATAGTAATGCGTAATATAATAGCCGGATAGTGTCAGCATCGGAAGCGGTAAATCCGCATACAGGGAACGAACGTAGGCTCCGGCATCAATTGCGGACAAACACAGTGCGGCAGAAATGACAGCTATTATGTACGCAACCACTGCTTTTTTCTTAATAAAGACTAGTATCGGCAACATGCTTGCATCCAACAGTAGTATTTGAGCGAACATCATGTAGCTATCCCTTTATACGCCTAAAATCTTGCACACGAAGTATATAAATCCTGCAAGTCCTGTCGGATAAGAGATATGTAACGTAGGAAAAAAAGCCATGTCGCCTGCAAGAGGCAGTCGGTTCGTAATCAGCATTTGCTTTGCTACAACCGCCCAATGCGTAAAATCGTCATAGGACACCAGATACTTTCCCCAGGTGTAAACGAAAGAAGCGGCACCAAGCGCTGCCATTGCAATAACTACCGGGTTTTTGACTATTGCAATAACGCCTTTCTCCTTTACCCGTGCTACTGTGTAAACGCAGCCGTTTAAAATAAGAATCAAAACTGCAATTTCCAGAATATGCAGAATGCCGGCAATCGTCATGCAGCATCCTATACTACAGAATGTTAGTATTGGTACAAATTCGTCTCGCGTTTTCAGTATTCGATTGCAAAAAACTGCGTTTCCAAAGAGTGTGATGAGCAGAATAAAAATGCCAATCAGAAGGCGCACATAAAACATGCATTACCCCACAATCCACACGTTCTCGTGTTTTCATTTGTGTTAGTTCATTCCTCTATTATATAATAGTATCAGATTCGTTTTCATGAAGCAATCATGCTGTTCCTATGGTTTTCATTCCCCCCGCGCATACCGCCGCGCGCGACTGCGCATACTTTTCCTATGCTCACGCTGTTTTTACGCGCAATCTTCATGTATCTGTTCGTGTTTGCCATCCTGCGCCTGACCGGAAAGCGGCAGGTGGCGGATTTGCAGCCGTTCGACCTGCTCATTACCCTTCTTATTGCCGACCTTGCCGGCAGCTCCATCGCCAACACGGATACGCCCTTGCTATACAGCATCGTACCCATACTCGGCATGTATGTAGTCCAGCAGGCGCTGACCCGCGTGTGCCTGAAGAACGCGCGTTTGCGCCGCGTCGTCTGCGGAAGTCCCGTCATCCTCGTGCGCGACGGCAAGCTGCTGGAAACCGCCATGCGCGACAACGACTATACCATTGTCGACCTGCTCGACCAGCTGCGAAGCCGCGACGTCTTCGACATCCGGCAGGTTGCCTTCGCCATACTGGAAACCAACGGCACAATGAGCGTGATGCAGAAGGGTGCGTTCCAAACGCCGACGATGGGGGATCTCAACCTCCCCTCCGCAAACGCAAGCCTTTGCGAAATGCTGATTCTGGACGGTAAATTCTGCTACGACGCCATGGCGCGCCTTTGCCTTTCCATGGAGGATATCCGCCATATCGTAAAAGACTTTTGCGACGCAGCCGTTTCCGACGTTTTCTACCTGCATCGCTCCCCCGACGGCGCATTTGTCATGCAGCTTAAGGCGAAGGCGGGCGCGCAATGCTTTTTTTCGGAGGAATCCTGATATGACAAAGCGTACGCAGCGCGCCTTCACCGCCATTATCATCGTTTTTCTCCTTGTGCTTTTCACCCTGCCGGGCGTCTGCCTGCGTAACGCGGTAAGCGAAATGCTCACGGTCACGGCGGAGGCGGAGGCTGCCGCGCTTTCCGGCGGCGACCCGTCGCTTGCCCTCGTCCGCCTGCAACGCCTGTATGAACGGCACAGCGTATTCTGGAAAATGTTTTTAGACCACGTTTCGGTCGACGCAGCCGGCGCCGCCATCGAGGCTTGCACCCCGTTATCCGAACCGGACGCGCTTGTCAGCGCATTGCATACGGTCAACGCCGCCCTTCGTCACCTGCTGGGCATCGAAAAACTTACCGCAAGCAGCCTTTTGTAAGGAACGTGTACGTATCACGCAAGCAACCTGCCGGCGGCGGCAAATTCCGCTTTCTGTTCCTGCTTGCGCCGGCGTTTATGCGGGTACAGCGTTGCAGCTTCCCGGTTCTATTCTGGTATTTACTCTTTGGATGCATCCATGCTATCATAAAATAGATAGGGGGGATTTGCATGTTTGACGAGCTTTTCAGCATGAAGCAGTTTTTCCAGGGGAGATGCCAGTATTACAAGGAATACGATAAGTGCTGCTCTACGGAAGCTCTCATGGAGATGATTCGCGATTCCAAGCGGCATGTGAAGGAAGTTGTTTTCAGCGATGATGACGGCGACATCGGTATGAAAACCTTTAGTGTTACATGCTCGATCGAAGCGTATTTCGATTATCCGCCCGAAATGCTCTTGACGGTAAACACGGTCACCGTTTATTTTGAAGAGGACCACACCGTATTTTTTATCGGGGATAAAACGTTTAGTTGCTTCACCGATGACATTGATTTTTTCCCGGAAGCCTTTTTATTTGCACTGGCAGATCGTGATACCAAATAGCCCAACACCGGCGTTTTCATCGAAGCAACGGTACATACCGATCGGCGCGATATCCGCTTCGCAGTCCGAATACAAGCCGTCCTGCCTTGTGCGACGGCTTTTTGTTGCATACTGTCAGAAAAGCTGATAGAATGATGCAATTATGGAATATGCAAGTATTAAAGAAGAAACCGAAAAGGTCCTTCCCCCCATCGGCTCCAACCGTATGGGTACCCTGCCGGAGGGAAAGCTCCTTTGGTCCATGGGCGTGCCGTTAAGCCTCAGCATGCTCATCCAGGCGCTGTATAATATTGTCGACAGTGTTTTTGTTGCAAGGCTTAGCGAATCCGCCCTGACCGCGGTAACCCTCGCTTACCCGATGTACATGTTGCAGGTGTCCTTCGCCGTCGGCACGGGCGTCGGCATCAATTCGCTGATATCGAGGCGGCTTGGCGCTAAGCGGCATGACGAAGCCAACCTTTCCGCGACGAACGGCCTGCTTCTCATGATTCTTTCGTCGCTGGCGTTCGTGCTCTTCGGCCTGTTCGGCGTGCGGCCCTTTTTCAACGCCTGCACCGATATTCCGGAGCTGCGGGAAATGGGCGTAACCTACCTGTCTATTTGCTGCACCTTCTCCATCGGGTTGTTTTTGCAAGTCTTTTGCGAAAGGATCATGCAGGCACAGGGAAAGAACCTATACGCCATGCTGATGCAGGCGGTCGGCGCGATTATCAACATCATCTTCGACCCGATTCTGATCTTCGGCTTGTGGGGCTTTCCAAAGCTCGGTATTGCGGGCGCGGCGATTGCGACCGTCGGCGGACAGATCATCGCCTGCCTATTTTCGCTATTGTTGGTATTTAGCAAGAAGCACAGCGAAGTGCGGATTACGATTGCAGGCTTTCGGCCCAATGGGCGCATCATCAAGGAGATCTATTCCGTCGGTCTGCCAAGCGCCGTCATGCAATCCATCGGTTCCGTCATGAACCTGGTGCTAAACGTCCTGCTTATCGGCTTTTCCACAACGGCTGTCGCCGTCCTCGGCGCATACTTCAAGGTGCAATCCTTCGCGCTGATGCCGCTGTTCGGCCTGACGAACGCCTCCATGAGCATTATGGCGTATAATTTCGGCGCGCGAAACAAGAGCCGCCTTATGCGCACGTATAAGCTGACGCTCCTCACCGGCGCGGTCATTATGGTGTTCTTTACCGTTATATTCGAGCTGTTTCCCGTGCCCATACTCGAAATGTTTTCCGCCTCCGGCGAGATGCTTAGCATTGGACGCGTCGCTTTTACGGTGATCCCGCTGGCGCTGCCGATTGCGGCATTCAACATTGCCACCTCCACGCTGTTTCAGGCGGTCGGAAACGGCATGTACAGCATGTGGATGTCACTGGTCCGGCAGCTGTTTGTAATCGTCCCTGTCGCATGGCTGTTGGCAACGCTTACCAACCGTGTCGACAGCGTGTGGTGGGCGTTTCTCATTGCGGAGGTCGTTTCCCTTGCGCTTTGCACATGGATGTTTTCCCGCACGTATAGAAACAGGATACAAACGCTATAGCCCGCCCTTTCCCGCTGGCTTTTGCAATGCATTTTTTCACCAGGTACCGAGAAACGTTTGCTTTTTCCGCATTTTTCTTCGAATTAAAAAATCGCTCCCGCACCCGCGACCTTGCAAGGCGCGAGTTTTTTTGATATGATGGTGAGAAGAATTTGTATGGGAGAACGCGTATGGAACAGCTTGAAACAATCTGGGCGGCGGCGAAGGAAAACATACGTCCGCAGATGACAGCATTGTCCTTTCACGCCTGGATTGACGTCATTGTGCCGCTTGCGCTGCAAAACGGCATACTCGTGCTGGAAATTCCAAGCGCCGACATCCGCAACACCCTGCGCGACTTCTATTTTGATACGTTATATTCCGCGGTAAAGGCCAGTAACGCAAGTATAAACGACGTAAAGCTCGTCCTGCCGGAGGATCGGGAATTATACCTGCCACGCGAGAACGCGGAACCCATCAATGTTTTCGCCTTAAATCCCAAGTACACGTTCGATACGTTCGTCGTGGGCAATTCCAATCGTTTCGCGCACGCCGCGGCGCTGGCCGTGGCCGAAGTGCCTGCGGAAGCGTACAATCCGCTGTTCATCTACGGCGGCGTCGGTTTGGGCAAGACCCACCTGCTCCATGCCATCGGAGATATGGCCCGCCAAAATGGAAAACAGATCCTCTACGTCACCTCTGAAGATTTCACCAATGAGTTGATCAACTCCATCCGCGACGATAAAACCGCTGAATTCAGAAAC
>CAYPLG010000002.1:0-21305 GCA_964411535.1 uncultured Oscillospiraceae bacterium
CCACGGTTCCGTCGATATATGCGTACACAGGTTCCCTCCGTTACTTGATTAAGTAGTTCTCCGCAGCGGCGCCCATCGTGGAGCCATGGCAGATCGCCGCCGCAAGCGCGTCCGCCGCGTCGTCCGGCCGCGGTATATTTTGCAGATGGAGCAGCATGCGCACCATGCTCTGCACGGCATGCTTGTCCGCATGGCCGTCGCCCGTCACCGCAAGCTTTATCTGCATGGGCGTGTACTCGTACAGCGGAATCCCGTACTGCTGCGCGGCCAGTATCGCAACGCCGCGCCCCGCGCCGACCGGCAGCGCGGTATTGACGTTGCGAAAGAAAAACAGCTCCTCAAATACCGCAACATCCGGCGCATAGGTATCCAACAGCGCCCGCATGCCGTCGTACAGCTTCGTAAGCCGCTCCGGGAACGGCTCGCCCGCCTTCGTTTCCACCACGCCGTAATCCACGGCGGACAGGCGGCTGTTGTTCGCTTCGATCACGCCGTAGCCCAACAGGGCATAGCCGGGGTCGACGCCAAGAATACGCATATATTGCGGTCCAATCTACATGAATTCATTGTATATTTTAACACGATTGACAAGAAGTGTAAACGAATCCGCATTTTCGCGAGAATTGTTTTATAAAGCGTTCACAACTTTTACGATTAAAATTGCAGGCGCTGTAAGGCCGTACCACAGTAACGTATACGGTAAACATATCTGTCCGTACAATTGCAACGGCTGGTTCGAGTAGTCCCAAACGTGGAGCCCCATGCGCACGTTCACCACCGCGCCGACGATAAATTCCAGCGCGGTAATGAGAATTGCCCCCGCCGCGCAAGTAAGCCACACAGGCCACGCCGGAAATCGCCGTACAAAGCCGCCGATTAACAACAGCGCAACGCCGCCGGTAATAAACATTGCGATATGCGAACGCCCGCGCCAGAAGAACTCCAGCACGACATACAAGCCTCCGCCCAATAAAAACAGCAGCCATCCTTTTACCATGCGTATAGGATGCCCGCGTATACGCTGTGCTATTCGCGCAGTACGCTTGCCGCGGATACCTCGTAGGCCAGCATCGTGCGCTCACTGCCGTCGGGAAGCCGCTTCGCGTACGACCGGCTCTGGATCCGCCCTTCGACGCGCACCGTGTCGCCCCCCTGCCAAACATGCGAAAGGCGTGCGTTGCGCCCCCACGCAATCACCGGCAGCAGATCCGATTTGTTGAACGCGCGCGGCACGGATACGAACAGGTCGGTAATCTCCCTGCCCAGCGGCGTGCAGCGAAACGTCGGCGGCTTGACCAGCTGCCCGCGCAGATAGACGCGGTTGTCATGCTCCGCCGCGCATGTATGCACCTCTTTTGCAAACGCCGTAATATGCAGGCGGTTGCCCGTTTGCATATGCTGGCAATAGGAGCGCAGCTGGCCTACAACCGTCACCGGGTCTGCAAGCTGCGGCATCGGCGGCAGGAGGGCCTCCTCACACAGCACCGGCAGCACATCGGCGACATTGCTCTTTCGCAGCACGGCAATGGAGAAACGAAAAAAGCGCCGCCCGCAGCAACTGTGGCTGAACGCCGGCATCTCCGCAAGCTCTCCCGACAGATACAAGTAATTCCCGCTATCCTCCATGGTATGCTCCTTTGTTCATTCTCTCGTACTCCTATGTATATATGCCCGAAGCATGCCATGCATTCCGTATTCTTTTCTGGAATATCCTCGAATGGGCAGGAAAACGCCCGAACCCGCAAAAGAAAAGGCAGCCGCAGAAAACGGTTGCCCTTCAACAAGTATTCTTTTTCTGTACATCGCGCAACGCCGGTTGCATTGGCGGCGTTTGAGTGCATTCCCCGCGTGCGAGGCTGCGTAACGCCTATCCCGCGCCGCGCGCCGCTACCATGCGAAGCGGTATATCTCTATCTCTCCGCGCCGCCCCTCGCGATACATCCCGCAATAGCTCGGTATCGCGACGGTTTCGACCAGCGTTCCGCCCGCATGCAGTATCGTTGCCCGCGAAGCGGCGTTCTCTACGCCGCAGCTGATGATCGCATAGGGCATGCCCTGCCGCTTTGCCAGCGGCAGCACAAGCTGTACGGCGCGCGCGGCATAGCCGTTGCCACGAAAGGCTTCCTCCACCTCGTAACCGATGTTTCCGCCAAAGTACGTGTTGCGCACATAGCCCAGGCGCAGGTCGATCTTCCCTATTGCCGCGCCGTCGGCCGCCCGCAGGATGTCGAACTTATACGCCGGGACAAAGCCGGTCTTTTCGTCGGCGGGCAGGGCGTCCGTCAGCCGGAGCGCTACGGTGCCGTCGGAAAGGCCCTCCGCCCATTCCGGGTGCAGGGTATCGTCGATTCGCGGGTCGTCCCCCGGCTCCCAGTCCTTGCATACGTCGATCCATTCCGTTGCGCCGGAATAGCGAAAAAGCTCGTCGCAGGTAAGCTCGATTGCGCTGTTATCGCTGCCGCAGGCCGGGAACACCGTCGTAAAGCGCCGCAACGACACATCCAGATACACCGGCACATGGCCGGGCAATGCAAACGGGCAAACGCCGCCGGGCAAAGAACCCGTCAGCGGCTCCACCTCGTCAAAGGCAAGCATCTTCGCCTTAACATGAAACTGCGCCTTATACTTGCTGTTGTCAATCTTCGCGTCGCCCGCCGTCACGATGAGCACGCAGCCTTCCCCGATCTTAAACGACAGCGTCTTTGCGATGCGCTTGCCCGGAACGGACAGCGCTATCCCCGCAAGCTCCACCGTAGCGGAGGAAACGTCAAACTCCAGCACACGGCTCTCCATGCCGTATTCGCGAAAATACGAAAAAACCTTATCGATTGACATACTACTGTAACTTCCTCGTTTGCGCGTTTTTGCGCTTCGCCTTGCAGATAAAGAGCATGAGCAGCGTCCAGTATACCGCTATAATACCGATGGTCGTATACAGCATCGCGTCAGATTTCGGCGCCATGCCGATAAAGATCAGCATCGGTACGCCGAACAGGATGCCCGTGCCGCTGCCGGTAACGAGGTTGTTCGCGGCGGGCGTACTAAACTGCGGATCGATCTCCCGCAGCAGCAGCACGCCGGAGCTGATCGTGCCGGTCATCATTCCATACATGGAAAGCAAGCCTTCATAGTAGTAGCCCGGATAGATTTTTTTGCACAGCCAGCGCAGGTAGATAAGCGTTACGATACCGCCCGCAACCGCCATCAGAACGAATGGCAGCCAAAGGCCGGAAAGGTCTCCGATATCGATGGACGCAATACCCGCAACAATCATCAGGTCGAACGCGAGGCCGGATATGCGCGAAAGCAGGTAGTTGTTTTGATACTGGCGCGTCATGACCTTCGCCTTACGCAAGGATTTCATAATGGTACGCAGCAGCATTGCCAGCGCGGAACCAATGATGAAATTGAATCCCCACAAAATGGAGGAAACGGAGTCGGAAATCGACTGTGAAATCGCCGCAAGTCCGCTTGTGATGCCCAACGTGATGAAATAGGTCGCAAGGTATACGATGAGCACCAGCGCAATCTGCATGGAGAAGCGGTCGACCGATTCCGCAATGGGGATTTCCCCCTTGTCTTCAAACGCGTCGATGCTCACGGAGCCGGATATTTCGTCATGGGCAACCGTATTGAGCTTCCGTTTGCGGGCAAGGTAGTTCAAATAAATCACGCCGATGATGCACGCGCACAGATAGCCCGCGGCCGCAATGGCCAGCGCGAACGAGCGCCCGCCTGCAAAGCCCAGCGCCTCGTATGTCGTGCCGACGTTGTTGGCTTGTCCGGGTCCCTGCCCATATCCCATCGGCAGCAGGATGCCCGCGGCCTTGAACAGGTCCGGCTTAACCGTATACGCAAGCGGCAGAATGATCGCAAAGCCCAGCATCGCCTGCATAAGATACGTGCTGACGATCAGCGCGCCGGACTTAAGCGCAGTCATGTTCCCCTTCTCGTCGCCCGTCTTTTCCGGTGGGATGCGCAGCGACATGGCAATAAAGCCGATGGCAATACCATGGTACGTCATCATTTCGAGCATGCGCGTGTCAAGTTCCAGAACATGCAGCGCGCGCAGCAGGAGCAGCAGGAAACCCGCAAGCACCGCCGTCGGCATCAGGCTCCTTCGAATAAACGGCACCTTACGCCGGAAGAATGTGGAAGCCAGCAGCGCAGCGGCAATAATGCCGAACTGAATAATAATGTTCCAAAGAGATTGATTTGCGCCGGAAAGATCCATTGTCACGTCACCTCACTTTTTGATAATCCGATATAGCATATGATATTTTAATCCGCAGTAATGGGGCGCGTCGGATGCAATTTCATAGTGCTTTCCGCCGCTTGTAAACACAATGCGGGAGCTACCCACCTGCGCCATATTGGACACCTCCTGTATCAAAAACGTCACGTCGGAAAGCGTTATGCGATCGCGATACATGGAAAGCGTGCCTGTCGCGACGGTTGTGACCGCATGCGAATCCCCAATTTCCAGCAGGCGCATGCCAGCGTCGGAAAACAGCGGCGCATCCCCTGCGGTTTCGTACAGTGCGGCAAGCTGCTTCTGCTGCCATGCGTCCCAATCGCGTACGGTGGCATACGGCGCGTCATCGTCAAAGAAGCCGCGTACATTATAGGTCGCCGTCATCCCGCATTCGCCGCAGGTAAGCTTGTCATCCCTGCTTTTCAGCGTGCCGATTTTTCCGCACCGCGGGCAAATAAACAGCGCGTTTTCCAGCCCCTCGGCAAGCCTTTTGCCCACATAGTCGCAAGGATTTTCCAGCTGCCGCTGAAATGCGTCCTCAAAAAGATCCTGCGCAATAGCCGCGTTCACCTCGTCCGGCGTCATGGCCTTCAGTTGCTCCGGCGTGTAGACGTTGACCACCCCGCCGCGCATGCGGCCCCTGCGGCGCGTATACGCCCAACGCGGCGTCGTCAGATACCCGCCCTCGAAGCGATAGGTAATCAGCGCCGCGCCGGAAGCCTTGGCAAGCTTTCCCGTCGCCGGGAATATCGGCCCGGTAACGCCATTGAACGAACGGTTGCCCTCCGCAAAAAGGCAAACGTTATTGCCCTTTCGCAGCGAACGGATGATGTCAAGCGCGGCAGCGGCGTCGGTTGCGCCCTTCGTACGGGATATGGGGTTAAACAGGTATGTAAGCAGTTTAGAAGGGAGCCCCTTGCGAAAAACGTGCTCGCTTGCCACAAAGAACATCTGCTTTCGAAAACAGGTGCCAATCAGTACCGGATCCAGGTCGGTATTATGATTGCATACCACCAGATACGGCGAAACAGCAGGCTCGACGACTTCGCCGGAAAACGCAAAAACATGCCGGATTGCGCCGCCGAACAAAAAGCGCAGAGTGCGCCACGCGTCACGGTATCGCCTGTTTTCGTCCTTTTTCTTTTCCATCCCGCAACCTCGCTACGCTATAATTCCCTATAGTATACCATGTTTTTCTTGTCGGCAGCAACTTGTTTCCTTTTCTGCAAAGCCCTGTCGAATGCTTCAGAAAATCAACGTCGCCTGCAAGGCGTCGGCAAAATACGGAATGGTATGCTCCGCATCGGTTAGAAGGTTTGCGTTGTGACCAATCTCCGCCAGCAGGCAAAGCCCCGTCTGCTGGTTATACGCCTTTTGCTTGACGCGTATGTCCTTTGCCAGCATATTGTCCACGGCGGTAAGCTTCTGCGTGAGCGAAAGCGCGAGCGAATAGTTTTCGCGCCAGTTTTCCAGCGCATGGCTTTGATCGGCTGCGGTCATCCCGGTGCCAACCACAAAAAACATGCGCGCAACGCGCTCGCCGTCAAGCATCACGACGTCGTCCCTTGCATGCTCTACGCTCGCGGCGTTGCGATGCAGGTCGATATACAGATCAATCCCCTCATACTTTTGCATGATCGAAAGCGAGCGCTCGTACGCGGTGGAAAGGGCAGGTGCTTCCACGTCCGCCGAATCGTGGAAAACAATAAAGCCGCGCGCCGCAAGCGCCTGTGCCAGCAGATCGCCCAGGCGCACCACCGTTTTACGCGGGTCATCGCTCCGAAAGGACGGCGTGACCGTAGGCGACGGCGCGGCTGCCTCCCCCGCCCTCGCGGCCGAAGGAGCGGTCGCCGTTTTCTCACCTGTCTCCTCCAAAAAAGCTTCGCGCGCATGCGTATGGTAAATCAGCACGCGCGGCGTGTGGTCAAACGTATATGTTCGCGCCGCAAAGCGCGCCTTGTACGCATCCGAAAAGTATATATCGCCGTCGTCCTCAAAGAGCATGTCCGGCGCCTGGGTGGCAACGGCGGCGGACGGCGTCGCTTTGGGTCTCAACTCCACAATTTCCGCCGGCTTCGGTGTTTGCGCCGTCGTCTCTCCCGTTTGCGGCGCGCATGAGGAGAACAGCAGAACGGCAATGACTGCAAGCACTCTTTTCGCTATCTTTGCAGGCATCTGCAATCTCGTTTGGCGCAGCCCGTCGATTGATAACCGCATGCCGCTTCCCCCTTTTCAAATTTTCATCATATCGATTATACTGTGCGCCGTTGCTCCGCGCAATCGGCGATTCTTTCCTGCGCGCGCCTTTGCCCGGCAAACGCCGCCCTTTCTCCGGCAGCAACGCCTCATGCAGAAGCCGCGCTGTCCGCGATTTCTCGCGCAATCTGCGCTTACGCTTGTGACAGTCCCGTTACCATTGTGAAATTTCATGGCATTCGGCTGCGTGCGCCGCTGCTTTTACGGTATACTGTATAAAATGCAACGATGCGCGGCCACAGCCGCAACATTGCCCGTGCAAAGCACCGCATGGGGAAGGAGCCTTATGAAACGATTTTTTGCGCGAAAGGGACGAGTCCTCGCAATTATGCTTACAGCCATTCTGCTCTGCGGCTGCGCGCCCGAAAAGAAAGCGCCGGACGCGGCCAGCACCACGACGCCCTTGCCCACGCTGACGGGCGGCGCTGACCATGGAACGGAGGCCATCCCCGGCAAACCGCCCGCGCCCTTCGGCGGTGGCGCACCCGCCGGTATGGCTGTCGGCGTAACCACGCAGGTGCAAGCAGTGCACGCCGATATCAGCAAGCGGGACGCAAACGGTACCTGGGAGGACGCATCCGCCGTCCATATCTCATTTTCCGGCGCTTCGGCGGAAATTGACGGCACAGGCGCATCCTTTGATGCCGGCATCCTTACTATCCACGCTGCCGGTACATACGTTGTCAGCGGCGATCTGCATGGCAGTATTGTCATTGACGCGGAGAAGGACGATAAAATTCAGCTTGTGCTAAACGGCGCAAACATCGCTTGCGATAACGGGCCCGCGCTACATGTACGGCGGGCGGACAAGGTCTTTATCACCGCAGCAGCAGGCACTGCAAACGCCCTCTCCGACGCATCTGCCTATGAAGACGCGGATGACGGCGATGCGCCGGATGGTTGCCTGTTCAGCAAGGATGATTTGACAATCAACGGCGCAGGCTCGCTTGCGATTACCGGCAGCTATAAGCACGGCGTCGTAGGCAAGGATGCGCTTGTCGTCTGCGACACGCAGCTTACCGTCACGGCCGCTACGGACGGTATCAAAAGCAACGACGGCACAACGATTACGGGTAACGCAACGTTAACCGTCACCGCCGCAGACGACGCAATAGAGACGGAGGGCGATTGCATCATCGAATCCGGCGCCGTTACGATGCACGCGGGCGGCAACGGCGTGCACGCTGACGGCGGAATCTATGTTAACGACGGTTTGGTCGATGTGCAGTCCAGCGTTGAAGGCATGGAAGGCCTTGTCGTCTGCTTTTCTGGCGGTGAGACGCGCATCGTATCGAGCGACGACGGCGTAAACGCCACAGGCAGCGAGGAAGCAAAGTCCGACGTGATTCCCGGCGCGATCATCGCCGTCCTCGGCGGAAAGCTTTCCGTATCCGCAAGCGGCGACGGCCTTGACAGCAACGGCGACCTGCTCATCGCGGGCGGCGAAACGTACGTTTCTATCGACATGCATACCGGAAACGGCGCGCTCGACGCCAGCGGCGGCTGCGAATACACCGGCGGCGTCCTTGCCGCAACGGGCGGCGCGGATATGCTGCAAACGGTATTGAGCGACGAGGAACACCCAATTCTGTGCGTTGTGACGGAAACCGAGCAGGCTGCAAATACGATTATCACGTTGTCGAAAAACGGCGATGCGCTGCTTGCCTTTACGCCCGCGTTTAGCTGGCAAAGCGTTGTCCTTTGCGCGCCCGCCGTTGCCATTGGCGATACGCTCACCCTGTCCGTTGGCAACGCGGCGCTATGCACCGTTTCGATGGATAGCGCATGGACGGCATACGGCAACAGCGGCTTTGGCGGGCAACGCCCCGGTGGGAAGCCGCAAGAAAGCAACTAAAACCCGGCAGAAAGCCGCCGAACGGATGATAAAAGCCGGTGGGATACAGTCCCGCCGGCTTGCTTTTTTAATCGCAGGTGTCGCAGTCGATATACGGCAATACATCCAAAAGATCGTCTACAAGCGGTACGCCCAACCTTCCCAAATGCGCGCGCGTGTGATGTCCCTTCGTCAGCAGCACGCAGCGGCAGCCCACATCGGCGGACACCTCGTAATCGTGATCCGTATCGCCGATAAAAAGCGCCTCCGCCGCCGGAACGCCGCACGCGGCAAGGAAGCTGCGCGCCTGTTCCGCCTTTCCATGCGCAAGGTTGTTCTCCCCGCCGATGATACGATTAAAGTACGCGGCAATGCCGAACATTTCCGCCTGCGCGGAAAGCCGGTCCGCACCCGTTGCGGAAAGCAGTATCTGCGGAATCCCGCGCCGCTGCAACGCAAAAAGCGCCGCCTCCGCGTGCGGCTGCAACGAGCAGGAAGGCAAGCCCTTGGCATAGAGATCGACAAATTCCACGCTCACATCCGCATAGCTCTCCCGTTCAAACGTGTATCCCATCCGGCGGTAATAGTCGATCACCGGAAAGCCGAACACCGCACGGTATTCCTCCTCGGAACGCATCGCCGGCATCCCGCGCTCCGTGCGCATGCGGTTTGCAATATCGTAGCATAGCTTTGTGTCGTCAAGTAATGTGCCGTTCCAATCCCATATGACAAGCTTAACCATGTTCCCTCCTGCTATTTTGCAATCTCCTTTACCATCTTTTGTCAGGTATCATCTTCATCGTTGTGCATTGTCGCATGCGCGCTGTGCTGCAACACCTTGGCAAACTGTGTCTCATACAGCTCGGCATAGATCCCGTTTTTTGCAAGCAGATCGTCGTGCGTGCCTTGCTCTGCTATAACGCCGCCGCTGATAACCAGAATCTCGTCCGCCGCCAGCACTGTGGAAAGCCGGTGCGCAATGACTATGCTTGTTCGATTTTGCATCAAAAGGTCCAGCGCGTTCTGGATCGCGTTTTCGGAAATCGAATCCAGCGCGCTCGTCGCCTCGTCAAGGATGAGCACCTTCGGGTCCTTCAATATGACGCGGGCCAACGAAAGACGCTGCTTTTCCCCGCCGGAAAGCTTCAGCCCCCGGTTGCCGACAACGGTATCGTAACCGTCGGGTTGCGCGGAGATGTAGTCATGGATGTTGGCGGCGCGGCAGGCCGCAACCATCTCCGCCTCCGTAATCCCTTCGCGCGCGCAGGCAAGGTTTTCCCGGATGGTTCCGTTGAACAGATACGCCTCCTGCGTCACCATGCCGACGTTCTGCCTTAGATACGTCAGGTCAATGTTGCGTACGTCCATGCCCGCAATGCGCACGTTGCCGCCGTTGACATCGTACAGGCGCGGTATCAAGTTCACAATCGTGGACTTGCCGCTTCCGCTCGGTCCGACAATCGCGTACATCTTGCCGCCCGGCACAAAGAACGTTACATCCCGCAAAATCGGCACTTCCGGCGAATACGAAAACCGCACATGGGAAAACTCCACGGACGCGTTTTCCAAATTTGGGCTATAGGCGTTGGCAAGGGAAGTAATGGGGTTGTTTCTGTCGAGATAGTTAAATATCCGCGAAAATAGCGCCAGCGAACGCGTAAAATCCACCTGTAGGTTGAAGAGCGTCTGTACCGGCCGGTACAGGCGGTTGATCAGGGACACCGTCGCGGTGATCGTACCGACGGTCAGCGCCGGATCAACCTCCCGGATGATGAAGTAGCCGCCCGCAAAGTAGATTAAAAGCGGCCCCACCTGCACGAACAGGCCCATCAGCACGCGGAACCATTTGCCGCTCCGCTGCTCCATCAGCGCATTGTCCGTTACGGCCTTGTTCACGCGTTCAAAGCGCGCATAGTCGGCCTTCTCGCGCGTAAACAGCTTGCTTAACAGCGACCCGCTGACGGATAGCGTCTCCGTTACGACCTCGTTCATCTCGTCGCGGCTGGCCTGGCCCCTGGAAAGCAGTTCATAACGCGTCTTGCCGGCCTCCTTGGTCGGCAAAATCAGAAGCGGGATTACAACAATGCCCACGCAGGCAAGCTGCCAATTCATGGAAAACAGCGCAATCATGGTGGTTAGCACGATGACAACGTTCGACACCGCGCTGGAGAGCGTGCCCGAAATCACCGAAGCCACGCCATCGATGTCGCTGTTCATTCTGGTAATGATGTCTCCCTGCTTCTCGCTTGTAAAAAACGAATGCGGCATGCATTGCAGATGCCGGTACATCTGGTTCTTCATATCGAACACAATGCGTTCGGAAATCCACGCGTTGATATAGCTTTCCAGCACGCCGATAACCTGCGAAGCCGAAAGCGTAACGAACGCGGCAACAAGGAGCTGAATGAGCAGCTTCATGCTTCGGCCAACCAGCGCCTCGTCCACAATGCGTCCTGTAATAATCGAGGGCAACAGTCCCAGTATGCTGGACACCACAATCGTGACAAACACCAGCAGGAACTGCCACCAGTATGGTTTTAGATATGTCGCAATTCGTTTCAGAAGCGCTCCGGTAATCTTCGGCGCGGACTGTTTTTCCTCCTCTGTCAAATACCCTCTGGGTCCCGGTGGCCGCATGCCCATCTGCGTTTCCCCCTTTATGCCGTATCCTGAACTGGTTTTGCCGGAATATTATGTACATACTACCGCATTATACGGTATAATG
The DNA here is from genome assembly GCA_964411535.1 of uncultured Oscillospiraceae bacterium. Classification (GTDB taxonomy): domain Bacteria; phylum Bacillota; class Clostridia; order Christensenellales; family CAG-138; genus CAYPLG01. The sequence goes on from CAYPLG010000002.1 coordinate 11,071, forward strand.
ACAACTGAAATTTCGTGCATAAAGGAGTGTGGCTGCATATGTGGATTGGTCTTGTAGCACTTCTGCTCATCGGCGCATGGCTTTATGCAATAGCGCCCGGTCAAAGCAGGCTGGCTTTACGAGCGCCGTTTTATTACCGTACCTTTGCGCATAGAGGCTTGTATCGCGAGGATCAGAGCCTTCCGGAAAACTCGTTGCCGGCGTTCCTTTCGGCCATCAACCGCGGCTACGGCATCGAGCTTGACGTCCAGTTGACCTCCGACAAGCAGATCGTTGTATTCCACGACGACACGCTCAAGCGCGCCTGCGGCATCGACGCGCGCGTGGACGATTTTCCCTATGCAAAGTTGCGGGAAATGCCGCTTTTCGGTACCCCGCACCGGATTCCCCTGTTTTCCGACGTGCTTGCGCTTCTCGCCGGCCGCGTTCCTGTTATTGTTGAACTGAAAGCCGGCGGCGACTGGCAGCGCCTATGCGCCGATACGTACGCAATGCTAAAAAACTATCGCGGCGCTTACTGTGTCGAAAGCTTTCATCCACGGCTTGTGCAGTGGTTTCGTCACCATGCTCCGGAGGTGCTGCGCGGCCAGCTATCCGAAGCATACCGGTATTCGCACCAGTGGGTGCCCTGGTACGAGGCCTTCATGATGAGTAGGCTCTTTACCAATATGTTCACGCGGCCGCAGTTTATCGCATACCGCATTGGTCCGCGCTGCTTATCCGCACGCGTTTGCGATTGGATGGGGGCCATGCGCGTACGCTGGACCGCGCGGCCGGCGGACGACTGGGAGCAGTTGACCGCCTCCTCGGACGCTATCATATTCGAGTTTATGCGCCCCGGCGCGCACTTTACCAAGGGGCAGAAGCCCCTTCCCGTGCTATCGGAAATCAAGCAGACGCAGGAGCACCCCGCAACCGCGTTTACCGATTCCTCCGTCTAGCCAGCCATTACGCCTTCAGCCGCGCGATTACCTCGCGCATTTTCCGTTGCTGCGCCTGGGTCAGGTACGGCGCAAGCTTTTCGTAGATATCGTCCATACGCGTGTTGTCAAGCGAGCCCTCCGCGCGCGCACGCTCTGTCGCATCCGACAGCGCTTCAAGCAACTCCGTCTGACTCTTTTGACGCAAGGTTTCCATAGCGTTGCGAATGGCCGCTTCGTCGTATTCCTGCAATTTGATCACCTCAACACAGCATATGCGCGGGTATTGAAAAAGGTACCGTTCGCATATGGTAGGATATGACTTGCTTTTCTATGAGAGGAAGGCACGGAAAGGAGTCCGTATGCCCAGAAACTTTACCACCATCCCGCCGAATGTCAGCGTCCCCGTGCAGAATCAATTGCCCAGCGCCGTGATCGAGGAGGAAATGTCTCCCCTCGCGGCAGCGCGCACTATCTGTAAAACCGTCCGTGACGAGCATGGCCGAAAAGGAATCGCCGCATTTCTTGACGTTGCCGCGCCATTTCTGCCGGACGATCTCGTATCTGAAACTGCGCAGTATTTTCACGTGGAAATTCCGTCTGCGGCAAGGCCGGAGCCGCCAAAGCCGCCGCAAAAGGAGTCGCCGCCCATCCCCCCGGAGTTGCTCATCCAGCTATTGCAAGGCTCCGGCGGCAATCTCGACCCCATGATGTTATTAAAAATGCTGCAAAAATAGGAAAGCTTCCCTCCGTATGCCGCAAAAGCAAAAGCCCTCGGTTTTTCCGAGGGCTTTTGCCGGGATGGGATGGGAGGTAATATTGGGGGTTTCTTTGTGTCTGTCCTTGCTCTGGTATTAAGATAGCGTAGACGTGTGATTTGGCAATGGATAGAAAGTGAACTTCCTGTAACATGGCTTGCGATTTTTGCAACCAGCATTTGAATTGAAAAAATGCTGTGGCACGCGAAAAAAGGATATCGTAAACGCACCTCGATGTGGTAATATAAAGACAGGCAATGCAGGACAGAATTTCTTGCCGAAGAAGGAGTGGATACCATGCGTATTTCGATCACTGGTAAAAATCTGGAAATCTCCGACTATCTGCGCGATCTCGTGGAAAAGAAGGTTGGCAAGCTCGACCGGTACTTTCCGCAGGATGCGGAAGCCCAGGTAACCCTGTCCGTGGAAAAGAACCGCCATATTGTCGAAGTAACAATTCCTTTTGACGGCGGCGTCATTCGCGGCGAAGAAGTTACGGGTGACATGTACGCCTCCATCGACAACGTACTCGATAAGCTGGAAAAGCAGATCATTCGCCATCGCACAAGGCTTGAAAAGAGCCTGCGCACCGGTGCATTCAAATATGACGAGCCGCTTTTTGGCGGTTCGTATGAGGAAATCGACGAGGATGGCGAAGGTCCCCGCATCGTGCGCGTCAAGCGCTTTAACATCAAGCCCATGAGCGAGGAAGAGGCCATGATGCAGATCGAAATGGTCGGGCACTCGTTCTATGTATTCATCAATTCGGATACCAACGCCATGAACGTCCTGTACAAGCGCAAGGACGGCAATTACGGTTTAATCGAGCCGGAGGTCTAATTCGTCTTTCCTATTTATGCAACGCAAAAGGGGGGAGCCAAACGCTCCCTCCCTTGTTTTGTCGTGCCATTATTTCGTCAGGCTTGTCAACTTTGTAAAGTATGCCGGGGTGCCGTTTAGTATTTCGTAGATTTGCATCTTGTTTTTATTGTCAAACACTGCGCCCCAATCGTTATTGCTGATGCTTGCATCGGGATTTCGGATATACCAAACATTCCCATAGAAAATATACAGCGCATCCCCGTACGGGCACCTTCCGCCGCCGGGATCCGTATACGCGCTCACAGGATCAAGCGTGAAATACACTATCGGTACCGTCTTGTTCAGATTGCTCTGAAAATATACCGACAGATAAGCGCTGTCGTTAATGCGCAGCAATTCGTAGAACGCACGCTTCTCGGCGCTCAGCCCCGTCTGTTTAAGAAGCTTTTTAATTTCTCCCGGGTTCAGCAGTTGGTGAATATTCTGCGTCCCAGGGAAATCGGAATCGGCCGCCCGATACGCATCGAAGATTGCTTTTGATGACCAACCCGGCTCCACAACGTTTTGTATGAAATCCTGCGCCGCTTGTTCAAGATCGCTCGCATTCTTTCTGGAAGCCGGTGTACCGCCTTCACCCGGTGGGTCCGGGGGATCCGGTGGGTCCGGGGGGTCTGGCGGAATAACCGGGCCGCTCGAACCGCTCGATACATATCGGAACACGGTGGAAATCACGCCCGATATGGTCGCGGAGGTTCCATGCCGCGTTGCAACCGAAACGGTAATATCGATGACGTTGGTCCCAAGCTCCCGCGAGGTAAGCGTAATGGTCTTTCCGTCGTACACCTTTTTGTCAAATACGTCCTTTGTCTCCGTTTCCCCATTGTCCGTAACCGTATATTGCAAGTGCCCTTGATCGGATACGCTATAGGTTAAGCGCGTGCCAACCGACACGGAATCGCCGCCGGCGGTCAGCGTCTGGGCATTGCTCGCCGTCGTGCGAATCGCGTCGATTACATTGCCTGCGATGAGCTCCGCATCGGCAAAATCGCGCGTACGCTGGTATGTACGGTACACCGGCGCAATCACGGTCAAAAGCGCCGCGAAAAACATCGCGGAAAGCGCAAAGGCCACAACCAGCTCGATCATGGTCAGGCCCTTATGGGAAGCAAGCCTCTTTTTCATCCGCCGGTCACATCCTTCGGTTGAAAACTATATAGCATATCGCCGTGATATACCTCGACGGTTTCGGTGCAGGTATAGTCCGTTTGCGCGCCCGCTCCGGCATTCTGCGGTACATACGTAAGCGTCAGAACAGACTCCGGGTCCGGCTCGGCGGGCGTCATGCTGCCCTGCTCGACATTCCTGCAATCGGAATACAGCGCGGCAAGGTTGGCGCTCGCGCGGTTGTTAAGCGCGACGCCGCCGCGCACAACCGTAAGCACCATTGTCAGAAGTATCATCAGGACGGAGAATGCGACGATCGTTTCCACAAGCGTCTCCCCGCGCGTTGCAGCCCCGCGCTTCATCCGACCTGCAGAATGGTCCATGTGCTGTTCCATTCTCCCTCACCGCTTTCATAGTTATACTTTGTCGTGTCCACATTGCAGGAAAGTTGGTAGCGAATGTGCATACGCGTGTCAATGCCGCGGTAGGTACAGATGCATTCCATGTCCACCTCGCGCAGCAGGATTGCCGTTACGGTGCTTCCCGCTCTTGCACGGCCCGTACAAGTAATCACAATGTCGTGCTTGTCCTCCTGCGCGGATAGCTCCGAAAGCTGCGCGCCGGTATAGCTCGGCCGAAACCGCATGACCAGCGGCCGGGAGGCGGAATAGTCGCACGCGCCGTCGTTTGCCGCGCAATCGCGCATGACCGCCTTCAGCAGTTGCTTGCCAAGCGCTCCTCTTTGCAGCGACTCGTCCAGCACATCCAGCTGGGAGCGCGCATAGTAATAGCCCTGCCGCTCGATCACGCGCGCACTGGCCGCCGCCGTCGTCGTGGATGCCGCCGTCAGCACGGACGTACCCAGCACGAAGAACACCAGCAGCATTACGATGACCATAATCATGGACTCGCCGGCACGGGTGCGGGTATGTTTTCGCGCATGCATGCTCATTGCGGCGCCCCCCATCCGTCGAGGCCGCGCTCCCAGGCGATCGTATCGTAGCCGGGCTCCAGCAGTTCGACCTGCACAAGCGTCTTTGCCCACTGCGGCAGGTTGGCCATCGGCCGTTTGATCCGGTCTACATCCTCGTCTTCCGTCCACAGAATCAGATAAATCGCGCCGTACTTCATGTAGAACGGGAACGGAGAATTACCTCCGCCGCCGCCCATTGCCGAGGCGCGGGCTGTTGTGCTGTCCAGCGCGCCGTCGTAGGTGCTCGGCGCATTGTTCAGCATATCCGCGCGCAGGTAGACATACCACTTTGTTTGATAGAGCCCGTCGTCGTACGTAAAGGTCACCCGCGCGGACTGTGCGTCTACCACGCGGCCGATGTTCATCATCAGCACGCCGGACTGCCCCTTCTCCTTCGGGTCAACCATCTGTAGCGCATTGTTCGCGCCTATATACGCGTCGTCTACATAGCCGTTGTTGGCGGACTTGTGGTCGTTATACAGCTCGGCGACAAGATACGTCGCGTCCTCCGGTATGGCCGTATGATAGGCCGGGTCGTTCTCGTGCCATACGCCGTTATAGAGGCGTAGCTCGTATCGATGCGTAAAGCCCGCGGCGATGCGTTCCGAATCATCCTCATTCGCGGCATTGAGCTTCACCGCGCGAACCTGCAACGTATAATTGCGGTAGTCCTCCGTAAAAAACGCAGAGTTCTCGGTTGTGTAGCCGTAAATATCGTGCCATACGCCCGGCGCCGCGCGCAGGTCGGAAAGGCTGTTAAAGCCCTTCTGCTTGCGCAGCGGAATGACCGTCATATTCATTTCCTTGTTGCCAATCGCCCCCGCATCGCTGCGCAAAACAATTTTTCCCTCCGGCGGTGCAAGGTAGAACGCGCATATGATCTCCTTGCCGGAAATCGCAACGCTGCCGGAGGTAAAGGAAATTTCACCGAACCGCTCAATCGACGGCCGCCAGGGCGTGCGGTGCGTTGGAAGCGCTCCGTCGACCGACTGCGTCAGAATCGGGAATTTGTACCGGAACACCCCGACAGGATTGATGAAATTGCCGTCGGCAAAATAGCGGCTATCCAGGTTCGCGTCCGACGGCGCCTTGCGCAGGTTCTTGACGGAATAAATCCGCAACTGGTTGAGCGCGTCCGTAATGGCGTCGCTTTTGGTAACGTAATACTCCCGCGTATTGTTCAGAATATTCAGCTGGAAGGAGCAATTTGTGACCGTTGCGTCCTTGTGCAAAATGCCGAATGCGCCGCCGTACGCGTCGCCGGTATACTGCATGCTGTAGCAGTCGGTAATCGTCGTCTCCGCGCCGCCCGTGCCCAGCAGGCCGCCCGCGCAGTTGGGTTTGCCGCCGATATTGCGCGATACGCCGGGCAGATAGTAGGTTATGTCGTCCGGAAAGTCCACAAGCGCTTCAAACTCCCAGTCGACGTAGCCCGTATTGTAGCAGTACGAAATCGCGCCGCAGGTAACGCTGCCGACGATGCCGCCCGCATATCCGGTGGCATAGACTGCGCCTGCGTTATAGTTCCAGCCGATTGCAATGTAGTCGCGCGCCGGAACGGAAAGACCGCCGGCGATGCCGCCCGCCATGCCGCCCGTATGCGCGCCTTCCCCGTTGATCTCGTTGCCCGCCTCCACCTTGCAGGCGTTGACACAGCCGTTCACCTTTGCATTTGCACCGCTGACATAGCCCACGATGCCGCCCGCCGCGCCGTTATCCTGTTCAATCTTGACGCGATAGGTATTGTTCGCGGTGTGCGTTCCGCCGGCGTACGCGGGCGCGTCGCCCGTCGCGCCATAGGTGGGCATGCCGGAAAGATACAGCAGCGTCGGGTCCTCCGCGCTGCGCCAGCTTGCCGTGCCCGCTTCGCAACGGCTGACCGTACCCGTGCTCATGCCTGCAATACCGCCTGCATACTGGTTGCCGGACACGGCGCAGAGCGAAGCGCACTGCGATATGCTGCCGTTATTGTTGCTGCCGACAATGCCGCCTGCCGCGCCGTCAACGGCGCAGTTCATGTTCAGGTCTGCGGTTACGCAGCCCAGCATCGTACATTTTGTAATCGTGCCCTCGTTCACGGCGGCAATTCCGCCCGCATAGCGCACGCCCTTGACGAGCGCAATTGTGCTGCCAATTTCCTTCTGCTCGTCGTTTGCATACCGTAGGATCAAAAGCTTTGTCGGCGCCTCGCCGGTAACGGGTTCAGAAGCGGCAAAGCGCACGCCTTCCACGCTTGCGCCGTGCCGGACCGTGTCAAAGAGACCCGCGTCATAGAGCGATGTATCCCCCGCTTCCATCCTTGCGCTAAGAGAGCTCGGCAGCGAGGTCTGCTTTGTTAAATCGATGGCCAGATCGTAGATTACGCAGCCGCGCTCCGCCTTGTACTTGCCCAAAAAACCGTAGCCCGTTTCCCCGTCCGATTGCGTAAACGTATCAAACCGGTTGCAAAGCGGCGTAAAGTTGAGCGGCTCCCCCGCATAATCCCGCATGTAGACGCTCTGCTCCTGCGTAAACGTGCTTGCGTCATGGCAGTAGCGAATATTGTTCAGGTGGCGCACGCTTTGGATGCGCATCGAAGTACCCTCACTGTTTCCGCCGTAAAGCGCGTGTACGGGCACGGTGCTATAGTCCTCGGAATAAAGGATCTCGCTATCCGTCATGTCGGTAATGGTCAGCACCGCGTTCAGGCTGCCGCCCTCAATTTTCGGAAAGTTTGTGCGGATGCCAATGTCGGTTTGCGAGCCAAGCGACTGTACGCCGTCAAGAATGATCACCACGTTCCGCCTGGTTGCCGTGCGTTCGCAGTATACGGGAATCCGGCGCACGCCCGTTTCGTTCGTGCCGATCTCCCGCGGGGACTGGATCGCCTCCGCCGCCGTATCAATTTCGCCCGGCGCCGTTTGCAGGTCCTGTATCCGAAAATCGGTGCCCGCGTTGTTCCAGGAGAACGTAATGGTTTCCTCCGCGCCCTCCGCGGGAACCAGCGCCAGCGCAAACGTCCACTGGCTAATTTCCGCTGCGTCGAACGGCATCTCAATCTCCGCCGTCAGCAGCCCGTAATTCTTCTTTGCCTGATAGTTGATATAGTCGACAAGCTGCACCTTGTAATCATCCGCGTTGATGGGGTTTACACGAATCACCTCGCCGGTGCCGTCGACGCCGTAAAAGCCGACAAGCGCGTTCTCCCGCGCATCGGTATCGTCCCGCCCGCGCACATCGTAGCTTCCGCTTGTGCCGTAGCCAAAGGTAACGCCGTCCATCTCGCTGTAAAACGCGGAAAGCATCATGCCCGTCTCGCGATTGAACTCGATCAATATGGAATCCAACAGAATTGCCTTGTCGTTGATATACGGCGCAAGCATTTTATACAGCGGCGTCTCCTCGTTGCCGCTTCCCTTATCGAGCTTCAGGTAGACAAGGGCAGGTTTCGGGGCGTGCCCCTGCTTTTCCGCCTCACCCTCCGGCAGAAAGGTATAGTCCGGGCCCGGAATCTCCGGGTTGAAATTATGCAAATAGTACTCCCGATCCTGATTATACGCATGCGTCAACGCGGTCTGCGCCGCCATAAACACCGTTCGGGCGACGCTGTCGCGCGCAACCTGCTTGGCATGCCGAATATAGCCGTTCATCCCGGAAACGCCGACAGCGGCCATAAGAGCAAGGATGACCAGCACCGCGATCACCTCGATAAGCGTAAAGCCTTTGCAATTGTTGCCACGCGTGCGATTCGTTTCCGTCTCCTCCTTTGTGCTAGTACGTTTACGCGTTCACATACTGCAAAAAGTCCGCCTTGTCCGTAGCCGCGCGCATCGCGACCTCCTTTGTGATCACACCTCGGTCCATCAGGTTGACAAGGTCGCTCGTCATCGTGTGCATGCCCAGGGAAAGCCCGGACTGCATAACGGTGGGAAGCTGGAAGCACTTGTTCTCGCGGATGAGGTTGTTCGCAGCATCCGTACCAATGAGAATCTCCGTCGCGGCAATGCGGCCGTTCCCCGCTGCGACGGGCAAAAGCTGCTGCGTGATAACGCCGCGCAGAATCATGGACAGCTGCGTACGCATCTGCTGCTGCGCCTGCGGCGGGCAGGTGTCGACAATACGGTCAATCGTCTGCGACGCGCCCGTCGTATGCAGCGTTGAAAGCACCAGATGGCCCGTTTCCGCCGCTGTGACGGCGGTCGATATCGTTTCGAAATCGCGCATTTCACCGACAAGCAGGACGTCCGGGTCCTCACGCAGGGCGCTTCGCAGCGCGTCGGCGAACGTTGTAACCGTCTCCCCGACCTCCCGCTGATGCACAAGGCAGTTGTTCTGGTGAAACACGTATTCGATCGGGTCCTCGACGGTAATGATATGCTCCGACCGGTTCCTCGTAATATAATCGATCATTGCCGCAAGCGTCGTCGACTTTCCGCTGCCGGTCGGGCCGGTAACCAGAATGAGGCCGTTCGGCTTCGTCGCAAGCTCCTGCAAAACCTTCGGCAGGTGCAGCTCCTCCAGCGAAGGAATATTGCCGCGCAGCACACGGATGGCGGCGGCCAGACCCAGCCGATGCCGGTACACATTGACGCGGTACCGGTCGCTGTCGGATAGCGCATATGCAAAGTCCAGATCCAACCCCGCGTCCAGCCGCGCACGCTGCTCATCGTCCAGCATGGATAGGATCAACGCCTTGGACTCCTCGCTCGTAATCGGCGTTGCAAGCGGCAGCAGGGAACCATACCGCCGTACGCAGGCCGGCACCCCCTCCGAAATATGCAGGTCGGAACAATCCTGTGCGCGCACGTAGCTAAGCAGTTCGGGAATCGTTTGCATGGGCGCCTCCTTAGTCGGAATAGTAGGCTATACGCTGGAACTCGGAAACCGTGGATACGCCGCTGGCTACGAGCTCATATGCGCTGTCGCGCAGAGACTGGAACTTCTGCGTTTTTTTCACATAGGCAAGAACGTCGTCCATGGAAGCGTCGCTAACGATCATCCGGCGAATGCTCTTGTCAATCTCCACAATCTCGTGTACGGAAATACGCCCTTTGTACCCGGTGTTGCTGCATTGATGGCAGCCCTTCCCGCGGTAGAGCGTTCCAACGTCGTGCCCAAGAATCGCCTGCTCCTCCGGCTCCGGCGTATAGGCTTCCTTGCAGTTCGGGCAGATTTTGCGCATCAGGCGCTGTGCAACAAGCCCCACGAGCGAGTTGGCAACCATGTATCCCGGCACGCCCATGTCCTTCAACCGGACAATGGAGGAAATGGCGTCGTTGGTATGCAGCGTTGAAAGCACCAGATGGCCCGTGATTGCGGCGCGGATGGAGATCGACGCCGTTTCGCTGTCGCGCGTTTCGCCGACCATGATGATGTCCGGATCCTGCCGCAGCAGGGAGCGAAGCCCCGCTTCAAACGTCAATCCGGCGGTGTTGTTCACCTGCACCTGGTTGATGCGCGCAACGTTCCGCTCAACCGGGTCCTCAATCGTCGAAATATTCACCAGCCGGTGGGAGAGCGCCTCCAGCACCATATAAAGCGTCGTGGTCTTGCCGCTGCCCGTCGGGCCGGTGATATAGATAATACCGTGCGGCGAATCCAGCATGTGCTTGAATTTCT
>CAYPLG010000002.1:21315-40793 GCA_964411535.1 uncultured Oscillospiraceae bacterium
CATAATGCTCCGATGTCATGCCAAACGTCGTATCGTGGTCGATGCGCGTATTCGTGGAGAGGAACCGGATGACCGTCTTCTCGCCGTACACCGTCGGAATCAGCGAAATACGCGTATTCATCTCTATACCGTTGACGACGGTCTTAAAGTGTCCGTCCTGCGGCAATCTGCGCTCCGCAATGTCGAGGTTGCTGAGGATTTTGACGCGCGCCACAAGAGAATTATGCAACGACGGAGAAAGCGTTACATAGTCCGTAATAACGCCGTCGACGCGCATGCGGACGGCAACGTACGTTTCAAACGGTTCAATATGAATATCGCTGGCGTTAACGCTGTATGCGCGCACCAGAAGCGAATTGAGCACCTGCACGACAGGCGCCTCGTCCCCCGTGTCCTCCACGTCGAATATGGAGGCGTCGACGGTCGTATTCGCGGCGGTGGCGTTGGCCATCTTCGCCGCATCCTTCGCCTCGATCTCCGAATAATACAAATCGATGGCGTTCTCAATATTCTTTTTAACGTCCAGCGCAACCTCAACGGACATCTGCGTGATCTGCCGGACGTCCTCTATAGCATAGAAATTGAGCGGATCGTTCATCACAACGGTCAGCTTGTGCGCGTCCGCCGAGATGGCGATCAACACGTATTTAGCCGCAATCTGCCGCGGTATCTTTGCCACGGCCGCCGGATCGATGCGCGCATCGGTCAGGTCGATGAGGGAAATCTCCATGCGCTCGCTCAGGGCTTCAAGCATCTGCCGCTCGGTTACAAGCCCCTGCTCCAGCATGATTTCACCAAGGCGCATCTCCGGATGCTGCTTCTGGTATGCAAGCGCGTCGGATATCTGTGCGTCGTCAATGTAGCCGTATTGTTTGAGTACGTCGCCGATACGGACGTTTTTCATAAGCGAAATGATCCTTTCCGTTAATCCTCGCGATCCAGCGTGACAGAGGTAGACGCTCCGTCTACATATTCCAGTACGGAAAACGCAATATCCATCGTATACGTATCCTCCTTGGCCGCCTGCGCGGGCGTGGCGAACAATGGCGCCGGCGTGGCCTTCGCCCGGCGGCTCGGCTTTGGCGTAGCGGTCGGCGCGGGCGTGACCACTTCGTCCTGCTTGTTCGTGATGCCGACAATGCGAATGCCGTCAAGCTCCTTCACGGTGTCGACAAGCAGCATGAACTGCCGCATTGTGCCGCGTGCGGTGGTGTTTACGGTAAAGCGCTGGATATCGCTGTACTGCACCGTTTCCTCTTCCGCGCCATCCTCCTTCGACCCCCCGGTGGAAATGGCCAGCGAAAGCGCCGTAAGCCCGTGCGTTTGCAGCAGGCCCGTGATGTACTCGTCAAGCTCGTTATTGGTCATGAACGGAAAAAAGTACTTGCTTTCCTCCGCAATGCCCGCCTCGTTGCCCGCAATTTCATCCTGTAGGCTCTGCTGCGTCCTAATCGCCGCGCGAACGGTGTCGACCGACATCTGCTTTTCGATAATGTCGGCGTCGAGCGTCTCGGATTGCTGCATCGCCGGCTGTATGACCAGCACTACCATCCCGGCAATCATCGCAACGATCGCCAGCGCATACAGCAGTATCTTTTCTCGCTTTGTCAAAGGCTTCATATCATACGCTGCCGCTTATGCATCCTTCGCGGCGTCCTCCTTTGCTTTCGGGTGTTCCGGTGATACGCAGGTCATTGCAGCGCATCCACTGCGGTCTCGTCCTGCGCTTCGGAGGGCGTATCCTCCGCCGTCTCTTCGCTCTGCGCATCAAGCAGAGCAGTCAGGGCATACGAATTCTCGTTCACCAATGTGCAGCCCACCGTACAAAAATACTCCGTCGTATCCTTGCTGGTATAGCCCGTATACTGCACAAGCGAGAACAGCCCCGTATCACGCAGACGCTGCACAAACAGCGGTACCTCGTTGACGGAGGCTGCGGACGCGTTGATCGTCAGCATGCCGGTCGTTTCCTCATACGCATACTGGCTGATATTGAATATCCCCGCCGCGCAGGTACGCACCTGCATAAACAGATCCTGCGTCAACGAAGGATACAGCGTAAACACAAACCTTGCGCTCGATAGGGACTCGTACGTTGCTGCCGATTCGTCGCGTCGGCCTTCGAGAGACAGCGCGCTGTCATATTCGGCGGAAAGCGTCGCTAGCTCCGCGTCGAGGGCGTCCGCCTCCCGGCGTTTTTCCATATTGTTCAGCAAAAGCTTTCCGGAAATGCCAAGCAGGATAAGCAACAGCAACGCAAGCGGCAGAATCAGCGTGATCCGTTTGCCGGATTTGCTGCTCTGCTCCTTCTTCGTCTGCTGCAAATAGCTTTCGTACAGATTGATACGATTGTCCAGCGTTTGTTTCATGTTTTTTCCCTCATGTACCGATGAGATTGCCCGCGGCAAGCGCGTATTCCGCAAGCGGGAACGCTGCGTCCGGCGCAGCAATCCTGCCGCCGTCGTCCGTAATCAGGCCGGCCGGGATGTCATACGCAGTGGCAAGGCTCTTTAACATGGCGCTCTCGTTTTCATGCGCGCCAAGCGCATACACATGCGCAATGCTTTGCCCGCTGCGCTCCGACGAATTGAACTGAATAATGCTCGACACCATGCGCGAAACCTCTCCCGTACACTCCGCCGTGCCACGCTCGGCAATCAGCCGCGTCCGGTTATTAAAACGGAATTCATTTTTCACAAATAACGTCGCGTCAAGCATATTGCCATCGAACGAAAGCACGATAAACGTCTCGTCCTTCGGCGCCAGAAGGCGCGCCAGCTTGATGAGCGCGGACTGCGCCGTATCGATGCAGGCAATGCCGATCTTCTGCGACGAAAACAGCTCCACATAGGAAGTGATGAGCGAGCGCCGCGCCGCGCAAGCCAATACGTTGTTGCCCTGCCCCGCGCCGTTCTCCTCCAGCACCATGCAGTCGTAGACAAGCTCGTCCTCCGCATCGTGGTCAAGGTCGGCAAATTCGCCCACAATAAGCTCCATCAGCTTCTTCTTCGGCAACTTCGGCAGGACGGTGCGCTTAAAGTAGATCTGACTCGCATTGAGCAGGATCCGCACGTTTCGAAGCTTGCCCGCCGTCTCGGAAAGCCGGGAAAGCGCCGCAATAAACTGCCCCTCGTCGGTAATCGTGCCGTTTAACACAGAGCCCGCAGGCAACGCTGTTTCGGCATACGAGCGAATCTGGAGCTTTTTGCCCGCGTCGTTGCCCGTAACGGCGTAAAGCTTTTCGTTTGTTATATACAATGACGTTTCCATGCGCACTCCCCTGCCAATCCTGTTGATAACATTTTCGCTCCTACATGCCGCCGGTCATGCCGATAGAGTCGTACAGCGCAGTCATCGGCAACATGACCGATATGATGATCGTTCCGATGATCAGCGCCATAATCACGATCAGAACCGGCTCCAGCACGGCTGTCAGCCGCTCCGTAGCGATATCCGCCTCGTAATCGAATGTGTCCGCCGTAGATTCCAGCATGTCGTACAGCTTACCGGTTTCCTCACCGATCTGCACGCTGGCGGAAAGCTTGCTGTCAAACCCGTCCACGCGCTTAATCGCCGCGGAAAGCGCCTTGCCGTTGCGCACGTCGGTCAGCACAGTCGGAAACTGGGACATGATATAGGTGTTACCGATGGTGTCGCGCGCATTGCGCAGCGAGCTGACGATGGATACGCCGCTGGCATAGCAGGACGCGAGCGTGCGCGCGAATCGCGCCGTATAGATGATCTTGAGCAATTTGCCGATCACCGGCAGCTTCAGACGCAGCCGGTCACGCACAAGCTTCACCGCCGGTATCTGCAACAAAATCTGGATAACCAAAATGACCACCAACACGCCGATGCCAAGGATCAGCCAGTGATCGCGCAGGAGCGTGGATATGTTCAGCATGAACTGCGTAATCCCCGGCAGCTCCGCATCCAGGCTGTCAAAAACCTGGAAAAAGGTCGGCAGGATGAACAGGAACACCGCCAGCACTACGAGCGTCGTTACGATCAGCAGGATGACCGGATAGGTCATTGCCGACTTGACCTTCTTGTTGAGCTTATACGACTTCGTATAATGCTCCGCCATCTTGATGCAGGTCTGCTCCATCGCGCCGCTTTCCTCACTCGCGCGCAGCATGCTCATCAAAAGCTCCGGAAAGACGCCGGGCATCGCTTCCATCGCCTGCGAAAGCATACTGCCCTGCCGAAGCGACCGGTACAGTTCCGTATAAACATCCTTGATCGCGTCCGGAATATCCCGCTTGCCCATGATATTGAGCGCGCGCACCAGCGGCACGCCCGCGCCAAGCAGCATGCCGAGCTCGCGGCTGAATTCGGAAAGCTGCTTTGCGTTAAGCCTTTTAAATTCGGATTTATCCTTCTTTTCTGCGCATTCCGTCAGAAAGAGTTTTTGCTCCTGCAGTCGCTCCGCAAGCGCATGCTTATCCTGCGCCTGCAGCTCGCCGCGTACAGTTTTTCCGTCAAGATCAGACGCTTTATATCGATAGAGCGGCAAGGGCAATCTCCTTTCGTATCGACGACGTGTAGTTTCCTTAATGTGTATATGTACACTACATATAGTATACCACCCGGTAATTCGACAAGCAATACATTATTACGCCCAAGCAGGCCTTCGCCGGGTAACGGAGCCTTTAAGCAAACAGGCCGAGGTACCAGCCCAATATCGCGTCGCCCGCGAACAGGGCGATGCCCATCCCGGCGGCAAGAAACGGGCCGAAAGCGAAATGATCCCGCTTCCCGGCCTTTTTGCGGGCAAGCAGGTATATGCCGTACCCGCCGCCGAATAGCAGCGCGGCGAACATCGAAAGCAGCGTAAGCTTCCATCCCAGCAGAAAGCCTCCCGCCGCCATCAGCTTGATATCCCCGCCGCCGAAGCTTGTCGGGATGAGAAGATCGATGAGCAGCATCGGCACGCTTACGCACGCCATGCCAATGAGCCGCGAAACGACCGTCTGCCCCGGCATGGCCCAGATTGCCGCAACCGCAACGATCGCGAGCGCAATGATCAGCCCGTCCGGTATCTCCTGCGTATCCATGTCAATAAGCGAAACGGTAAGCAGTATGCAGCAGGCCGCAAACGCGGCAAGCGCCGCCAAGGACAGCCCGAACACAAGCCCGCAGAGCACCGCAAGCGCGCCGGTCAACAGCTCCACAACGCAGTATCGCGGCGAAATTTTCGCGCCACAATACCGGCACTTCCCCCGCAGGAACAGCCAGGAAAGCACCGGCACAAGATCGCGCGCGGCAAGCGTATGCCTGCACGCCGGGCAAAACGAACGGCCGCGCACAAAATCCAGCCGGTTCGGAATCCGATAGGCCAGCACGTTTAGAAAGCTGCCGATGCACAGGCCGATAACAAAGATGAATGTGTAAATGATCAGGTAAGGTAAAAGCATTTGCGCTCCTTCCTCTGCACGGAAATGCCGCAACCGGCGCAGCCCCGCCGCCTTTTACCAGGAAACGCGGCTGCGCGCGGGGGTAACGCAGCGTCGCTCCCCCAGGTGTAAAAAGAGCGGCGCGTTAGCGCCGCTCAAAAGTTATGATTCGTTACTATTTATCTGCTACCAACGAACCCTTCGTCAATGTGACCGTCACACCGTTTTTTACATAAGAAAACGTTTTTACTTTACCTGCGTCATACGTTACAGCTAACTCACCGCCAGAAATCCCGGCCAGAGCCTTAACATTTTCGATATCTGGATCGGTAAACGGGGTTTGCGCATAAGCTTCCGAAGCCAGGGTTTGCGCCGCAAGGTACAGTGTCCGTGCCTCCACAAGCACTGACTTGCCCTTCGCCTTATCAATCCAGCCCGTCATGGCCGGAATCATGATGGCGGCAAGGATGGCAAGGATAACGAGAACAACGATGACTTCCACGAGGGTGAAGCCTTTTTTGCTGTTTTTCCGATTGATCATCAGTTGATACATTTTTGCTTTCCTCCCTGTTTCCAATATTACTTTGGGGTTCCGCCCCGCATCTCTCTTCAATACCGACATTAAAGCACAGAAAGCGCAACAAAAGCGCAAGCAACTAGCAAATACAGTAAAAGATTCTGGAAAAATCGTGCAAAACCGAATGCCGTCCTTGCTTGCCTCCGGCTTTGCAATGGGGTATACTGATTAAAAAGAAACCATTCGGATTGCATGAACAGGAAAAGGAGGCGAACCCTTTGAAACTGCTTTTTGCCGTCGTCCAAAATGAGGATACAAAGGTGCTCACCCGCGCGCTCATCGAGCACGAAATCAGCGTTACCCGCATCTCCAGCACAGGCGGGTTCCTGCGCGGCGGGAACACAACGCTGATGATCGGCGTACCTGATGAAAAGCTTACCATCGCGCTCGACACCATCAAGGAGCATTCCAGCCGCCGACAGGCCGTCACCGTACCCGTGTCCGGCATCCCGCACAATGTCGACAGCGTCGCCATGCCCCTGACCGTTACGGTGGGCGGCGCAACGGTGTTCGTGCTGGACGTGGAGCAGTTCGCAAAGTATTAACGCGCCGCCGGTTGTTTCTTTCCGCCGGCCGCGCGCGTTTTTGTCATGCCTATAAGCATCCGCTCCCTCTGTAAGCGCCGTGCGCCGGGAGCGTCCTCTAATGCCGCAGTCTGCGGCCGAAGAATTGTGCGCTTATCGCTTTGCCTTTTGTTTTTACAATCGTATAATGAAAGCCAAACAGGGTATCGCATAACCCGTGCAAGGGGGGGTATGCAGCATCGTAAACCTATACGCCATGGAATGCGGCAGTCTGGCCGCAAATTTCGATTCGCTAATCCGCCGCGTCGCCGGTGAACGCGCGTTGAAAACGCAGATTTACGGCAATACGCCTGCCGGGCGGCGATGTCTGGCGGCAGGCCTGCTTCTTAACGCCGTTCTTGGCGAAGACTGCGCAACGATGCAAAATGCGTTCGGCAAGCCGGAGCTGCCCGGCGGCATGCAGTTCAACCTTTCGCACGCGGGCGATTACGCCGTGCTGGCCACCTGCAGCGGCAGCGTCGGCGTGGACGTTGAGCGCATGCGCCCGATCGATTCGATGCGCATCGCAAAGCGCTTCTTCCACCCGGACGAATACGCGTATCTTTCCTCCCTGCCGGACCCGCATGCGGCGTTCTTCTCCATCTGGACGCTGAAGGAAAGCTACGTCAAGGCGCTGGGCTTCGGCTTTTCCGTGCCGCCTATGACGTACAGCCTGTTGCCCGACGGTGCAAGCAACGCCGTGTTTTCCGGCAAAACATCCTTCCATTTTCACCGCTATGACGGCGTATTCCCCGGCTACTGCCTGTCCGTCTGCGCATTGGAAGCGGATTTCCCCGGCGGCGTCACGATGCTGCGACCCGCCAATACTTAATATATACAAACAGCCGCCGGCATGCTCCGGCGGCCGTTGCTCCCTTTCTTTCGGCCGGGCGTTCTATCCCAGCCTGGCGCAAACCGCGGCCACCGCGGCAATCGCCGCGTCCACGTCCGCCTCGCTGGTGCGATACCCGACGGAGAGCCGCACGGTCCCCTGCGGAAACGTGCCGAGGGTTTTATGCGCGTTCGGCGCGCAATGCAGGCCGCAGCGGGTCAAAATTCCGTATTCCGTTTCCAGCGCATATGCCGCGACGGCGTTGTCGGCGGGTGAAAAGTCCAGCGAAACAACGCCTACGCGTTGATCAAGGTCCGCCGTACCGGCAATGCGAACGGGCAGCCCTTGCAGGCCGCATAGCAGCCGCGCCGTCATCCGCCGCTCATGCTCCGCAAACGCCATAACGCCGCGCGATTCCACAAACGACAGCGCCGCGTGCAGGCCGAATATGCCCGGCAGATTCAGCGTACCGGACTCAAAGCGGTCCGGCATATAATCCGGCTGCCGTTCGCTATCCGACGCGCTGCCTGTGCCGCCGGTAACAAGCGGGCGCAGCGTTTTCGCAAAATCGGGATCCAGCAACAGCGCGCCAACGCCCTGCGGCCCCAACAGGCCCTTGTGCCCCGGCACGCACAGCGCGGACAAACGCAGCGACGCAAAGTCGATTTCGTAATGTCCCGCCGTCTGCGCCGCATCCACGGCCAGCGGAAGCCCGCGCGCCGCGCAAATCGCCGCAATTTCGCATAGCGGCAGCAGCGTTCCGCAAACGTTCGACGCATGCGAAACGACCACAAGCCGCGTATTCGGCCGTATGAGCGGCAGGATGTCCTTAGCATCTGTCACGCCGTCTCGATCGGCGGGGATGCGCGAGAACGTTACGCCGCGGTCCGCGCATTCCGTCAGCGGGCGCATGACGGCGTTATGCTCCAGGCTGGACACGATAACATGATCCCCGGCCTCGCAGCGGCCCAGAATAATCTGGTTCAGCCCCGCCGTCGCACCGGGCGTAAATACCACACAGCTTTCGTCAAACGGAAAATGAAACAGCCGGAGCAGCTGGCTGCGCGTCTCCAGCACCGTCATGGCCGCGTCGTTCGCGCTTCGGTACGTACCGCGATTGATGTTTGCGCCCACTTCGTCGATATACCGCGCCATCGCCGCGCCCACCCCCGGCGCTTTCGGAAACGACGTCGCTCCGTTATCCAGATAGCAGCTCGTCATTTTGTCAGTTTCTCCGTTTCTTCCCCGGCCATGCATGCAGGCAGCATCTCGCCGCCGCGCTTGCGCGATTCCTCCGCAAGCAGCACCAGGCGATGGCTCTCGATACTTTCTTCTATAAACGTCAGCGCGAGGCCCGGCGTCTTTACGCCGTCAAGCAGGTCGACGAACGCGCGTATCAGCCGCTGGTCGCCCTCCCGGTGCACGATATGCACAAGGCTGACCTTTATGCTGCGCTTACCCTTGCCGAATTCGCGTATCACGATGCGCTCCGAGCGGCTGTCCGCAATGACGTCGGCATGCTCCAGCTGCAAAACCGTCCGCCGGAAGCTCCTTTTCGAAAATGCGGTCGTTGTCGTCGTCGCATACCGGTCGCCGTACGTCAGCAGCGTGCTCTGATGGTCGCATACCGTATTGTCGCAACGGTATACGCACCGGCCGTACAGCCCGGTACGCAACGCTTCGTACTTGTCGGCCTTCGTAAACTTCGGCTTACCGGTCAGTACGTCGCCCATAAACCGCAAAAACGTCACCCGCCAAAGCGGCGCGGTGATATACAGCCTTTCCGCGTCATATTCGCAGCGCGCCCGGATATGCGCGGGGCAGTCGAGGCAGCGCGCCGCCGCGCCCTCCGGCGCATTCGCGGGCACGAAATAGCTAAGCTGCCCCACGGAGGAAACGCCCGTACAGCCGCCGCCCATCAGCCAGTTGATGTAGTCAAAATCATGGCAGCTTTTGGCAAGCAGCATCGGCGTCGTCTCATCCTCCCGCCGCCAGTTGCCGCGCACATAGGAATGCGCAAAATGAAAGTACCCGACGTTCTCCGTATGGTCAATCCCCATAAGCCGCCCATACCGGCCGTCCGTCGCAATCTCATAGAGCTTTTGGAAGTACGGCATATACCGCATCACATGGCACACGACAACGTGTACGCCGTGGGATTTGGCAAGCTCCAGCAAAGCGTTACATTCCGCCAGGCTGGGCGATATCGGTTTTTCCAGCAGCACATGGTAGCCAAGCTCGATGGCCTTGACCGCATGCCCGTAATGATCGCGGTCCCCCGTGCAGATCAAGACCGCCTCCGCAAGCCTGCCCGCGCCGAAAAAGGCCTCGTCGGACGTGTAGCAGCGCTCCTTCGGTACGCCATACCGCCTTGCAGCCGCAAGCAGCTTCCCCTCGTCCTTTTCGCACAGCGCCGCAGCCTGCGCCCGGTCGCCGCAGAACTTTTTAAGCCACCTAAGGTACCCGTTTCCCCGATTTCCGACGCCGATGGCCGCTATTGTATGCATAGTAATCTCCTTATCTCCGGGATGGCCTCGCTCGCCACGCGGCGGCCCTCCGCGATGCAGTCTTGCACCTTATCCATCTGGAAATACCCCTTCACGTACAGCACCTCCGGCACAAGAATCATATCCGCGTCCTCCTGCCACATGCGGTTGATCTGCCATTGCATGATGCGGATCGTATGGTTCATAAGCTGGTATGCGTTCATCCCGGCCACGTCCGTTTCGCCGCCGTGGTAGCCCACGTCGATTCCGATTACAACGTCCATGCCGCGGTCGCGCAGCGCTTTGCAGGGCACGCGGTCCAGCACGCCGCCGTCAATATAGGTTTTGCCCTGAAACGTATACGGCTCGAACAGCGCGGGGATCGACATGCTCGCGCGTACCGCCTCATGCAGCATACCCTCCTCCAGCACGTCGAGCCTGCCGCAGCCGGCGTCCACCGCAACGCAGCAGAACGGAATGTTCGTCTCGCTAAACGTCTTTCGGTGCGTAAACAGCTTCAAAATCTCCTGTAGGCTCTCCCCGCGGATGAACCCGCCCGTCAGCGGATTTCGGATATCAAGATAGTGCCTTAGGTTGAGCGACTCGACATACTTTTCCAGCATATACATATCGCACCCTACGGCAAAGAAGGAACCGATGATCGCGCCCATGCTGCATCCGGAAATCATATCGATTGGGATGTCATTCTCCTGCAATACCTGCAACACGCCTATATGCGCAAATCCTTTCGTACTGCCCGCGCCCAGCGCAAGCCCCAGCTTTTTTCGCATGCGGCATTCCCCCGCCCTTTACAACATAATAATCAAGCATGATTATATCACATTCACGCCGGCATACCTATACCGCGACGCTTTCCATATGCTGCCTGACCGGCGCGTGCATCCTGCTGCTCGTCTGCACGAAGCAGGCGCTTTCCGCCGCCTCAGACGCACTTGCGCTCTGGTGGACGCGCGTGCTGCCCGCGCTGTTTCCCTTCTATGTCCTAACCTCGATGTTATGCCGCCTGAACGTATTCTCCATGCTACAACGACGGTTTGGCGGCGCATTTTTGCCGTGCCTGCTGCTTGGCGGCGTCGCGGGCACGCCCAACGGCGCGCGCGTCAGCGTACAGATGCGCCGGGAAGAGTACGCCGCCCTTTGCAATCTGGCAAGCCCCATGTTCCTGCTGGGCGTCGTCGCCGTCGGCATGTGCGAAAACCGCGCGATGTTCTGGCCGCTCGCCATTGCGCATTATGGCAGCGCAATCCTGCTGATGCCGGTATGCCGCGCGCTAATGGGCAACGCTACAGGCGCGCAGGACGCCCCGCCCGCACCAGCTCCGCAGCCCGGCTCGCTGTTTTCCGATATTGGCGACGGGATGCGCGCCATGCTCGGCATCGGCGGGTGTATCGTATTCTTCTATGTGCTGGCCGATACCGCCGCTTCCGCCCTGTTCGGCGGGCGGTTCCCCGGCGTGGCCGCCGTCGTGATCGGCATGGCGGAGATGACGGCAGGGTGCGCGCGCATTTCGGCGCTGCCGCTGCCGCCGCGCGTACTGGCCGGGATACTCGCGTTTTTGACGACATTCGGCGGCGTCTGCATATTTGCGCAGGTCATGATGACAACGAAGCTCGCCCGCCCCGGCGCGTACCTGCTGCAAAAGCTCATGCAGGGCTGCCTTGCGGGCTGCATTGCCTTCTTGGTCGCGCCGCTTTTCCTGCAAAGCACAACGCCCGCATGGTCGGATAATGCGGACGCTTACGCGGAAAACGCGCTGGTCACGCTTACTTTTGTGTTAAGTACCTGCGTGGGGCTTGTTGCAAGCTATCTCACGGCACTGCTAATGAAAAGAGCCCGGACGCATCATAGTCCGGGCCCTCGCAATACGTTTAATAATCGTCGTCCTCATCCTCGTCGTCGTCTTCCTCGATAAACTCGATCAGGCGCTTGCGAGGCTTCTTTTCCTTGGGCGCTTTCTTGGGCTTGACAGGCTCGTCGTCCCAATCCTCCTCGTCGTCGTCATATTCGTCCTCGTCGTCATCGTCGGCTTCGAGCAGGCGCTTGAACAGGCCGCCGCGCTTCTTTTTCGGCGCTTCGTCCTCGTCGTCGTCATCGTGCCGCACGCTTGCGCGGCCGCGACGCGGCTCCTCTTCTTCCTCATCACGCGGCGCACGCTTTTCGGCGGGGCGCGCAAACTGTCTTGTCGCGGTAGGATCCTCCTCCACGGCGTAGCGATCCTCCTCCTGCGGCATGGGGCGGGAAGGCCGCTGCTGCGCAACGCGCTGTGCCGGCGCAGGCTGCGGCATTGGCCGCTGCGGCGCGGGCTGCGGCGCCGGACGCGGCTGCACCGGCGGCTGCATCGGAACCGGCTGTACCGGCGGCTCCTGCACGGGCGTCGGCTGCTGCGGCGGCATCGGCTGCACCGGCGCTGCCTGCGGCGCGGGCTGTGCGGCAACGGGCGCCACGCCAAGCTCCAGCCGGTTCTGCTCGATCATGCGGTGATACTCCGCAAGATAACGCTGCAAATCGCTTAAAATATCATCGGCGTACTTCCGCGCGCCGTTGTATACGGCATTGGCGTTTTCCTCCGCCTCGGCGGCGACGCCGTTGGCACGCGTAAACGCTTCCTTATATACCTCGGAATCGTTGACGCGGTTCTCAAACTCGACCTTTGCCTGCTCGTAGAGGTTATCCGCCGCGGCCTGCGCCTGTCTTGTGATGTTGTCCGCCTCCTGATGCGCGGCGTCAACAATCTCCTCCGCGTTCTCCTTGGCGTCGCGCATGGTGTTGTCGGCCTCGGCAATAATGCCCGTCGCCCTGCGGATATCCTCCGGTATGACGACTTTGAGGTCCTCCAGCAGATCGAGCAGGATATCGATTTCCACAATACGCTTGTTCGGCGTACCGAATTTCGTCTTTGGACTCTCTTCCAGCTCCTGCTTGATGCGGTTGATGATGGAGAAAATCTTCATGGTTTGTGCGCTGCTCATTGTTTTGCCAGCCTTTCTGCAATGATATTCTGAATACAGTCGGGTACAAGCCTGCTGATGTCCGCCCCGAATGTGCCGATTTCGCGAATAATGCTTGAACTAAGGAACGAATGCTCCGGACTGGCCATAAAATAGACCGTCTTAATCTCCGGCGCAAGATAGCTGTTCACCGCGTCAATCTGGAATTCGTATTCAAAGTCGGTAATCGCGCGCAGTCCGCGGATAATATGTCCTGCGCCAATCCCGCGCGCATACTCGACAAGCAGACCGTCAAAGCTTGATACCGTTACGTTTGTAAGGTTATCCGCATCCACGACCGTCTGAATCATTTCCTTGCGCTGCTCCACGGTGAATATGGGATTCTTCAAGGAATTCATCAGCACGCTTACATACACCTGATCAAACAGGGAAGATGCATGCAGCAACACATCCCGGTGCCCGGACGTAAACGGATCGAAGCTGCCGGGATAAATACCAACCTTCATGCAGTCGCTGTCCCTTTCCATATGGTGATGGCGCATTTGCCGTAACGCCGCGTTAAAACCGCTGTTGCCAGCGCCTTGTCCCGCACCGGCGGCAGATCCGGGGCATGCTCGATTACAATTCGCCCGTTTTCCCGCAGCATGCCGCGGCGCAATACCGTCTCCGCCGCGCGTTCTGCAAAACCGCCTGCGTAAGGCGCGTCCAGCAGGACAATATCGAACGTGTCCCCCGCAAGGGCCAGCCGGTCCAGGCAGGCGGCGTAATCCAGTCCAAATACGCGCACAACGCCGGAAAGGCCAAGCAGCTCCGCATTTTTCGTAATCAACGCTGCGCATGCACGGTCATGGTCGTTGCATACGACGCTCTGTGCACCGCGCGAAGCCGCCTCCAGCCCCAGATTGCCGGAGCCGGAAAACAGATCGAGCACCGCGCTTCCCGGTATGTCAAACTGCAACATGCCGAACATGGCTTCCTTTACGGAATCGAGCGTTGGCCGCGTATCCATTCCCTTGGGCGCATCAAACCGTCTGCCGCGCGCCGAACCTGCGATGATGCGCATCCATGCCTCCAGCCGTTTTGTTCATCAGTCGTTCACATATTATATCACCATGCCTGCCGCCGCACAAGTATTGAATTTCACCGCCCTACACGTCAGGCTTTACCGGCGTCGCCCCCGCCTGCCGGAGCAGATCGTAAGGATTGACGTATGTATACTCCGGCGACACGACCGTCAGATGCAGATGATTCGCCGCGCTGTTGCCGGTGTTGCCGACGCGCCCGATCACATCGCCCTGCCGGACAACGTCGCCCTCCCGGACCAGCTGCGTGCGCTCCCGCATGTGGTAATAATGATACTCGTATCCGTACGGGTCGCGAATGATCACGTAATTGCCGGGAATCGGCAGGTATCCGATATACAGCACTTCGCCATCCGTTGCGGAAAGGATGGCCGTGCCGCCTGGGGCGCGGATGTCCGTGCCCGTGTGCAGCCTCGTTCCCCTGTCACGCGGGTCGAACCAGCCGTTCTTGATCAGATACCCCGGCACGGGATGCGTTATTGTCGCCAGATATTCTGCGTCATAGACGCGCTTTTGGCTTACGCACGCGATTCCCTGCTCGTCAAACACGGTATTTAAATACGCATACGCAAACCGCGACTGGATAAACTGCTTACGCGTGCCCCCCGCCGCAACCTCGTCATGCGTGCCGTAGCTTACTGTAAGCGTCGCACGCCCAACGCCCGTTTCCTCGATTGCGGCGGAAAGCGAGTTTTGCAGCAGGGACAGCGTATCCGCCCCGTAGGCATAGTACAGCGCGGCAAGACGCTTCCAATCCGGCAGGTTGTACGGCGCGGGCGGCGTATCCATGGACACGCCCGACTGCGAAAGGTCGCGCCGCACGGCGGGAATACACGCTCGTATCGCGCGCTCCGTGCATATACGCACCTGTTCCGCCATTTCCATAAAAACCGACGCGTTCTCCGCATACGTACGGTACACCTTCGTCTGCTTGCCGCGCATCTGCTGCACATACGGCGCAATGTCAAAGGCAAGCGCGCCCGTAAGCAGCCGTTTTGCCGCCGCCTCCGTCTCCTGCGCCGTCGGAACCGCCAGCACGCCGTTCGCATCCGGCAGCACGCTGAGATACCCCGCGCGGTAACGCAGCAGGCTCGCCGCGCTTGCGGCGGTTTGCGGCAGCGCGCCCTCCGCTTCCTCCTGCTGCGACGAAGACTGCACCGTCGCATACCTGCGCTTTGCGTTTTCCCCTTCCGGCGGCAGCCCGGCAGCAGCGTTCAGCAACGCAATGCAATCGCCGTCCGGCGCGGGCTCCGGCGCATCCGCAAGGGAAAATTCTGGATACAAAGCAAACGATGCCGCCATGACAAGCAGCATCGTTGTTATCCAGTTTCCCTTGTAGTTGCGGCGCAGCATCAGAACGTAACATCCCCGATATCGTCGTTTCGCTGGGGCGCGGGCGTATCGGCGGCCGGGGCGGGCGTGTCGGCTGCGGGTGCGTCCGGTACTGCCGGTGCGGGCGTCGCTACGGCGCCGCCGTCGGCCGGCGTGCCGGGTGCGGTTGTGCCGCCAGTCTGATCCGGCGCGGGCGTTACGCCAATTTCCTCCGCATTGCCCGTATCGGGCTTCGGCAGCGCCTGATCCTTATACTTCACATCCTGCGCCACGTCCTCGATTTTCCAGTTGTCCGTCCAGGTATACTCGCTTGCGCGCAGGCGCACGCCGCTTTTCGACGCGGGCAGGACCAGCTGCGCGCGAATGGCCTGCGTAGCCGTATCGTTTGGGTCGCCGTTGCGAATTTCGCAGGTTGTGCCCGGCGCTATATTGTAGAATACCCAGCGCGCGTCCGGCACGGTCAGGCGGATGCAGGAATGCGAATCCCTGCTGCCGAGCGCATCGTAGGTTTCCTTGATCAGCGTGCTCAAGTCGTAGTTCTTCTCGTACAAAATCGAATGGAAATAGGTAAGGCTGTGAATCAGCGTCAAATACTGCGCCGCCTCCAGATTCACAAACTGGTGGAAGCGCGCCTTCGGTACCTCGATATCCCAGGTACCGCTCATCGTTTCGTATCCGTACGGTTTATTGGGGTTGCCGGTGGAGCAAAGCATATAGCGAACCGGGTTTTCATAATCCGGCTTGCCCCAGTTGCTGCCGTCGTCGATACGCTGAAATACCATCGTAACCTGCCATTGCTTGTCCACGATGATATAGTACGTCTTCGGGTCCGGATAGCCCTTGATCAGCTCCTTCGGCTTTTTCTTCATATCGTCCGTGCTGCCGACAAGCTCCTCATAGGTCATGTTGACCGTTGGCGCAAGCTTTGCAAAGGACATCGGGTCCTCCGTCGGCGCCGGGGAAGGCGTCGGGGAAAATGTCGGCGGTGCAAGCGGAACCTCCGTCGCCTCCGCGGACGCTACCACGCCGATGCTGATCACCACGGGTTCCGGCGTCGCCGTCGTTTCCGCCGTTGCAACCTCCGCTTCATTGGTTTTGCAGCCGCAAATCACCAGCGTTGCCGTCAACGCCGGTATCCATATCCATTTTTTCATACGCGCCGCGTTAGTCATGCCTCTGTCTCTCCTAATAACAATCCCGATCCGCAGGATTATACCACAAGATTCCTGCATTGTCGCAGGATATCGCGAAAATTCACATTTTTGCCCCGTCCGGCCCCGCGTTTTCCGGCATAAGCTCCGCATGCAGCGTCGCAAGCGCGCGCACGCCGTAGTCCAGCACCGTCGCCACATACCCGGTCAACGCGGGCACAATCTCCGCACGCAGCGCGTCGGTCAGGCGAATCCGGCACAGCTCGTCGTCGGCAAGCAGCAGCATGCGCCGCATCGCTTCCAGCGCCAGAGGGCTAATCTTTGATCCGCCCGCCGTGCACCCCGCGCATACCGCGCCGCCCTGCTCCGCGGAGAAACGCAGGTGCGCGTCGCTCCGGATGTCCCTCCCGCAGCGCGCGCAGGTCGTTATCGCGGGCCGGTAGCCGATCACATTGAGATAGCGAATCAGAAACCCGCACAGCAGATCGCGCGGATCGCCGTCCCCGTACGCAAGAAACGACAGGGAATGATACAATAGCGAAAACAGCGGCTCGTTGGGCTGGTTCTCCTGTACGGCCGCCTGCGCAAGCTGCAACATGGCCGACCCGAATGAGAACCGCGCATAATCCTCCCGCAGCGGGAAAAACGTCTCCTTAATTTCGCACTGGTTGACTACAAACTTATCCTTGCCGCTGTAGAGTTCAAACTGTCCGTATACAAACGGCTGGCAAGCAGGTAGCAGCGCGCTTACCGGCTTCCTTGCGCCGCGCGCCTTGGCGGTGAGCATGCCGCGGTCAATGGTGAATATGCTGATGATGCGATCGTTTTCCCGGTAGTTGACGTACCGCGTCACAATACCGTCCGCCAGTATGACCGGCATGCTTCCCTCCCGCCGCAGGCTTCATCTGTGTTTCTCCGCCGCGCTTCGTATCGCGCGGTACAGCAGGTATGCGCCCACCTTTCCGGTATCCGTAAACCGTTCCCACGCCTGCCTGCTCTTCGTTTCCATATCCGTCATACAACCCCTCCTTCGGCAGTTTTATTCTGCCCGGAAAAGCAGGCCCGCATGACAATCAGAATTTGACAATTATTCGTAACCGAGCTCGTGCATGACGGCCGGGCGGTTGCGCCAGTCGTCCTTGACCTTGATCCAAAGCTGCAAATTGACGCGGCAGCCAAGCAGCCATTCAATATCGTGCCTCGCGGATTCGCCAATCTTGCGAAGCATCGATCCGCCGCGCCCGATGATAATGCCCTTATGCGAATCGCGCTCACAGTAGATCGTTGCGTATACGTCCATTAAGTCGCCGTCCTCCCGCTTCTCCATGCGTTCGACCGCGACGCCGACGCCGTGCGGCACTTCCTCGCGGAGCAGCAGCAGCGCCTTTTCGCGAATCAGCTCCCCGCAAATGACGCGCTCCGGCTGGTCGGTCACCATATCCTCCGGAAAATACTGCGGCCCCTCGACAAGGTGCGAAACCAGCGCGCTTTCGAGCGCGTCAAGCCCCGCGCCGGTCTTTGCGGAAACCTCCAGTATGGTAAAAAACTGGTTCCGCTCCGAAAGAATTGCGCGCGCTTCGGCAACCTGCGCGCCGCTTGCGGCGTCCGCTTTGTTGATCAGCGCAATGACGGGCGCTTTGGCCTTTATGAGCTTGTCCATCAACTGCCCGTCGCGCTCGCGCACGCCGTTTAACGCGTCCGTTACAAACAGGATGGCCTCCACCTCGTTGCACGCGTCAAACGCAACCTTTTGCATATAGTCGCCAAGCTTGTTGTTCGGCTTCGTAATACCCGGCGTATCCAGGAAAATAATCTGGTAGCCGTCGCGCGTCAGCACGCCGGTAATCTTGTTTCGCGTCGTCTGCGCGCGGTCGGTCACAATCGCGATTTTCTGCCCGATCATGCTGTTGAGCAAGGTGGACTTGCCCACGTTGGGGCAGCCGATGATGGAGACAAAGCCAGAACGGTATGCTTCCATTTACAGATCCCTCGGCCCGAAGCCGTTCGGCAGCAGCGCGGAGAGCGTGGACAGCACGGTCTCATGCGTGGCGCTGCCGCAGTACACGGGCATCTCCCCTTCGCAAAACTCGTTCAATACCTGCCGGCATACGCCGCAGGGAAACGCAGGGTTCTTCCCCGTGCAGGCGATGGCGATGGCGTCAAAATCGCGCTCACCGGCACAAACGGCGGTGAACATCGCCGTGCGCTCCGCGCAGTTGGTCGGCGTAAACGCAGCGTTTTCAATATTGCAGCCAAGATAATACTTGCCGGACGACGCCTTGAGGCATGCCCCCACCCGAAAGTTGGAATACGGCGCATAGGCGCGTTCCCGCGCGGCATACGCCATATCGAGCATTTGGTCCAGCTCCTGCTGTGTAACCGGGTTCATCTTGCAATCCCCATTTCTTCTAATATTGCATCCTGTCTTTCGAACATCGCGCGCTCCTGCACAGGCTCCATATGGTCGTATCCGAGTAGATGCAGCGTCCCGTGCACCGCCAAAAACGCCAGCTCCCGGCGCAGCGAATGTCCGTACGCCGCCGCCTGCTCCTGCGCGCGCGCAAGGCAGATGGCGATGTCGCCAAGATACCCGTCCGGCGGCGCAAGCAGCGCCTCCCCCTCCCATGCGGGAAACGTCAGCACGTCCGTCACCGCGTCAACATTGCGAAAATCGCGGTTGAGCGACTGTATCCCCTCCGGCGTCGTCAGCTCGACGGTCACGCCGCCTGTGCGGCCTTCCCGTTCCAGCGCACCGGCAATCGTGCTTTTCAAAAGCGCCTCAGTTTCGGCGTCTGCCGCAACGCCCTCCGATATAAACTCCACCGTCGTCATTCCGCGTCCTCCGGATACCGGATCCGCTCGTGCAGCAGCCCTACGAACGTTGCGCAAAAGCTCTTTTCAATCCGGTTGATTTCGGATAGCGTCAGCGGGCAGGCAACAAGCTGGTTATCGTCCAGCTTGCCCTGCACGACCTTGTGCACCATCTGCGCAATATCCTCGCGCGTAGGATCGTTGATCGAGCGAACCGCCGCCTCGCAACTGTCGGAAAGCATGACGATCGCGCTCTCCTTTGTGGAGGGAAGGCTGCCC
>CAYPLG010000003.1:0-39379 GCA_964411535.1 uncultured Oscillospiraceae bacterium
TCCTCCGCGGCGTTGCGGCGGCAAATGTGAAAAAAGGAAAACACATCATCACATCCGCCATTGAGCACCACGCGATTCTCTATACGCTCGAAGCTATGGAGAAGGAAGGTATTGCGGAGGTAACCGTGCTGCCGGTCGACGAGTACGGACTTGTGACAGCGGAACAGGTAAAAGCAGCCATTCGCCCCGACACCGTGCTGGTGACAATCATGTTTGCCAACAACGAAGTCGGCACCATCGAACCCATTGCGGAAATCGGCGCTGTCTGCCGCGAAAAGGGCGTGCTGTTCCATACGGACGCCGTCCAGGCAGTCGGGCATGTGCCGATCGACGTAAAGGCCATGCAGATCGACCTGCTCAGCATGTCGGCGCACAAGTTCCACGGGCCAAAGGGCGTCGGCGCAATGTACATTAAAAAGGGTGTGCGCGTACCGGCGCTTATCATCGGCGGCGGACAGGAGCGCAAGCACCGCGCGGGCACGGAGAACGTGCCGGGCGCCGTCGGTATGGGCGTGGCTTTAGAGCATGCAGTAGCGCACATGGCGGAGAACAGCGCAAAAATGTCCGCCCTGCGCGACAGAATGATCGCGTCAATCGAGGCGAACATTCCGTACGTCAAGCTGAACGGACATCCGGAAAAGCGCCTGCCAAACAATGTCAATTTCTCCATCCGCTATATCGAAGGCGAAAGCATCCTGCTGATGCTTGACCTAAACGGCATTGCTGCATCGAGCGGTTCCGCGTGCACATCCGGCTCGCTGGATCCTTCGCACGTATTGCTGGCCATGGGGTTGCCGCATGAAATCGCGCACGGCTCGCTGCGCATGACGCTGTCCGAGTTTACTACGGAGCAGGAAATCGACTACACGCTGGAGGTTTTACCGAGAATCGTACAGCGGCTGCGCGCAATGTCGCCGCTTTATAAAGGAGAGTAAGCGTATGTATACTCAAAAGGTTATGGACCACTTTCAGAACCCGCGCAACGTCGGCGAAATTGAAAACGCCAGCGGCGTCGGTATGGTTGGCAACGCCAAATGCGGCGATATCATGCAGATATTCTTAAAGGTCAACGAGGATACCGAGATTATCGAGGACGTCAAATTCAAGACGTTCGGCTGCGGCGCCGCCGTCGCAACCAGCTCCATGGCGACCGAAATGATTAAAGGCAAAACCATCGACGAGGCGCTGACGCTCTCAAACGCAGCCGTCGTGGAAGCGCTCGAAGGCCTGCCGCCGCAAAAAATCCATTGCTCCGTACTGGCCGAGGAGGCCGTTAAGGCGGCGGTAGAGGATTATCGGAAGAATCATCCAAAAAAGAACGCATAGCATTACCGCCGGCCTTTCGCCTTCCAGCGATTGGCGAATACCAGAGCGGCATAAGCCTACGCATATATGTGAATACTACATCTGTGGTAAACGCGAAATGCGAGGTGAGGACAATGAAGACGCTCTCTCTGGGATTCGGCATGGTCGCGGGCGCGGCAATCGCTTTAACGTTCGTAACGTCCATGTATCCCGATGTGCCAAAACGTATGGCGCGCGACGGGCGCAGGTTCGTTCGCACGACAAGGCGCACGTTCTGCGACGTTGGATCCATGTTAGCAAAATGAGCGCAAAAGCAGCCCGGAAAACCGGGCTGCTTTTGTTTCATCCGTTATGCAAAAACGACTTATCCCTGGTACCGAAGCGCCTCTATCGGTGGAAGCTTCGCCGCCTTGTTCGCCGGATACAGGCCAAAAATCAACCCGATTGCCGTAGAGAAACCGACGGCAAGCAACGCTACCGGCATCGTAATGGAAAACGACAACGAGCCGCTTGTCATGTTCAGCGCCGCGACCTTCTCCACCACCGCCAGCAGGCCCGCCGACAGCAGAAGCCCGATCATACAGCCTAAGAGGCTAATCGACAGCGCCTCAATCAAGAACTGTAGCATAATACTGCCACGCCCCGCTCCAATCGCCTTCCGAATGCCGATCTCCACCGTACGCTCCGTTACGGAAACGAGCATGATATTCATGATGCCAATGCCGCCGACAAGCAGCGATATCGCCGCAATGCCGCCAAGCAAAAGCTGCATCGTGCCCGTTACGCTTCCAAGCGCTTCCATCGTTTCCGACGCGTTGACCACCACGTACTCGTCGTCATCAAAACGCGCAGAAAGCCAGCTTGTAAGCGCCTCCTTGGTTGCAGCGCTGTTCTCCGGATCGGTCGCCGACGCATAGAACGTATCCACGCCGGTCGTGCCGCTCATGCGCGTTTTAACCGAAAAGGGAATATACATATCGTATTCGTACGCAAAGCCATTGAGCATGGAATTCTCCGTAAGCACGCCCACGACTTTAAAGTTTCTTCCACCGGCTCGAAAGTCCATGCCCAGTACGTCCGTGCGTCCAAACAGCTTTTCTGCGGTATGGTGCGAGAGCACCGCAACATACGTTCCGTTCTCAACATCCGTCGTTTTGAGAAACCGGCCGCTTTCCAATTCGTAGCCGCGGATATCGGCGAAAGCCGCGTTTGTGCCGTAGAGCGTCGCCTGAACTTTTGTATTGCGATGCTGCGCGGTCATCATCGCGCTGGACAGCGGTGCAACGCGCCCAACAGTCGGATCCTCACCGATTTCATGAAGATCGTTCATATCAACCTTCTTGCCCGCGCTGCCGTCGCCGAATACATATACCGTCAGCATATCTGTGCCGAGCGACTCAATCTCCTTCGTCACGCTACTGGTCGCGCCGTCTACCAGCGATACCATGACCACGAGAGCGGTTACGCCGATAATTATTCCCAGCATGGTTAAAAACGATCGAAGTTTATTGGACACGATCGCCTGCCATGCCATTTTGAACGATTGCCAGATCATGCAGTTATCACCTCGCTTACATGCCCGTCGTTAATTAGAATACGGCGGCCCGCGCGCATGGCGATATCATTGTTGTGCGTAATCAGAACGATGGTATTGCCGCTCAAATGCAGCTCATCAAACAGATGCATGATATCCTCGCCCGTCTTACTGTCCAGATTGCCCGTCGGCTCGTCCGCAAGCAAAAGCGCCGGATGCGTCGCCAGCGCGCGCGCAATGGCGACGCGCTGCTGTTGTCCGCCGGAAAGCTCATTCGGCCGGTGAAACCGTCTGTCCGCAAGACCAACGCGCGTCAACGCCTCGTCAACGCGTTCCTTGCGCTGCGAATACGGCAAGCGCTGGTAAATCAGCGGCAGTTCCACATTCTCCTCCGCCGTCATCTTGCCCAGCAGATGAAAGCTCTGAAAAATAAAGCCGATCTTTCTGTTGCGGATTCTGGTCAATTGCTGTTCCGAATAGTTCTGTATGTCCAGCCCGTCCAGCAGGTACTCGCCGCTGTCGGCAATATCCAAACAGCCGATAATATTCATCAGCGTAGATTTGCCGCTGCCGGACGGACCGATGATCGCGACAAATTCGCCCGTATTAACATGCAGGCTGGCACGGTCAAGCGCGTATACCTTCTCGCCGCCGACTGTATATACCTTGGAGATGTCCGTCATGCGGATCATCGGTTGCGTCGTTTCCAATGTTTCCACCTCAACCAACGACAACCACGTCGCCGTCGCCGCCGTCCTCCGAGCTTACGCTCACAGCCGCCGTGCCCATCATGCCAAAGTCTATGAGATCCGATACAAGCGTGTACGTAATCACATCGCCTTCCGAAAGGCCGCTCGTAACCTCCGCCACCTCACCGTTGCTCCGTCCCGTCGTAATCGGTATGCGCGCAGTCGTTCCGTCCTCCCGCACCACGTTGACGAACGTACCGAGCTCATCCTCGCTGATTGCCTCCACCGGAATCAAAAGCACATTTTCCGCGCGGTCAATCATGATTGTCGCAGAGCCGTTCATTCCGGATAACAGCCGCGCATCCGGGTCCAGCGTCAGTTCCACCGGGAAGACGGATATACTGTTGTTCTTCTTTCCCGTTTTCGAAATGCCGGTTACCTTGCCGGATAACGTCTCCTGCGGCAATGCCTCCAGCGAAATCTCCGCCGTGGCGCCGTCCACTACCTTGAGAATATCCAGCTCATCAACGTCGATATTCATCTTGACCGCGCCGCCCGTAGCAATTGTATAAGCCGTGCTTTCCTTCTCCGGGTCTGTCGACTTGCCGGTCGGCTCGCCATCCTTGATCGAAACCTCGCCGACCACGCCGTCATATTCCGCCAGAATGCGCGGATCGGCGGAATACGCGATCAACTTTTCCATTTGCTCGGCATACTTGCTGCGTACGGCATAATGCTGCTCAAACGCAATCGACGGCGCCGAATTCTTGATCGCAAAAATTTCTCTCCCATTGGGAACGGATTCGTCTACATGATAACGAATCGTTTTAATCGTACCGCTGTAGCCCAACACGGATACGGGCATGTTGATTGTCAGAACGCCGCTGCCTATCTCTTTGTCGCCGTCCATAAGCCGCGCAGTCGCCTGGTAGGGTGCGCGCGCATCCGGTACCAATACCAGATAGCCGTCCTCCGTCTTCCGGCTGATCGTGCCCTCTACGCCGCCGCCATCCCATTTTACGGCCATGCGCTCGCCCAGTGTAAGCGCCTCATCCGTCTGAATGGAAAGGCGCATCCAACCATCCGTTGAAAGAATTGCCAGCGCGCCGTACTCGCCCATCGCGCTTAACACGTCGTCGCCTTCGGCTACCGGCATGTACTTGATGCGTCCTGTGGCAGGCGACGTAAGAGAATCAAACTCGCCGCTGGAACGGAGCGAGCCATCCTCACTCTTCAATTTCTTTTGCAGGGCGATCATCTGCGCACGCACGCTTTCCTCGCTAAGCAATGCCACAGTTTGTCCCTTAGCAACTTCCTCCCCGGCAGTAACCAACACCTGTTCCACAGTAATGCCGTCCGGCACGCGCACAGTTACCGTTTCATCGGGCGCCAGCGTACCGTTGGCAACGATAACCGTCTCTATATCGCCCCTCGCAACCGTATACGACTGCTGCATAGCTTCCGCGGCCATTTTCGCCGCATCGGCCATTTTGCGGTTCAATTGTTGCCAGCCGAAAATGGCGGCCACAACCAGCACCACAATTACAACAAGCCAAATCCAGCCGCGTTTTTTTCTTTTGCTCATAATCCCTGTCTCCTCTTCGCATTCACACAATGAAGCACGCAATCGGCTCCTTACGCATAATCCGGTTTCCACCGACGTATGATGTCTATATGTGGCAATATACACCGATTTGTTGCTATTGACAACGTTATGCACAAAAACTTCACGATTTGCCCTGCAATATCCGTTTTCTATGCAAACAAAGTTTACGATTTGTTCTTTGTTAGCATGCGTATATGGATGTATAATTATGGCGATATCATGTATGGTCATGG
Organism: uncultured Oscillospiraceae bacterium; assembly: GCA_964411535.1. Lineage (GTDB taxonomy): Bacteria > Bacillota > Clostridia > Christensenellales > CAG-138 > CAYPLG01. Next base: position 5,368 of record CAYPLG010000003.1, read on the forward strand.
TATATAAAAATGTATAACCGTACTTCAGATTGGAGGAATTCACCATATGGTATGCAGAGAATGTGGCGCCTATAATGCAGAGCACCTGACGCACTGTCGGGTCTGCGCCGCAAAGCTTCGGGATACCGACGCAGCCGCCCAGCCGGCGGACGTACAGGAACCGCAGCAGGAGATGCGCCCGCAGCGCGGTTTCGTCGCCGCGCCAAGCTGGCCAACGCGCGCTTTCTCCGGCGCAGCGGAGCAACCGGCAGCTTATGCACCACCCGCAGGCACGACGTCATCCGCTCCGGCCCCCGCGCCCCAACAGCCGGCAGCTACAGCCGTGGCGCAGCCCGCTTCCAGCGCAGCATATGCGCCGCTTGGTTATGCCGCACGCACCGCCGCGCCCGCAAAACCTGCGGCTGTATGCCCGCGTTGCGGCAAACCGGCGTTGCCGGACGCGCCGTTCTGCCCATACTGCGGCACATCGCTTGCCGCCGCTCCGGCAGAGCCCTTAATTCAGCCAACCTACACGCAGGCTGCTGCGCCCGTTACACCCGCGCAAAAACCGGTAAAGCCTGCCGTGCCCGTGAAGCCGGCAAAACGCGCCGCCGATCTCGACGACGACTTTGACGACGATTATGATGACGAAGACGACGATTTCGACGACGCTCCCAAAAAGAAGCGTGGCAAAGCGCTGTCGCGCAAAGAAAAAAAGAAAGCAAAGAAATCACGTTTCGAAGATGATTTTGACGACGAGGATGAGGACATCCCGGACGACGAAGACTACGACGAGGACGATTACGACGACGACTTCGACGACGAAGACGACGATATGCCGAAACGCCGCGGCAAGAGCGCATCGTTTCTGCTCTGGGGCCTGATTATCCTGCTCGTCGCGCTTATCGCCGTATTCGGCATTTATGTAGTAAACAAAAACTTTGGCGGAGACGCAGGTGCGCTGTTCTCCTCCATCTCCTCCGCATTCGGCAAGAACAAAGAACCCGCCGAAGAAGCCCCCGCAGAAGGCGACGCTGCCATTGACGCGCCGGTTGCAACCGAATCCAATATGTATACCGCAACCGTAACGGAAACCACAAACGAAAGCGGCGTTCCTTCCTATAACATTGCGGTATTTGCGCCTACCGGCAGCACGCTGCGCATTATCACCAATGCGGAGCTTGACAGCAACTCCGTAACCGTCCCGGCCAACGACCAGGTCGTGCTGAGCATTGAGCGCGACGTGTTCCTTCCGAACGCGCCCTGCGACAACGCCGTCGTTACCGTTACGCCGCATATCGAGGTCGATACCCCGACCGGCGAAACAAGGCAGATTACCGTACCGGAAATTACGCTTACGGTACCGGAGTTGACATTAAACCTGGATGCGCCAAGCACGGAAACCGTGCAGCAGACATTTAACAACGATTCCATCATGATCTCCGGCACCGTGGAGGATCACACGGTAGAGGTGTACGTCAACGGCCAACAGCTGACCGTGTATGACGGCGGCATGTTCACCACCTCCTATACGCCGCTGCGTCCTGTATCGACAAGCGCGCCCGCAGCTGCAACGGCTGCTACGGCTGCAACCGATACAACCGCCGCTGCCGGAACGGCCGATGCGGCTGCCGATACAGCCGCCGCTGACGACACAGCCGCTGCTACCGATGCGGACACAGCCGCTACTGCCGACGCGGCCGATACAACTGCCACTGATGCCGCATCCACTGCGGCCGATACGGCCCCTGCTGCCGCTACTGCCGCAGCAACCGGCTCCGCCAACTATCAGACGGATGATCAGGGACGCGAGATTATCGTGATCGAAGCGCGCAAAAACAACTATGTCACCGCGCGCAAGGTGATCACCATTGAGCCGTTCGTTATGCAGAATATCTCGCTTGTGGTAAACAATGCCGCTGCGTCCAACCCCACCGAGGATCAGCTGTACAACGCCGAAGGCGCAATTACGCTCACCGGTTCCATTACCCCCGGCTCCACGCTGCGTGCCAGCATATCCGACGACGCGGACGTGACGATCGGCGAGCCCACGATTGATGGCGGTGCATTTACGCTTGCTGTCAAGCTCAACAGCGTCGGCGTACATAAGATCGACCTGACCGCAACGCAGGAGGGATATTACGAAACGAGCACGACCGTAACCGTGCAGCGTCCGCCCTCGGATGCGCATTCGAAGTACCTGAAAGCCTGTAAAAAGCTTGTCGATAGTTATGCGGATATTATTGCGGGAACAACAATATCCGGCGACTTCCAGGCCACGGGCCGCATTACGGAGATCGTCAGTTCCTCGCCCTACACCGTATACAAGCTCGCCATTGATGATGAGCATACTGTCGTATGCGTGCACCGCAGCGCGAAATCGACCATCAACAGCGGCGACCTCAAGGAAAAGAAGCAGGTTATGGGTTCTCTCGTTGGCACGTACAGCGACGGCACAACCGAGTATCCGTACCTCTATGTGTGGTACAGCCTGAATAAATGAAAATCTGGGCAAAGGTAATACAACATCACAAGATTCAACAGGATGCCGTGCAGGAGTTCACTTCTGCACGGCCTTCTGATGCGGACGGCTGGATGCCTGTCATCACAGAGCTATGTAAACCCCTCGACGTTGCCGTACCGGTTCTTTTACCAAAGCACGTCAATGAGCTGCGACAGTTTTCCCGCACGGTTTTTAAGCCGCAGGATTTTATGGAAAGCGTATCTTTCGACAGCTTTGAAATTGAGATCTTCCCCGAAAAGAAGAAGGAGTCGCGTGTGACCTATTCATTTGACAATATCTAACGCCATCCATAATTAGCAAACCAGTGCTTATGGCTTGCGCATTCCGGCGCAAGCCTTTATAATAAATACAGTATTTTAAGAGAAGGAATTATTGAATATGCAGCCATCAAAAGTATTTTTTACCGATATGCATACCAACAGTGAGATTAGCCTGCTGGAGAAATTGCAAAAGCTCCTGCAGGCATCGAACATGGATCGTATCGATTTTACGGATCAGTTTGTCGCCATCAAAATCCATTTTGGCGAAGCGGGCAACCTTGCTTTCCTTCGCCCGAACTACGCAAAAACGGTTGTAGACTTTATCAAGGAGCGCGGCGGCAAACCGTTCTTGACCGATTGCAACACGCTTTATCCGGGCAGCCGCAAGAATGCGCTTGAGCACCTGGAAACCGCCGCCATGAACGGATATACGCCGCAAACCGTCGGCTGTCAGTTGTTGATTGCGGACGGACTTCGCGGTCTTGATGAGGCTATCGTACCGCTCACCGGCACAAAGCATATTAAAGAAGCCAAGATCGGCCGCGCAATTATGGACGCCGACGTCATCATTTCGCTGAATCATTTTAAGGGGCACGAGGCCACCGGCTTCGGCGGCGCGTTAAAGAACCTCGGCATGGGCAGCGGCTCCCGCGCGGGTAAGATGGAACAGCACAACAGCGGCAAGCCTGACGTAGATACGTCCTTATGCCGCGGTTGCCGCCGCTGCGCGAAGCATTGCGCGCAGGACGCCATCACATACGGTTCGGACAACAAAGCCTCCATTGACCATAACAAGTGCGTCGGTTGCGGCCGCTGCATCGGTGCGTGCAACTTTGACGCTATTGAGAACACAAACAGCAACAGCTTTTCCGACCTTTGCGAGAAGATGGCCGAGTACACGCTTGCCGTTGTGAAAGATCGGCCCAGTTTCCATATCAATATTGTAAGTCAGGTATCGCCCTATTGCGATTGCTACGCATGCAACGACGTACCGATCATCCCCGACATCGGCATGTTCGCTTCCTTCGATCCCGTGGCGCTCGACCAGGCCTGCGCCGATGCATGCAACAACGCGCCGGTCATGTCCGGCAGTTATCTGGATGAGCAAATGCATGCCGGCCAAGATCATCACGATCATTTCACCAATACGTTCCCGGAGACCGACTGGCATACAACGCTGACGCACGCCGAAGCGCTTGGCATTGGCACAACACAGTACGAATTGGTCAAAATCTGATCGAATCGCCTTTGATACATGCAGCACAAAGCGTCCCTGTGGGTTGACAGGGACGCTTTGTTATATCCGGTATATTCCGCCGTTTTCACACTGCTTGTCTACGGTCCTTAATCAAACGGGCTGAACACCCTGCGCTCGTGCGTCATTGGATAGGCGCTGACATTTCCCTTGTCATCCATCGTTGCAAGATACACATCCTGAACGCTCTTATAGCCCGATGCGCCCAGTTCTTTTTCAAGATACCTTTCATCATATCCCAGCGCCTGTAATGTGTGCATAAGCGGCGTTCCGTCCAGAATAATATTATGCAAAACACGCTTCTGCTCCGGAAAAACGGACATATCCACGGGCTGCAACGGCCGCCGGTCCTCCTTGGGCAAAAAGCTTACAGTACCGTTTTCCTCTAGGATGGCCGTCTGAATCTCCGCAATGTCGAAGTAGCCGTTAATGCGGCACAAAGTCAGAAAGTCCAGTATATCAAATCTGGCTTTTCGCATGTTCTCACGGTATACAATACCTTCATCCATTAAAAGAAGCGGCTTCCCCGTCATGACCTTGCGTACCGCCGGGAACCTACTTGTAAGAACCGATATAACAAATGCGATAGCCGCATACAGCACCATTGCAATCGCCGGAATAAATGGATTCTCCATTTCGGTAGCCATCTCCGCGGCAATGGAGCCAATGCTGATTCCGATAATGTAATCAAACATGGACATCTGCGAAATCTGCTTATTGCCCATAAGCTTGGTAAGCAGAAACAGAATAATCAAGGAAACAACGGCCGTCAGGCATACAGATGCTACTTCATTCCACATATCGCTAGTATGAACAGGGAACGCCAAGCTATGCGCCGTTGTAACGCCACAGTATTTGTGGTATAGTAAGCAAAATAAAATGAACAGGACGAAAAGATATGGATTTGTTTTCGATAAGACCCCTTCTGCTCGACGGCGCAAGCGGTACGATGTTACAGGACGCCGGGCTTCCCATCGGCGCTTCGCCCGATACTTGGAATCTGGAGAATCCGAACGCCGTAGAGGCGCTGCACCGCGCCTATCTTGATGCGGGTACGCAGCTAATTCTTACAAATACCTTCAGCAGCAACAGCGTGCGCCATAAGCACGACGGACGCGACGCAGCCGCACTCGCGCGCGCGGGCGCGGAAATTGCCGTAAGCGTTAAAAAATCGAGTGCAAATCCGTGCTTCGTCGGCTTTGATATCGGACCGCTCGGCGTTTTTTTGGAACCCATGGGCGATATGACCGAGGAGGAAGCGGAAGCGATATTTGCGGAATCCGTTCGCGCGGCTTCGGATACGGGCGTCGATTGCTTCGTCGTGGAAACCATGTGCGATATAACCGAGGCAGCAGCAGCCGTACGCGCTGCCAAACGCTTTGGCGGCGGGCTTCCGGTGCTTTGCACCCTATCCTTTGACGCGCGCGGCAGGCTCATGACCGGTGCGGACATTCCTGCCGTTGTCAGCGCCTTAACCGAGGCGGGTGTGGACGCGATCGGCTGCAACTGCGGCGTTGGTCCCGACGTTCTTATACAGCTACTGCCGCAGTTCCTGGCTTGTACCAGCCTTCCGCTCATCATGAAGCCGAATGCCGGACTGCCTGTTTTCCGTGATGGAAAAACTTGCTATGATGTAACGCCGGAGGATTTTGCAGCGGATATGCAAAAGCTGTGCGACAGCGGTGTTTGGGCCGTCGGCGGATGCTGCGGCACCACCCCGGCACACATTCGGGCGATTGCACAAGTGCTTTAGCGCTACACGAACGCACCGTTACAAAAATCCGCCAAAATGGCGGATTTTGTTGTCTCTTGTCAATACTGTTTGCAATAACAAATCAACTGATCTCGACGCAGCAAATACGCGCCGACTTACCGGAGCCGCCCTTTCCGCGTGTGCCGACAACAAGGTAGTTGCCGAATACGGCGGGCGTTGAATCAATCCTGCTGCCCAGGTCGATGCTCGTTAAAATGCCGCCGTCCTTAGCGTCGTACATCGTCACCTTGCCGCCGCGGTCGCATTGCAACAGGTATGCGTTCCCGCGCTCGTCGTATATTACAACCGGGCTGGCCCAATAATCATCGCTCTGCTCAACCGTCCAGGCCACTGCGCCACTCGTTTTGTCATACGCAACGATGCGCCCGCCAAGATTGTAGGATCCGTCTGCATTCGGAACTGGCTGTGCTTCTGCAACAGGTGTCGCCTCCGGCGCGGCCTCTGCGGTTGCCTCCGGTGCGGGGGTTTCGGTCACGCTGCCCACTTGGGCGCTCTCGCCTACCTGCGTGCTTTCGCCCACCTGCGTACTACCGACGGCTGGCGCAGCACCGCCCACCTGCGAGGAAACCCCGCCGCTCCCCGTCAGTGCAGCCATGCTCAGCGGATAGATCACAAGGTTCGATATACTGCTGCCAGCCTTCCCCACGTGCGGCGTAGCCACCATGCCGCCGCTTGTCGCGCCGTCACCGGTGGAACAAATCTGCATCTTCTCCCACATAACCCGTCCGGTAAGCCCGTTGATCTTTCGCTGATAGCTATAGCCATAGCCTGCGCCCAGCCCGCTGTCGCTAAACTTTACCATGGAGCCCGTGTAAAGATAGATCGTATTATCATCGAAACTTTCCTCTACAACTATGGAGGAATCCGTTTCGTCGGTTACGTCCACGGCGTATTTCAACGTGTAATTGTTGAGATCCACGCAGAGCAGCCTGCCGCCGTTGTCGGTAAAGAAGCCAAAATTGCGAAATGCCGCAACACTGCTTTCGATCCCGTACCAACGCGCATCCGCAGCATCCTTCTTGGAATAGCCGCTGCCCGTATAGCGAAACTTGACAAGGCGTTCCGGCTCCATAGAAACGGTTGCCGAAGCGGGATCATACTGCGCATTGAGCTTTGCCGAATATAGCACGCCGTTCTCGCCGCCGTACACGATCGTATCGTTCACTATCATCGGGCTACCGTCGTATGCCTGCCAAACACGCTCTGCAAAGTAGTCATAACCGCCGAACGCATATATCTGTTCCTGTGTAAGCAGGTCGTATACGCGCACCTGCGCAGCGCTATTGCCCTGTTCGTTCTCCACGGGAATTCCCTGCCCGACAAACAGCAACGGATAACCGCGCGGGTCTATGCAGGCCGTACCCTTCTGCACAACGCCGGTTGCAATCGCCTCCCGCGTTTTCTTGCCGGTTTCCAGGTCGACAAAATATATGTTGCCGTCCATAGCCGGATAGATTACCTCGGTAAGCGGCGTCTCTGCGGTCTTATACGAATCGGCGACGTTCATGATCTGGCGCGTCTCATCCGGCCATTGCACGATCAGCGGCATACCCGTCCAACCGGTGCCCGTCCAGTTTCCAATCGCGCCGATGGACATACTCCACTTTTCGCGCATACGCTTTTCCGTAATGATCGGCGTGCCATAGACAAAGTTATTCCGATAATTGCTGCCGCCGAAGGTCAATAGGCCCGGAATCGTACTGTACTCCACATCGCGGCCGAAGGAAATTGCGTTTTCGCGCGTGTAGCTATTAAGCTCCTTGCCGTTGACCATGATCTCGCCCCGAAGTCCAAGCCGGCTTGGATCCGCGCTTGCATCTCGCACAACCGCTACGTTCGGCGGCAAGGAAGGCTTGGGCGTCATGGTCGGTGCGGCGGTTGCCGTCGGTACAGGCGTAGCTTCCAGCTCCTCGCCTTCCGTATCGTCCTCGTTAAGCTTTTTTACGACGAATACGGCGAGGCCTGCCACCGCCAGCAATATGAAAATCACGAGAAAGAAGCGCGGCTGCATGCGAAACCGTTTCTTTCTGCGTCTGGATGGTTGTCTTTGTTCTCTTGCCATCCGCTTTCACCCTTTCTTTGCGGATTCAATCCTGTGTGCGCGTCAGTTGATGCGAACGCCCAGTATCTTCATGCCGCGCGTACCAACGACGATCATGTCGTTATAGGCCGCCGGCGACGCTTCGATGTTCTTTTGCGAATCAAACGTATGCAGCACCGTGCCGGTCAACCCGTCCAGCAGGAAAATCCGATCGCCGGTATCGCTGCCCTCGCATACGACGATATATGCATTCCCGCTTGCGTCATAGATTGCCAGCGGCGAGCTCCACGTGTACTTTTCCATATTGAATGTCCAACGCACTTCGCTCGTCTTCTTGTCCAGCGCCACAAGCTTTCCGGAATTCTCCTCCGGCGTGCGCGCAAACGGAATGATCACAAGGTCCGATATCGACTTTTCCCCAAGCAGCGCCGTCGCCTGTATGCCGCCGGAAACGCCGGACTTCGTAATCACGCTCTCCTCATACTTCCACACGATCTCACCCGTCTCCGCGTCCACCTTTACAAAGGGAATCGTGCCGCGCTTGTCCGCATCCGCGATAAAGTGCAGCGACGGGCCGATATAGATATACGCCTTATGGTTCGTCTCATCCAGCTCGATTACCGGCGAACCGTTGCAATCGTCCTTCACATCCTGCGCCCAGACAATCGTCATCGTATTGAGATCGATGCATTGTAAAAAGCCGTCGTTCGTGCCAAGGTACGCGTATCCGCCGAGCACGGCGATGCTCGACTCGTACCCCAGCCAGAAGGTATTCGTGCTGCTGGCCGGATAGGTGGAGCGCGACCCCGCATACCGCATCTTCACAACGTGGTTGGGATGCATCGTGATCGTCCCCGCAGCCTCGTCGTATACCGTGTTGAGTTTGATCGTATATAGAATGCCGTTCTCACCCGGATACACGAGCGTATCCGTCTTGGCATCCACAAGCGGCGAGGAATCGTAGGCGTGCCAATCGCGCAGCGAAAACGGGTCATTCTGTTTTCCGAATTCATACAGCCGCGTAAAGTCAATGAGCGAAATCGCCATTGCCCGCGACTTCTGATCCTCGGAAAGATACATATCGCCGGAGCCGAGATACAGTATTGGATATCCGCGCGGGTCCAGCGCGCCTGCGCCCTTAAACGGCATGTTCAAAAACAGCTTGTCGCGCGTAGGCTGCCCCGTCGCAAGGTCGAGAAAATAGATGTTGCCGTCCATCGTAGCGTAAATGACCTCGACAAGGTCTGTCTTCTGCTTCGCGGAATCGTACAGGTTCATTACCTGCTTTGTCGCCTCCGGCCACTTCACGATAAGGGGCTGCCCCACCCAGCCGCTGCCTGTCCACGTGCGGTCTGTCGGGCCGCTTACGTCGCTTCTGCCAAGCTCGCCCGTATCGACGCTCCATGCGCCTGTAAGCTTCCGGTTGCTGACGGTTGCTAAGCCGAAAGCAGGCTGCGTGCGCAGATTGTTGCCGCGGAACGTGATAACGCCGTCCAAATCGGTATAGTTCCCGTCATAACCAAAGTTGATTTCCTCGTCGCGCTTGTACGTTGCAACCTCCGCGCCGTCAACCTCCACCTTGACGCCGATACCGTACTTGGCCGGTTCCGTACCCTCCACCGCATGCGGAATACCGTATGGCGGCGTAGGCGTAGGCGTGGGTGTTGGGCTTGGCGTCGGCGTAGGACTTGGCGTCGGCGTTTTGAACAGCTCGCTAAATATGCCGGGCTTCGGTGTTTTTTCCGGCTCCTGCACGCCGTCGTCACCGCTCTTTAATGCAAGCGTCAGTACAACGGCAAATACGGCGATTACGACAAGGGCGATTGCCAGCAGCAGATAGAAACGGGGCTGAATGCGCACCCTGCGCCGATGCTTTCTTTTCTTCTTATGTCCGGAGCCGCTGCCGCTGCGGCCGGAGCCGGACGACCCGGATGCACGCACAGCAGACGGACTGCGCCGCGTGGGCGTATCGCCCCGATAGGAGCTGCTTCGATACGAACCGCTCCCCCGTGCCTGCGTATGATGTTCCGACGTCCGCCGGCTTTCGTAATCGCTCGTACCGCGGTAGTCGTCGTCCCGATAATTTGCCAATGGATTCGCCTCCCAAAAACGGAATATGGCCTGCCGGGAACCTCGCCCGGTCAAAGCATATTGTTTTGCCTATTATACCATCGTTTTTTTGCAGCGCAAGGGTTGCCCCGTATCGCGAAGCGGCAGCACTGCTTTCTAAAAAAGTATACCATCTCAAGATGTAGTTGTCAGTTGACGAATTGTAAACATTATTTAGTAGTTTTGGCAAAAAAAGAGGTCTGCCGCATTCGACAGACCCCCTAACCACATTTTCGCGTTATTTCGCCTTGCCAAGATATGCGGCACGCACCGCTTCGTTGTTGAGCAGTTCGTTGCCCGTGCCGGAAAACGTGATTTCACCCGTCACCATCACATAGCCGCGATCCGCCGTTTTCAGCGCGGCGTTTGCGTTTTGCTCAATCAGCAGGACCGTCACGCCGTCCGCATTGATGCGCTTGATAATCGAGAAAATGTCACGAACAACAAGCGGTGCAAGACCCAGCGAAGGCTCGTCCATCATGATCAGCTTCGGTTTGGCCATCAGCGCGCGCGCAACGGCAAGCATCTGCTGCTCTCCGCCGCTCAGCGTACCGGCAAGCTGCCAATGCCGCTCCTGCAAACGCGGGAACATGCCGTAGACATACGCCATATCCTTCTCAATGCCGTCCTTGTCATTGCGCAGGTATGCGCCTATGCGCAGGTTTTCCAGCACCGTCAGGTTCGGAAACACGCGGCGCCCCTCCGGCACCATGACGATGCCGGACTCGACAACCTTTTGCGCATCCGCCTTCGTAATGTCCGTACCGTTATACACGATCGAACCCGACGCCGCCGGCACGATACTGCTGATTGCGCGCACGGTTGTGGATTTGCCGGCGCCGTTTGCACCGATAAGCGTTACAATTTCGCCTTCCTCAACGGTGAACGAAATGCCTTTGAGCGCCTCAATCCCACCATAATTGACCTTCAGGTCCTTGACTTCCAGCAGACTCATTCTTCATCCACCCCCAGATACGCGTTGATTACGTCCGGATTATCCTGCACTTCCTGCGGCGTGCCATGTGCGATCAGCTTGCCGAAGTCAATGACGTAAATACGCTCGGATATCTCCATAACCAGATCCATGTGATGCTCGATGAGGAACACCGTAAGCTTGAAATCGTCCCGAATCTGCCGGATAAACGCCGTAAGGTCCATCGTTTCCTGCGGATTCATGCCCGCCGCAGGCTCATCGAGCAGCAGCAGCGAGGGGTTTGTGGAAAGCGCGCGCGCGATCTCCAGCCTGCGTTGTTTGCCGTACGGGAGGGAGCAGGCAAGCTCATTGCGCACGTTTGCGAGGCCGACGATTTCCAGCAAATGCTCCGTCTCGGCGTACATTTCGCGCTCTTCCCGCGCGTTAAGGCGAAATACTTCCGCAAACAAACCGCCCTTCAGGTTCATATGTTTTGCCACAAGCACGTTTTCGAACACCGTCATGCTCTTGAACAGGCGAATGTTTTGGAACGTCCTCGCCATCCCCAGCTTCGTAATCCGGTCAGGCGTATTGCTGACGATATGCGTATACTCGCCCGCATGCCCGGCGGCATAAAGCTTTTTCATCTTTCCACGCGGATAATCCTCCGCAATGGTCTTGCCGCGCAGCACGACGCGCCCGTTCGAGGGGGCGTATACGCCGGTGATCACGTTGAACACGGTGGTTTTGCCCGCGCCGTTCGGCCCGATTAACGCGACGATCTCGCCCTCGTTCACGTCCATGGTCAGATCGTTGACCGCAACCACGCCGCCAAACTGCATCGTGACGTTTTCCACATGCAATACATTCTGCTTCTCCGGCATTACCGCGCACCCCCTTCCTTCGGGAACGCAAGGTCGCGCTTGCGGTTGAAACGCTTGATCAGACGGTCAAAGGAAAGCTCCTTGTCCCCCATCAGGCCGCGGCTAAAGAACAGCACCACGATCATAATAATGACCGAAAATACCAGTCTGCGGAATCCGCTACGCAAAACATTGGTACCGGGGATGTTATACTTGGACTCGTCCAGAAAGCGGAGCCACCACTCGGAACAGGCGATATACAGAAAGCTTGCGATACAGCTGCCGGAAACGGAGCCGATACCGCCGATTACCACGATCAACAGAATCTCGTACGTCAGCGCCGTCTTAAACTGCGCCGCCTGAATCGTAAACTGGTACATCGCAAGCAACGCGCCCGATACGCCGGCAAAGAAGGAGCTGATTACGAACGACAGTTCCTTATGCTTAAACAGGTTGATGCCCATTGCCTCCGCCGCGACCTCGTCATCGCGCACCGCCTTAAACGCGCGTCCGTAAGACGAATTGATCAAAAGCAGTATAATCGCAATACAGACGCCGGATACAATAAACAGAAACAATGTCGGCGGGAACTTGATTTTCGTAAACGGAACCGTCACGTCGTTGAGGGTCATAAAGTTACGGAGCACGTTTGCGCCGTTTGTGACCGGCCCCAGCACGTCCCACTGACAGATCGCGCGAATAATCTCCGCAAAGCCCAGCGTTGCAATTGCCAGATAGTCGGACTTGAGCCGGAGCACCGGCAGACCAATCAGCGCTGCAAACAACGCCGCCGCAAGCCCCGCGCAAACAAGGCCCACAAATATGCCGGTATCAAAGTTGATCGCGCAAGCATAGTTCTGGAAGACCGAACCGCCCTGCTTGACCTCGACTGGCATCGTCAGCACGGAATACGTATACGCGCCAATGAGCATGAACCCCGCCTGCCCAAGCGAGAACAGGCCGGTAAAGCCGTTTAGCAGGTTCATCGAAACCGCAACGAGCGAATAGATCGCGCCCTTCTTCAGAACGGTAAACAGCATGCCGGATGTGCGCATCGTGGATTCCATGACGAACACCGCAATATAGATCAGCGCGACAAACCCCAGCGTCACCCAAAGGCCGGTTTTGTTCTTTCTTATTTCCATAACCCGCCTCCTAAACCTTGTCGATGGCCTTTTCGCCGAAAAGACCCGTCGGCTTGACCACCAGTATGATAATCAACAGGGCAAAGGTAAATGCGTCGGAAAACGTCGTCCAGCCCAGCCCTTTAATGATGTTCTCGCATATGCCGATGATAAAAGCGCCGATCATCGCGCCCGGTATGCTGCCGATCCCACCGAATACCGCCGCAACAAACGCCTTAAGACCCGGCATAGCCCCGGAAATCGGCGTAACGGATGCGTAATTCGTAAAATACAGAAGGCTTCCGACGGCAGCAAGCAGCGAACCGATCACAAACGTTACGGAAATAACGGTATTGATCTTAATCCCCATAAGACGGCTCGTTTCAAAATCCTTGGAAACAGCCCGCATCGCCATGCCGATCTTCGTATGCTTGATAAGCAGCGTAAGCAAAACGACGAGCACTATGGTCAAAACCGGCGTAACCAGCGTGACCATTTTCGTCGTCGCATCCCATATGGTAACCGTTCTGCTCAAAAACGGAATTTGCGGATAAATCTTTGCAAGGCCCCCCGTAAAATACAGCGCCGCGTTCTGCAACAGATAGGACACGCCGATAGCGCTGATCATGACCGACATGCGGGGCGCTTCCCTGAGCGGCTTATACGCCGCACGCTCAATTATAAAACCAAGCACGCACGTCAGCAAAATCACCAGCGGAATCGAGATTGCCATCGGAAGCGATGCGGAAAGATAGACCATGATCAGGCCGGCGCACATAAACACATCGCCATGCGCAAAGTTGATCAGGCGCAGAATGCCGTAGACCATCGTATAGCCTATCGCAATCAGCGCATACTGTCCGCCCACGGATATGCCCGCAAGAATGTAGGACAGATTTGCGTGTAAGAATTCGATCATGTTGTTCCTCCGTGGAAACTTCATATGCAACGGGCGGATGGCAGTAACCCATCCGCCCGCAAAAGACCGTATTGCGCCGCGCAGAGCAGGCAACCCCGCGCAGGCAGCCCGTTTCTTAGTTGATGGTAACGGAGGGCAGCGCGTCCCACGTACCGGTTTCGGTGTTCGCATGCTTGACGAACGCGGTATTGCGGATCGCATCGCCCATCTCGTTAAGCGCGATCGGGCCGGAAACACCGTTGTAAGTCGTGCCGCCGAGCACCTCCAGCACCTTCGCCGCATCGGCCGTGCCAGCCTTCTTGATGGCTTCGAGCGCAAAGAAGTACGCATCGTAACCCATGGCGCTCACAGCCGCGACGGTATCGTCGCCGCCGTTCTCGGAAAGCAGCTGGTTATCCGCCGCAACCCATGCTTTGAAACCGCTGTCGAAGTCCGCATCCGCACCCTCCGGATAGAAGGTCGTAACGGTAACGTTGATATCCTTGCCAAGCGCCGCCTGGAGGATCACGTTGCTGTCCCATGTATCACCGGCAAGCAGCGGCGCCTTATAGCCCTGCGCGTTGCACTGGTCGATAATCAGCTGCGCAGCTTCCGTGGATACGGGGCTGAAGAACACCTCGCAGCCGCCGTTCTTTGCGTTGGCAACATAGGACGTGAAGTCGGAGTTGCCATCCGGGAAGGTCTCCTCAACGCATTCGCCGCCAAGCGCCGTAAACGCCTCGACAAAGAACTTCACCAGGTTGCCGGAATAATCGTCGCCAAGCTTCGACAGGCAGTACGCCTTCTTAACGCCCAAGTCGTTAAACGCATAGTTGGCGAGTACCGTGCCCTGGAACGGATCCAGGAAGCAGATGCGGAAGTAGTAATTGTTGCCCTCGGTAACCTGCGGGTTCGTGCAGGTCACGCCAATTACGGGAATATTGGCCGCCTCAAAGGTCGGGCCGCCCGCGATCGACACGCCGGAACCATAGGAGCCAAGCGCAACGGATACGCCCGCGTTAACAAGCGTGGACGCCGCGGAAGCCGCCTTATCGTTGCTGGACTCGTTGTCTACGATAACAAGCTCTACGTTGTAGGTCTTGCCGCCGACCTCGACAGTGGGCTGTACGGAGTTCGCGTACTTGATGCCAAGCGTTTCCTGCTTGCCGCCCGCGCCGTTGTCGCCAGACGCCGGTTCGAAGACGCCAATCTTAATCGTGTCGCCGTTATCGGATTTCGCTCCGCAGCCGACGCACAGCGCCATCACCATGACCGCAACCAACACAATTGCAATCGCCTTTTTCATGTGATTTTTCCTCCCAATTAACAATGTTTGCTATCCCATAGCATTCATAATAATATAACATATACTTTTCACATGGACAATATAAAAATATATTCTATAGCAATATTTTTTTCAACTTTTTCCATGCAGTAGCGTTCGTCAGCGCAGCGGAATGCCATGCTCCGTGCAATATTTTTCCAAAATCTCCGCCGCATCCCCGACAAGCTTGACGCATGGACGCGTACGGTAGTATTCCGGCGTGCGCGGATACGGATCGCGGTTCACACGCGCAGCCTCTCCCGTAAGCAGCTCGCGGCAAATGATCGAATCGTTCTGCGTCTTGAACGCGTCGGCAAACGCGCGCACGCGCCGGTATTCCTCGATCTTTCCGTCACGGTCCGCCGGATCTTCATACCCGGTCAGCATGCTCTGTACCGCAACCATCGCGCTCACAGCGCCGCATACCTCGCGCAATCCGCCCATGCCGCCGCCAAAGCCGGACATCAGCTTTGCCGCCGCTTTCTCGGTAAGCCCGACTTCCTCCGCAAAGGCCAGCATAACCGATTGTGCACAGTTATAGCCGGCAAGCATGTGCGCCTCCGCAATCCTGCGTTTTTTGCTTTCCATATTCATCCCTCTTACTCTACAATTATATAAGTAGCCGTACTCGTCGCATGAATCTGCTCCTCGCCCTCGTACGGCAAAAACGCTTCCCCATAAATAAACAGCAGCCGGTTCCCAGCGTGCGTAGCACGCATGCGCACATGCAACTGTGCATCCATCTGGATCGGGCGCAGATAGGAAACGGACAGGTTGCATGTCGGCGCAATTCTGTTCGTAGGCGTGTAGCAGCGCACAAGCAATCCGCCCATGCCGTCAAGCACCGTGGCAATCACACCGCCGTGCATAACATTGTTGCCGTTTCGCATCCAGCTTTGCACCTGTATAACCGATTCAAATGTACGGGCCGCAAAGTCGCAGCGCACAAATCGCGGATGCAGCATACCGTATACCGCGTCCTGCAAATTTGCATACATCTCCATCATCTCGCTCTGAATATGCGCTTCCATCTGTCGCTGGTTTTTCGGCGTCGCCATTCCTTCTGCTCCTCCGCTATCCGTTACTTCACGCGGCCGGGAACACTCTGCGCGCCCTGTATGAGCTTGCTGACCTCGATAATGCTCCATATGGTCAGGCAGCCTTCCACAACCAACGCAACGCCGCCAATAATCGTCGCCGTAATCACCGCCTTAAACGGGTTGAACAGCAGCAGAATGCCAAGCGCCAGCATCGTCGCCGCGCAGATAAGCACCGGCGCCCAATGCCCCCCTCCAATTCTTCGGATATCGAGCGCTGTTTGCATGCGCAGTATGCTGTCCACGATCAGCGTAACGCCGATCACTACGCCGAACACCGCCACGACGGCGTCCGCTTTAAACAGAAGCAGCAATCCCGCAAGAATGCACGCGATACCGACGGCGACGCCAAATTGCATCTGCAACGGCAGTTCAACAATGAAATACGCCATAATCCGGTATACGCCGAACAACACCAGCAACGCGCCAAGCGTGTAGCATATGGCGTTCCGTGCGGTTTCCGGCCAGATGATAAGCACCGCACCAAGAATAACATAGAGTATTGCCAGAATGATCATCGTCGTTTTAAAGTTTTTTTGCATGGGTTGCCTCCTCCTTATGTTCGTATCGTATAGCAACAAGATTATGCATCGTCGCCGCTATTTTCAAAATTGATTCGTTCCTCCACAATTACAAGCGGCCGGTGCATTACGCGCGTGTTGATGCTCATAATGTATTCGCCAAGAAAGCCGATGAAAAACAGGATTACGGAGCTGAACACAAACAGCCCGATCACCATCGGCGCCATGCCGACCGTAAATTCGTACCACTTGCACAGCTTGAGAATCAAATAGACGACCGCTACCACAATGCTTACCGCCGCAAGCGCGAATCCGGTAATCGTTGCAATGCGCAGCCCTACCTTGGTATAGCTTGTCACGGAAAGCATCGCCGCGTCATAAAGCGTGTAAAAGTTATTGTGCGTTTTGCCCGCGCGCCGCTTCTGCTGCTCGTACGGCACGTCGCAGCGCTTATAGCCCAGCTCCGCAACAATGCCGCGTAAAAACGGCGTGGGGTCGTCCAGCGTCTTGAGAATATCGATGAACTCGCGATCATACAGACCGAACCCTGTAAAATGCTCTATTTGCTCAACGCTCGACATCCTTTTGATAATTTTGTAATACAGAGTCCGCAGCGCACGAAAGAACGGATTCTCCCGGCTGGTGGTCTTGATGCCGGAAACGATTTTATATCCCTCCTCCCACCGTGCAACAAACGTAGGAATCAGCTCCACGGGGTCCTGGAAGTCGCAGCACAACGTTACGGTACAGTCGCCCGTCGTTTGGCACATACCAAAGTACGGCGAATTAAACTGCCCAAAGTTTTTGGCGTTCAATATCGCCTTGATCTTCGGGTTCTTTGCGCAGATAAGCCGGAGCAAATCGCGCGTGCCGTCATCGGAGCAGTTGTCAATAAAGACAAGCTCGTAATCATAATGCGCAAGCTGCTGTGTCATCACAGAAACAATCGCTTCGCTCATGGGCACAACGTTCTCCGCCTCATTATAGCACGGAATCAATATGCTGATTTTCTTCAAAGGCCTTCGACCTCCTTATTCCTTCTGTATTCCTCCGGCGGGAGGAACGGATACATGTCGTCTATGGGCGGGGATACAATTTTCCCATCCGGCAAAACCTTGCTGGACAGCTTCGGCGCAAAGAATTGCCGTTCGTCCAGCATCACTTCGCAAATAACCGGTCCGTCAGCCGAAAGAACCGTTCGCACCCCTTCCGCCGCGCGGTCGATATCGTCGATGCGCACATAGGGAATACCGTATGCATACGCAATCTTTTCCATATCGGGAAAGCTTAAGCCGTTCCCGTCGCACACGCCGACAAGCGGCGGTTTGAAAAGGTTCGTTTGCGTTTGCCTTATCGAATGATACCCGTTGTTATTTAGATAGAACAGCTTCAGGTTCAAACGGTTGTACACGACGGTTTGCAACTCCTGCAAATTCATCTGAAAGCTTCCGTCGCCGTCAAGGCAGATGACGCGCTTCCCCTTCGTCGCCACGCATGCGCCGATCGCGGCCGGAAAACCGTAGCCCATCGCCGCGCAGCCGGAGTTTGTAAAGAGCCGCTGCCCGCGCCGCAGCCTCGCAGCCTGAAAGGACACCACGCATGCGCTGCCGTTGCCCGTTATGATGATCTCGTTCTCCTGCAATTCGTCAAATAGCGTCTTCATAAACGCGTATGGGTTCATCGGCGATTTCGTTTCGTAATACTCCGGCAGTACGGCGGGGTATCGAAGGTTGATATCCCGGCACCAGGCAAGCCAGTTCGCATGCGCAGGGTTCCTCTCGTACCCGGAATCCGCGATTGCGCGCATTACGTCCGAAACGCATGCCCACACGGGCAGGTCGGGATGAATGGTCGGTTTGCATAGCTCGTTACGGTCAATATCTACAATGATCTTATATGCATTCTTTGCAAAGTCGCGATAGTTATAGCTAATCTGCCGGATATTCAAGCGGCAGCCGAGCACCAGCAGACAATCGCTGTTCTCCACGATAAAGTTGCCGCCGCGCGTGCCGATTGTGCCGGGCCTGCCGCAGTACAGCGGATGATCGTCGTACAAATCGTCATGCGCGTTCCATGCCGTAACCACCGGGATTCCGAGCTTGTCGATACAGTTTAAGAATGCGTCATGCCCGCCGGAAAGACGCACACCGCTACCCGCAAAAACCACCGGCCGTTTGGCCATACGAATCCGGTCGAGGATAACCGGCGTCAGCGACGCGTCGTATACGGGTTCCTCGTTCGCCGCGTCTTCGGCGGGATCGTAGCCTTCCAGCGTGTCGGGCGTAATGCGCGCGGCCTGCACGTCCAGCGGGATATCCAGCCAAACGGGACCGCCGCGGCCATGCAAAGCAAGGTACAGCGCCTTTTCCAGATGGTAGCGGATTTCTGTCGGTTCCGTCACCATAACGGCATACTTCGTCATAGGACGTACAGACGCAACAATGTTATACTCCTGATCGCCCAGCTGCCGAAGCGGCACGTCGCTCGCCCAGGTCGTCGTCTCCCGCTTGACCTGTCCGGATATGACAAACATCGGTATGGAGTCGAGCCAGCCGCCAAGAACGCCGGTAATCGCGTTCGTGCCGCCGGGGCCGGAGGTTACGCACACCGCCGCAAGCCTGTTGGTCAGGCGCGTATAGGCCTCCGCCGCGATCGCGCACGCCTGCTCATGGTGGTGAAACGTACATTTGAGGCCCGCCTTATGGCCGAAAGCGTCGTCAAGATGCATCGCGCCGCCGCCGGTAAGCATAAACATATCGGTAACGCCGTGACTCACCAAAAAATCTGCAATATAGTCCGCCAATCGTATCTGCATCTGGTTCTCCTGTAGCATGTATTGCGAAATCCCTATTCGCCCAGCGGCCTTGCGCCAAGTCGCGAAAGGTATGCGTATGCGTCGGCAAGTTCTCCGCGTGTAACATCGTGCACAAGCGTAAGCCTGGCGCCGTTACAAACGCAACCGGAAGCGCATCCTTCGTTTCCGTTCAAGTACTTTCGTACATATCCGTTCAAATAATCCGCCTTGTCCTTTGCAAAGCCATACTCTCCATATCGGTCTTATAATAGTTCATGTCGCTCGCCCGGTGCCCGCCAAAACCGGCGAGGGCAACGCTATGCACGCCCGCGCCGCGAATCGCCTTTAACAGCATGACAAGTATTCTAATACTTCCGCCGCGTTCGCGCAAGGATATCCGCCCAGTGCGAGTACCTCTTCGCTGCGTGCAAATCCATAGCCATAAGTAACGCCAATAAAGGCAATCCCTGCGGCAGCAGCTCCCTCCGCGTCACTCGCGGTATCGCCAACCATGACCGCACGTTCCGCAGGAACAGCTGCCTCCGCAAGACATAGGCGTATAATATCGCGTTTTTGCATCTTACCTGCAAAATCCGACCCATGCCAAATCTTTACATAGCGATCAAGCCCAAAGTGAGAAAGCAACGTTCCCACATAGTCCTCGCGCTTATAGGTTGCCACAGCGATACACACACCGCAAGCACAGAGCGCAGCAAGCATTTCGTAAACACCTGGATATAGCGTTGCGTGAAATAGATCTACTTGTTTGTAGCGCGCGCGAAACATTGCAGCCATGTCTGCTGCCGTCATCTCATCCACGTTGTAATAATGACGAAAGGAATTCTGAATCGGTGGGCCAATAAAAGTCCGAAATGCGGCGTCCGTGACAGGTGGCAGGCCAAAAGCGTTCGTCGTATACTGTACTGCGCTGTACATTCCTTGTGCGGGATCAAGCAACGTGCCGTCGATATCAAATATCGCTAGACGGCTGTCCGTGTTGAGTATGCTGTGCGCTTTCTCTTCCATAACAGCCTATTCCCCCTCATATTCGGACGCCGTTACAAACGTAACCGGAAGCGCATCCTTCGTTTCGTGCAAGTACTTCCGTACATATCCGTTCAGATAATCCGCCTTGTCCTTTGCAAAGCCATACTCCATATTGGTCTTATAATAGTTCATATCGCTCGCCCGGTACCCGTCAAAACCCGCGAGGGCAACGCTATGCACACCCGCGCCGCGAAGCGCCTTTAACAGCATGACTAGCGAGTTGTCGGGAATCTCCGTTTTAGGATCGATCAGCGCACTGTAATTGAGCACATACGGAAAATCCCCCTGTGCGCGCGTTACGTTGGAGGTTGCTACAATCGCAATGGTATCCTCCACCTTGGCAAGGCGGGAAGCCATCTGCGCATACCGCTTCGCATTCGTGATAAACAGCCACTTGACCGTTTCACAGTAAGCCCGCGGCAGAAAATTGATGGAGAATACAACCGGGCGGCGCTGCCGTATGTACGCCTGCACATCCGCCTGCTTATGCGCAATAGACGGCCCCGGCCCCAGCACCAGCACCTCGCGTCCTTGCAGCTTCTCAAACAATGCCGCCCGCGCATCCGCATCGTCGCACTCGTTCTTTTGAAAATCCAGATAGAGCGCTTCAATCCGCTTTTGGTTGTACAGCAATTTTTCGTCGCCCACCAGCTGCGAAAGGATCTCCTTAATGGACTTCATCGAAAGCGTTCGCTTTTCCATCAGATAGGACACATAGTTCGGATGGCACTTGTTGCTCGCCGCTACATAGTAAAAGAAGTTGTAGCCCCACGGGGTTACGCGGTAAATGTCGAGGATATTCGTCTCGATGGCTTCGAGCAGCTGGCTTACATCGTACGATTTTCCGCAATGCTCGTTCATATACATGGAGATGAGCTCAATCGGCGCGTTACCTGCGCTCTTGCCCATGCCGTACAGCGAGCCGTCCACAACGATGTCGCGCTGCGTATCCGCATGGAGCATGCTGATGCTGTTCGCATAACCCATCTGAAAATTGTTGTGCGCATGATAGCCCAGAGCAATCTCCGGCAACAAATGCGCGTCCGCAACCTTGAAAATATGCAGCAGATTGCTTTGATGCAGCAGGCCGTACGTATCCACCATGGACATGGCAAACGGGCACACGCTGTTGACAAGGCCGATGAGTTCCAGCAGTTCCGGGTCGGAGTAGCTGGTAATCGATACGGCTTGCGCAAAAACCCGGTAACCAAGCTTCTTCACCTCCGCGCAAAAAGCAAGCGCCTCGTGCATCAGGTGCTTTTTGAATATCACGCGTATGCCGTCGAGCACGGTATTCTCGCAAGGCTCTATGTTTGCAATCGGACACGTGCCATAGTCGATCATGCCGACGACAATCGCGTCGCCTTTGTGAATGCCGCCGTAGATGCGCGTCGCGCTCTTTGTATCCGGCATAATGCTGCGGTTTTCGTCAAAGGGTCTGCGCGCATCCAGAAATCCGACTTCGATTATGTCCACGCCTGCGCCGGCCAACCGCTCAAACACGCTGGTCAGCGTATCGCGCCCGAATTCCCAGTCGTTGATGTAACCGCCGTCGCGCAGTGTGCAATCCAGCAAGCGGAGCTTCCTCGTCATTTTTCCGCCGCCTCCCCCGCCGTTGTCTCCTCCGCCTCGGAAGGCGATTTGCGAAACGCCCAAAACTTATTGACAAGGAAATTCAGGGGAACCGTTATGCAAAGGTTGATCAACGGCGCAATATTCTCCGATATATGGAGCTTATCCACCCATAGCCACAGCAGCACAGCGCCAAGCAGATAGCTCGTCAGTCCGTACCCGGCTACGGTTCGCGCAAAGGTTTTCAGATGCTCGAAAAACGTCCGCCGTCTGCCCATTTTGAACACATAGCGGCTGTTCCAGAAATAGGAATTCACAACGCCGACAACAAAACCGAGAAAATTGGCAAGCTGGTGATGCAAGTGGAACACGTTCACGCATACATAATATACGCCCAGGCTGATCAGCGTATTGGACACGCCTACAATCCCGAACTTAATAAACTGCATAATCGTGCTTTTGAGGCCTTCCGACCGTATGGTCTCCTTTATATTGGATAGCTGAAAGCCCGGCTTTTTTTGCATTTCCATCGGCGTATGCCACTTTCCCGGCTGCGCGAAATGTATATACGCATACCGCTACTACTACATTGTAGCATAGTTTGATGAAAAGCAAAACCCGTCAGTCGTAATACTCGAACACCGCTAGTTAGCCCTTCTTTATAGACGACCACGTTTTCTCACGCGAGCTAAGACTTTTGTTATATTACAGCTTTTTCATTCGATATAGTAACCGTTTACTGTCTGAAACCAGTTGCTTATCTGCAATTTCAAAAAACTTGCAAAAAGCATTTTCAAACCCAGTTTCCGAATAATTCGGAAATATATCGTCTCGCGTAGCAAGCAGCACCTGTACTTTCGAGTCTTCCTTCGGAACAAATTCTATAATCAGGTTGTCCGCAAGAGAGGATAGCCATTCTGCAATTTTCGGCAAGGGAAGATTATTTGATATTGCCAAATGATGAATAATTGCAAGCGCTAAAATGCAGTCTGGCTTCCCACGTTCCGCAATGCTCTTGCGTTCGCAATTTGCAAATCCAATAGCTGGGCTAGGATTAGTAAGATCAATGATCAACGGTAAGATATTAACGTTTTCTGACTTGACCAAAGAATAATTGCGTTCCGTCGCAAGCGGATCTATGTCAAAAGCAACCGCCATCATCCCGTCTGTTGATGCTAGTTTTGTGTATACTCCATCGTTTGCGCCCAAGTCCCAAACCATCTTTGGTGCTATTTTTTTAATATATGCCCGTACAATAGCTTCCTTTGCGTCTGAAGCCACCTGCGAATAATTCGTGTGTGCATAGTAATCTGACCATTCTGTCTTTTCCTTGCGAAGTCGCAATGATTCAATCCCGCGGATAATGCTGTCAATCATTGCAATATGGTTGTTTTTCGAAAGATAAATTTGTTTCGTTCGGCTAACGCTTTTCCCGTCTTCTGCATGCCCCATAATTGCTTTTGCATGCCAATGTATATGCTGTTTTGCAAAAAAGCCGCCCTTTCCATGCAGCAATTTGGATGCCAATGGCAACGGAATACCATCAATATAAAGTCTAAGAAGCTTGCTCATCTGCAAATCCAGGTTACACATCATCAACAACGGCGCAATAAAATGTCTGCAAAACTGTCCATATGCTATCCACGGCATGCCCTCTTGATATATATCAAATGATAGCGTATCTATTAATACAGGCTGTCCATGCAAAAACTGCACATTATACGCGCTTGCATCTTTCAATATCATTCCGTGTGCAAGCGCCTTTTTATGGCAGGAAAGAGTAAGCAATGCTGCATCCTTTAACATCCCAAAAGCCCACTCATAGGGATAGGAAATGAATGGAATATTTGTTGGTTCAATTACCAAAAAGGCATCGTTTGTAATTCCCTCTTCTGTTGATACTTGATGACCAATCAGCATGCCTGCCTTTGTCAATTCAGCATATAAGCCGCCATCCATTAACTTGCAATACTGTTCCCTGTAGCAAGGATTTATTTGACGATATAGTCTTCCATTGCGTGTGAAAACCATTCCGGAAGGATCGCGAAACGAGCTAGCCTCAATCTGAGCGTTATCGTTCTTCCTTATCATTCTGCGTTTCTTGCACTCCTTCCTTCTCAAAATTGGACGTTATCTTCGTCTGACTCGTTTTTTTGCCTTTGCGGGAAACCCACCATGCTTTTACCCTTGCCTTGAAGGCAAAAAGCAACGCCCCGCAAGCCGCTATTCCTGCGATCAGGATCTGAATAATCATACTTCCAAAACCAGGATCCAAATACATTATTTCATTCCTCCATTGTTCATTCATTCTTTGTTGCACATACTAGCAAAAAGCCTATGTTCCTGCATGCACAAGATAACACTCGTAACGCTATTAATCGTTTTCTACATAAGCATAGTTACCGGAACCTACAAATCGATTCACAAGGTACCTAGACAAATTCAAAGGGGTACGCAATGCATTGTCTTCCTCTCCGTTCTTGTATGCATCCGGCACCCGTATTGCGCTTATTACGCTATTCCAAAGTTCTTGCGCCGGAGTATCATCGCCGAATGCCGCATTAAAATCCTCTTCCGTATTGTTGTGAAGTCCATGATCACCTTGTAAAATGATCACTGCATTCGGATCCTGTGTACAAATAGCATCAATCATTCCTAGCAGAACTTTGCTCGTATAAACATGATTTCCTAGGTAATTGCAAATTTCACGACTGTCCTTCGTACTGTCAATCACATTCCCTTCAGAATCATATGCAAAAGGATTATGCGCCATCTCAAACATCAAAACTGTAAGCTGTGGCGCAATATCTGTTTGTAGCGTCATGAAAAACTCTTTTGCAAAGTTTAGATCGCAGGTTAAAGAGCGTTCTGTCATCCGCAACTGTTGTAATTCCTCTTTAGATATGGAATAATTCACTTCACCAGCAAGCTGTTCGTGTTGAGTATCCTTATCCGCGCCGTGCAACATCTCAAAAATAATAAACGCAGGCTTTGCAAATGTTTCCAAAAAAGCTTCGTACTGTATTTGTTCCTTAATCTTCTGTACATCAGAAGCACCTCGACTGACTTGATTCGATGGCAAAGTACAGCTTTGCAAGTAAATCGAATCCGTTGTTCGGTTAATATAGTCACTGAACAAAAAGAAATCCGTTCCTTCCGGAAAAAACACCCCCGGATATGTGCAAACTATTTTTATCCGATAGCCTTTGAGCCGAAACGCTGTAAATAGATCAAGGTTCCTTCGTGCTTCAACTACGTTCTTGCTGGAACCTACCGCCGTACGATCTTTTTATGATTGGATTATTTCTTTCAATGTATCATCATAGTAATCTGGGCTCATCATCGACGGAATTGCAACATACGTAATATGTAACGACTCCAGATATGCATTTTTGTTTAATGCGAATCCTCGTTCATTAAGTGCGGCATTAAATGCTGCTTGTTCATCGTGAAAATATTTATTGACCGTATCAAATCCAAGCATTCCGTCACAATGAATCCAATAAATATTTGGACTTTCCTGACGATTAACTTCAAAATCCGTCCGATAATCAGCACTTGTAGCAATAGCGATTTTCTTCTGTTCAGTATTCCGAATAATAATACGAGCGCTATTCATACTAAGTAATGCAAGTATAACCGTAAATAAAAACACTGCAACAACGTCATCGGCCGCTTCGTGTTTTCGTAAAACAATACCGATTACAATCGCAATAATTATGAAAATAGAAATTGATATAGGCAATCCGTGTACTTCCCGATCAAGGAGGTCGCAAAATAAAGCTCTAAGTTCGTTATAAGAAAAAAATATGATCCAAAAAATAATACATATTGCAATTGCCGACAAGAAACTTTGAAAAATTGCTCGTGCCGAATAATACAATATAATGGAAAATACCATTTCAAATACACAAATAAGTAAAATGTATCGAAATAATACTTGTTCTACGTTTTGGCTGTAATAATACGATGTAATTGCTACTGGAATTAATGCAGATGAAATAAAAAACATCCATTTGTATAATTCAGCAGACCTACATTTTTCCATAGTTCTCATTTTCAATTACTGCTATGCTTAATCATTTCTATAACAAGTTGGTTGAACAATCCTGCACTCTTTCCTTCCCATTCCAATTACCATGCAATTTGATTGCATTAATTCTTGTACATTATAACAAAATAAACTGTTTTTGCAATAACATAGAACCATAATATGTCCTACAATAGAACCATAATATGTTCTACAAACCCGTCAGTCGTAATACTCGAACACCTTCCTAAGCCCGCGCTTCGCATCGTCATGCTGTACGCGGATGTTGTCGGTTAATGTAAAATGCATGCCGTCGCTCGTAGAATTGTAATAGTGTCCCCATTGAAACCCGGCGCGGTAAAATGCAAATTCGTACAGTAGATAGTTGATTACGCTTTCCGGCATCGCAAAGTCCGTACAGGCGTATGTCCCGGAATAGCTGAAGTCATAATACTGCTTTCCGTCTTCCGTCAAAATGCCATTGTAAGCCAGGCAATTGCGCACCTCCTTGTCAATTACCTGCAAATTCTCTTTTATATTCTCGTTCGGCGGCATGACGGCGTTGATATCCGTCGCCGTGCCAAGGCCGTGATGCGAAAAGTACTTCAGTCCGGAGGTGTAGCGCGACAGGTAGGAACCGTTGTAGTCGACGATGAGGCGGGACAGCGGCAATATGCCCGTGTCGCCGTTCGTTCCATGCACCCGCACGGACGCGCTCTGCAAATATGCGCGCGCCTTTTCATAATACGGCACCGCGTCAATATGCACGCGCCACGGTTCGCCCTCGTCCATCTTGATTTCCGTAATATACTTCGCTTCCCAGTCCGGGTCGGCCACGGTATAGCGGCCGTATACCCTTTGGAAACGATACAAAAAGCGATCCTTGTCGCCGAAAAAGGCCAGTGCGGTGGAATAGCTGTTGTTTGAGAACATGGATGCGTCAATCCGCGTCCAGTCCTCACCCAGAACATAAAACTTGCCGCTTTCCTGCAAAAACGGCATATCCCCCTGCACACCCGTCTGCGTGCAGGATGCGGAAAGTACAATTGTATGCAACCCGGTTTTAAGTTCCGAAAAACGCATCTGTTCGGAAAGAGAAGCGCCTTCGTTCGTTCCCGCTGCGTCGGTGAAACGATAGCTTGTCATGTTGCTGCCGGGCAAAAACGTCACCCGGCCCACGTATGGATAGAACGCATCCTCCGTATAATCGCAAAGAATCATGATCGAAACCGACGTAAGCGGATAGTTGCAGCGGATGGTTCCGTCCAGCATCCGTTCGCTGCCGAGCGCAAGCCGCTCCAGCGGCCCCGGCAGGGGCGCTGACTCGCTCTGCGTAAACACAAACGCCGGAGCGGGAGGCTGCGTTGGCGCAGGCATAGCCGCAGGCACGGGTGTTGTATCGGCATATATATGCAGCGCCGGCGCGCTCTCCGCGCGGGCATTCCTGTTTTCGCGCATGCCGTACATAACCAGCGCGCAGAAAACCGCAAGCAGGCAAAATGCCACAACAGACAGCAGCAACGCTGCCCGAAAGCCGTTGCGATTCTGTCGTTTTCCGGTTTCTCTTGACGATTTCATGGATATAGTATATCATGCCAGCACAGAATGGAACAAGTCTGCGAAGGGACGGTGTAACATATCCATGAACAAGTATCCGTGGCTTGATGCATATCTGCTCGACAAGCCTGAAGCAACCAAGGATTTCAAAGCCGAATGGGGCTGGTTTCGATACTTAATCGACGGAAAGCAATTTGCCGCCGTTTGCACGCCGGATGAAACGCATGCGCTGCATGCCGGCCGCACGATGGTCATTCTCAAGTGCGATCCGCAGCTTGCGGAGCTTTTCCGCGCGCAGTATCCGGACGTAACGCCGGGTTTCTACAGTAACAAGGCGCATTGGAACAGCGTGTATCTCGACGGCGACGTTCCGGAGGATGTGCTCCGCAGTATGTGCGACCAATCGTATGCGCTTGTTGTCAAAGGGCTGTCCAAAAAACGAAAGGACGAGCTGCTCTCCCGCCTGTAAGTAAGGCAGCGCGCCCAAAGATGCGTTTGCGTTCAACCGTGCTTTATCCGAATATCACCGGTTCATCCGGTGACAGCTTTACGACAAGCATGCCGTCGTGCTCTGCGATATACCCTTTGTTCGGGTATGCGGGCATTTCGGAAAACCAGTCTTCGGACAGGATTCGCTCCTTGTCCTCCACCGTGACAAACGTCATCGGAATCTGCACAAAGCGCACGATCATTCTTTGCACAATCCAGCTGTTAAACAGATAATCCCGGTCAAAGCTTCCGGTAAAGTTATCGAGGAACGCAAAATCTTCGCTGTCGTCAGCAATGTAGCCCACCATCGCGACAGGCGTCTCCTCCGTAAAGGCGTCCGCGCCCACTACGCCCGCCGCAATAACCGCGCAGGTTCCGTACGCGCCCTCGTACGCAAGGCGCATTCTCGCATAGTTCTGCGTCGTAATCAGATACCAGCTGCAAATAAGCATAACGGAAAGAAGCGCAGGTACAAGCTTCGTAAGGAACTGTCCGCCCTCCCGTGTTTTGGAAGGCGCGCGCATCTCGCCGGAAACGGCGTCGCCGGACATGTCGGCAAGCTTCATCAGCGCGACGAACACAAGCACAAACGGATATATCATAATCCAATGCGTGTCGGCGTTTTTCCCAAGTATCACAATCGCGTGAATTGCGACGGGAAATACCAGCGCAAGCGCAAGCGCCAGACAAAGATTGAGCGGCGTGCGCCAGAGCTTTCTTCGAACCGCCTGCGCCACGCCAAGCACCGCGCAAAGCGCCAGCGTTATGCGATACAGCACCCGGCCGGTACCGCTGCCAATCACGCCGTACGCATCCAGCAGGAAGAAGCGCAGCACCTTGCGATACGCCGCCTTGGTAAACGCAACAATTTCCGAAAGCGAGAAAGCGCCCATCTGATTCATGCTGCGATAGGATTGCAGGTTCTCCGGGCTGCCGATAAACAGCAGCAGGATTCCGTAATATAGCGCAACTGAAACAAGCAAAACGCCGATATACAGCAATCCCTTTTTGATGATATCCCGCAGCGGCTTTTCCCCGGCAAGAAGATCAAAAAGCGCAACCAGCACGAATAGGCCCGCCGCAAAACCAATATACGTCTGATATATGCCAATCGAAACGGTCAAAAGCGGTATGCTCGCGATAAACCCATACCGAAAGCGCACGGCGCAGTATGCAGAAAGCGCGGCAAGCAGCAGTGCAAAGAAAAATATGTCCGGCGCGTTATAGAGGAAAGTGCACAGTACGGACGGGAACGTAACAAGCATCATGCCGGTCAACGCGGAAAGCGCCCTGGAGCGGATACGGAGCGTGGAGACGACCAGTCCGGCCGCAATGGAAAGCCAGATTATGCCAAGCAGCCCCGTTACAATATTCATGTTGACAAGCCCGCGCAAATCGGCCAGATAGCCGTTCGCCCACTTGCCCTGCAAAATGAGCCATTTGCCGGATACCACCGGCACCGTGTTGTCGCCGTTGACGATAATCCCGGTCAGCGCCGCGAGATGCGCCAATACGCCGGCAAGCAAGGCAGCCAGAACAGCATACCATGTGCGCGCCGGGATTGCGCGAAGGAAAGAAACAAGCCTCGCTTCGTAGCGGTTTTCTATCATAGTTTTTCAAAATCCTCCACAGGCATGGGCTTGGCAAAAAAGAAGCCCTGTATCAGGTCGCAGCCGGTTTCCGCAAGGAACTCCACCTGCTCTACGGTTTCGATACCCTCCGCAACGACCTGCATATGCAGGTTTTTTGCCATGCGGATCGTATCGCGAATCAGTGTCGCGCCGCGGTCAACGTCGCTCGCCGTGTCAAAGAACGCTTTGTCCAGCTTGACCACGTCGAGCGGAAGATCCTTCAGCGAATTCAGCGAGGAGTACCCGCTGCCAAAGTCGTCCATCGATACGGAAAACCCGTACTTGCGCAACTGCTTGACGGTGCTTAGCAGCACCTTCTTATCGTCAAAAAAGGCGCTCTCCGTCATTTCCAGTTCGATCATTTCGTACGGAATCCCGTACTGATCCACAATGGACTTGATATGCGCAGCAACGCCGGGATCGGCAAAATGCGCGCGGGAAATATTGACGGATACCGGCACAAGCGCCCGCCCCTTGTCCATAAACGCACGTTGGATACGGCAAACCTCGTCCAGAATATAGTCGTCCAGCTTTAGGATAAACCCGTTTTTCTCAAACAGCGGAATGAAGCTGCCGGGCGACACAAAGCCGCGCTCCGGGCTGTTCCACCGCACGAGCGCCTCCGCGCCCGCAAGCCGGTGGCTCTGTACGCCGTACTTCGGCTGCAAGTACACGACGAACTCACGGTTTTGCAACGCCTTTTCCATCAGTGTTTCCACCTGCTGCTCGATAAGCAGCTCCTCGCGCATTGCAGAGTCGAACAGTACCGGCATATTGGACGCAGACGCCTTGGCAACATCCTTGGCGACCGTGGCAAAATCATACATCCGCTCGATCGGCTGCCGCCTGTCCGATACGGCGTATACGCCCGTTGACCAACGGATGTTCTCCCCCGGATACAGTTTTGATAGGCCGCGCGTCAGCTTCTCCACCCGTGCAACCGGATCTTCCTTGGGATCGAGAATCAGCATCATGGCAAACTGATCCACCGTATAACGAGCCAGCAGCTCGTCGCGCCGCAGATGCTTTTGCAGGTTATGAAAAATCGAAAACAGCAGCGCTTCGCCTTCCTCATGCCCGTGCACATCCGAAAACACGCGGAACTTGACCACGTCGAGCGCAGCAAGCGCAAACACCTTCCCATTGTATCGCGGGCGCTTGACAAGCTTTGCCGCCGCCTGTTTGAAATGCGCAAAATTGTTGCCCCCGGTAACGGGATCGTACAAAAGAGCCTTTGCAATACGGCGGTTATTGACGATCTGGGATACCGTCCTGCTAACGGAAACAATGATCGGAATGCAGATAATTAACGCGGCAAGCACAAGCAATGCAATAAGCTCTCGCATGGAAAACGCGTCGAAGCGCTGTCGTAAAAATGCAACCGTCTTCCATCCGTTGATGGTCAACTCGTTTTCATACCATACGCCCGCGCTAAGATAGGTTCGGCTGAGCGCCTCGATGAGGTTCTTCCCCGTCATCGTCTCGTCCTGCGGCAGATCGGAAAGATTCTCTTCGAGCCGCAGGCTGCCGTCCTTCAACAGTTTGCGCAAATCAATTTTATGTGAGGGAGTATATAGCAGTCCGTCGCGTGAAATCTTTGTATAGTCAAAGTTCTGCGGCCGGCTGCCTACAAATGATATGCATTCGTTGTCGCCGTTGAGTATGCAAAATTCCCCTGCATCAGAAAGCGTCACGCGCGCAGATTTGGATATGGTCAATCCATCCGTGTCCACAATATACAGCATTCCCATGCTGCCGGAAGGCGTGGTAAGCGGCGCCGTAAATACGATACCGCCGCCGGAAAGCGCGTATACGCCGCCTTCCTCCCGCAACGTGTCCGTAAAAAAGGACTCGTTTCGCACATCCCCGATGATCCCACGCGTGCTCGTCACCGCGCCGTAGGGATCGACCACGCCGATATCGTTTTCCGGCTCCAGCGCGCCAAGCGCCCGCAGCATAACGCTTAGCGTGGCGGACGACGTACCGTTGTAGCAGCTTTCCGCAACAATATCCGCATAGCGCGCGGCCCGTGTTTTACCTTCCGCAAGGCATTCGCCTACAACGGCCGTATAGTCCGTCATCATTTCGGCTGTCTGCGCAAGCTTATTCTCCAGCAGATTGACGGCATAGTATACCGCGCCGAGGCAAACGACGCAGCACAGCACGATCATCAACAGCAGGTTGCCAAGCAGGATCGGCCATATTTGCTGTCTGCGTATTCCAAGCGGCTTGGATTTTTCGGCATGTTTTCCCATGAACGCCTCTCTTACTGTAAAATCTTTTTTATTTTACCATGTTTACAGCATGTTGCAAACAATCGATGAAAGGAAAGTTGATTGGTTTCACCGTTTTCAGCATGAACGACAAAGCCGCGCCCGATCACACAGGCGCGGCTTTTGCAAGCAAGCACTATTGACGTTTCGTTACTTGACCGACGCCGCCTTCTTCTTGCGGCAGAAATCAAACAGCCAACCGATGAAGAGCACAATAGCAAAGAAGATCAGGTAACCAAGGATTTGCTTATAGCCCTTGCCGACGCAGCAGCAATAAACCATAAATACGCAGCACACCACGCCCAGCGCCGGCATAACAAAGCGCTTGAAGAACTTCAAATCCTTGCCCTTTATCATAAGCGCAATGAACATCGGGATATACATGGCATACAGGTTCACGATCGAAATCTCGTCGGGCTCCCAGCCAATCCAAAGGCTGTTATGCACGCCGCCAAAGAAATCCGGTCCCTTCATCCACATGATGACCGTCCAGCCATACCAGAATCCGGTAACCATAAGGCCGATAAGCGCGGACTTAATGGAGAACGAGTTCTGCGCATCAATATCACCATAGAACTCCGGACGCGGGCCCATGCCACGGGCAGCAATGGAATACATACCGCGGCAGGAACCCATGATAAGGCCGTTCATCGTGCCAAGGCAGGAAACCGCAACAAAGACATTAACAAGGGTACCCGCCCAGCTGCCAAAGATATTGCTAAACGCAATACTGGGGAGACGCTCACCCAGCGGCCAGGTGCCGATGATCGCTTCCACACTGCCGACAGAGCTCATGGAGAAAATATACAGGCAATAGATGATCGTGCAGAACAATGCGCCAATAATCAACGCGAGCGGAAGATTCTTCTTTGCATCTTTCAATTCCGCATTGATGGACGTGGCGATAATCCAGCCTTCATAAGCAAACGCAAACGCAACCACGCCGGAGAACAGGCCGCCGCCGCTTGCAGCAGTCTCTGTCGCCGTGTTCAGCACCGCAACGGTGCTGCCGTTGGAAAGACCGACGATCGTGCCGACAACCGCCATGATGACGAGCGGAACCAGCTTGATAACGGTCATGGAAACCTGCATTTTGCCGGCAAGCTTCGGGCTGATGGCGTTCAAGCCGTAGCCGATCATCAGAAACGCCGCGCCAAGGCCAACGGCTTCGACTGCGATCGAGCCCGTCGCAAAGTCAAGCGCCTGTACGCCGAACAGCGGGCAGACAAACACAGCTGCAAAGAACGATAGAATCGCGGCCAGAGACGGATAGTAGATCGTGGTCATAAACCAGCCTACATAGTAAGCATACTTGGAACCAAGCGCAACCTCCGCATAGTCAACAACGCCGTTAACCTTCTCGTATCGGGAACCCAGCTCCGCAAAGACCAGCGAGCAGATAATGCAGATCAGGCCGACAATTCCGACGACCAATACCGCTGCGCCCATGTTTCCGCCGGTAAGGCTTAGTACCTTGCCGCCCTTGATGAAGATACCGGAGCCAATAACAATTCCGATGACCATCGCGATAGCAGTCGGCAGACCGTACCGCTTTTCCATTTTCTTTTCGATAAAGCAACCCTTCCTTCCCATTTATCCTCATACCCAAAAGATATAAAGATATTATACTGGAGAAAAGATATTTGTCAATCAAAGATATATTATTTCATGTCACAAATTATTTCCCGCATATGCATACCGAAAAAACCCCGCGTTCTGCGGGGATCGACTGTTCAGCGGAACCTCCCGGTTACAGTATTTACGCCGCAGGAAACTGCAATAGTTGCGTGGCAATTGAGAAAAACACAAGTATCGAACAGGCGTCCGTAATCGTTGTAATCATCGGGGAAGCCATAATGGCCGGATCAAGCTTCAGCCGCTTTGCAAGCATCGGCAGCAGGCAGCCGAGGGATTTCGCCACAAGCACCGTAACGATC
>CAYPLG010000004.1:0-6096 GCA_964411535.1 uncultured Oscillospiraceae bacterium
GCGGAACTACGAGAAGCTCGAAATGTACGTCATGGAACTCCTTATGGGCGAGTAAACAACAATTGAAACCCGGCTGGTGCGCATGCTATAATAACATGCGCACCTACTTTTATACTAAAGGAGACCACCATGCAAACGAAAGGAATCGCAGTCGCCGGCAATATGATCGTGGACGTGCTCTACCCCGTAGAGCGCACGCCAAAACCCGGCGAATTGACCACCATTCTGGACGGAATCTCACGCTCGACCGGCGGCGCGTTATGCAACGTAATCGTCGACCTTGCAAAGCTGGATCCCACGCTCCCGCTGACCGCACTTGGGCGCATCGGCACGGACGCCGAGGGCGACTTCATTATGGAAAAACTTAGACAGTACGATACGATCAACCTTGCGCCTGTCATCCGCGAGGGGTTGACCTCGTTTACGGCAGTCATGGCGGACGAGCAAACCAAGGTCCGCACATTCTACCAATACCGCGGCGCAAACGCAGCGTTTTGTGAAGCGGACATCGACTTTGATAAGCTGGACGCCTCCATCCTGCACATCGGCTACATTCTTCTGCTTGACGCGCTCGATGCGCCGGATGAAACGTACGGCACTAAAATGGCGAAATTATTGCATACGGCGCAGTCGAAGGGCATAAAAACCTCCATCGACGTCGTAAGCGAGGCAGGCGACCGGTTTAAGCGGCTGGTCTCCCCCGCGCTGCGCTATACCGATTACTGCGTAATCAACGAAATCGAAGCGCAGGCTACGACCGGGGTAACGCTCCGTACGGCCAAGGGCGATCTGGTCAAGGAGAACATGAAAAACGCGCTCCTTGCAATCAAGGCGCTCGGCGTATCCACCTGGGCATGCATCCACTGCCCGGAAGGCGGCTTCGGGCTGGACGAACACGGCGAATATTGCGAAGTGCCCAGCCTCCAGCTTCCGAAGGGATACATTGCCGGCACCGTCGGCGCGGGCGACGCGTTCTGCGCGGGCGTGCTGTACGCGGCCTGGCAGGGGAAGACGCTTTCCGAGGCCATCGAGCTTGGTACGGCGTCCGCAGCGTGCTCGCTAAGCAAGCCCGGCGCATCCGACGGCATGCGTACGGCGTCCGAAGCGATGCAGCTATACCGGGAGATGCGGTAATGCAGTACCGCATCGAGCCATACCGCCACTACGGCGACTGCCTGGTCCTCGAAAACGGCGTAGTTACATGCGTCCTCTCGCTCGGCTTCGGGCCGCGCATATTGCGTTTGAACCTGCAAGGGCGCGAAAATGTGTTTTTTGAGCAGCCGGAGGACGCCGCGTACCTATGCAGCGACGAAGGCTGGCGCGTGCACGGCGGCACAAGGCTCTGGCTTGCACCGGAATGCGTGCATAACGACTACTTTCCGGATAACGCGCCCGTAAAGTACGAAATTCTGCAAGATGGCGCGCGTGTCACGCAGGAAAACGACGCATATTTATCCGCGGCAAAGTCCATGACCCTCCGTTTTACGGACGATCCCCATACGATGCGTGTCGAATACTCGATTACAAACCTTGGCAAGGCGCCGCTGTACGGCGCGCCATGGGCCGTGAGCATGATGCAGGAGGGCGCCGTACTGACGGCGGAATACGGCGGCGTGCAGCAGGGTGCAAAACCCGGCGGCTTCCTGTCGCTGTGGGGCGAAACGTCCCTTGCGGATGCGCGCCTGACCTTTCGCGATGATTGTTTGGAGATTCGGCAAACGCCCGCCGACAAATACTTTAAGCTGGGCGTACATTGCCGGGCGGGTGAAGCAAGCTGCCGGGTACAGGGGCAAACGTTCACCAAACGTTTTTCCTGCGAACCCGACGCCACGTATCCGGACAACAACGTTAACCTGCAAGTATTCTGCTGCCGCTGGATGATGGAATTCGAAACGCTTGCGCCGATGCGTTCCATCGCGCCGGACGAAACGGCGGCCCATTCCGAGCTGTGGACTCTTCGCTAACAAGTACATCCCCGATGCAAAAGGGCCGCGCGATTCGTTCGCGTGGCCCTGTTACTATCCCTTTGATCCGGTTATCCCATATTGCAGACGCTAATCGCGTCCGATATCGTCTTTTCGTGCGCCTCCTCGCCGTATTTATCGACCTCCTGCCGGTTCTTGTCCCCGTGGGTAAGGCACCCCGCGCCGTTGATGCAGCCGCCGACGCAAGCCATACCCTCTATAAAGTTGCCGATGTCCATGCCCTTGCTAAGCTTTAGTAGCGCTATGCGGCATTCCTCAATCCCGTCGCAGGCAACCGCGTTTAGCTGAAAATCCTCGCAGCCATGCTCCCGTATTCCCTGCTCCATCGCGTCCGAAAGACCGCCGCTGCGGGCGAATATGCGTCCGTAATACGACGCGTTGTCGAGCACGTCCTCCTGCATCGACGCAATGTCCAAATCGCGGCTGTCGATGAGCGCCTGCAACTCCTCGAACGTGATAACGCAATCCACATACTGGCGCACAGCGGGCTTTAGAAACTCCGCCTTCTTGGCCGTGCACGGGCCGATGAACACAACCTTGGCCGTGGGGTCCGTCGATTTTACGTATTTGGCAATCATCGCCATCGGGGAAAGGCTTCCGGATACCTTATCCAAAAGCTTCGGGAACGACTTTTCCACATAGCTGACGAACGCGGGGCAGCAAGAGCTTGTCAGAAAGCCCTTTTTCATCAGTTCCGCGCTCTCTTCATATGCCACCATGTCCGCCCCAAGCGCCGCCTCGATGACCGTATGAAAGCCAAGCGCCTTGATGCCGGATATGACCTGCCCAAGCTTTGCATAGGTAAACTGACTGGAAATGGACGGCGCAACAACGGCGTACAGCTTATACTTCTCGTTGTTCCCGCTTCGCTTGATCAGATCGATTACGTTCAGAATATATGACTTATCCATCATCGCGCCGAACGGACACTGATACACGCACGCGCCGCAGGCTACGCATTTGCTCTCGTCAATGGTCGCCGTCCGGTTTTCGTCCATGGAAACGGCCTTGACCTTACAGGCGTTTTGGCAGGGACGCGTATTCTCGCTGATGGCATGGTACGGGCAGGCTTTTGCGCACATGCCGCATTCCACGCATTTGCTCTGGTCGATATGCGCCTTCTGGTGCGCGTCAAAACGAATTGCATCGCGCTTGCAGGCGTCCACGCAACGGTGCGCAATGCAGCCGCGGCAAGCCTCCGTAACCTCGTACCCGTTGACCGGGCATTCGTCGCAGGCAATGTCCAGTACCTCGATGACGTTCGGATTCGTGGAATCGCCGCCCATGGCAAGCTTCACGCGCTCCTGCACAATCGCGCGCTCCTTGTATACGCAGCAGCGCATTGTAGGCACCGTGCCGGGGATAATCACCTTTGCAATGTCCAGCGCCGTGTCGAACAGCGTATCGGCAAACGCCCGCCGCGCCACTTCGGTAAGTACCTTGTATTTCAGATATTGCACCTTGGTATCGAACTTTCGCATATCCGTCTCCTTTGTATCGTTCTGCCGTTTTGCCTGCGCGTTCTTCAAAAATAGCTGACCTTAATTCGTTTTCCCATCCGTTTTAAGCAGCCGGCAAGCTCATCTACGAGCTGCATCTTGATATTGAAGCTGATCGGCAGGTCGGGGTTCTGGTGCGCAGGGTTCACCGCGCGGCCGACGTAAAAGTTTATATCCGTAGCCTCCTCAAAAAGAAGCCGCGCAATCATCGACGCGCCGTCATGCTGCATGCTCCAGTTTGCATACGACGCATTGTCCTGTAGGTAATCCTTCGCATAGGCAAGCACCTTGTTCATCGTGATGACGCCCTCCGTAACAAGGTCTACGCCCTCGATCTTCGCAATGGGCGGCACCTCCGGATCGGGCGAAACCATCTCCGGCAAAAGCGGCTTGTTGAGATATTGCGCCGCAATGGACGAGGTTGTTCCGCCGCATACGATGTGCTTGCCCGGCTTGCCGAAAAACAGCGCCATCATCTTGTCGCAATCGTCGCGGCTGCGCGGCGGGCCGATCACAAGGTTCATAGGCTCGCGCTTCCGGATGCGCACGACGCAGGCCGTCGTATCGTCGCCGGGCTGGCCGCCGTACAGCGCATAGCATTTGTCGAGCAGGATTGTGCAAAGCGTTTTTGCGGTATACCCGACGTCGTAGAGCACCTCCATGTAGGAGGCGATATCCTTCCGCTCCCAGCCGAAGTTTAGGGACATGCCGACGCCCGCATGGATTGCGCCGTCGCTTACCGCAATGAACACATCCCCCTCCGAAAGGTTGACGCGGCTTGTGTAGATGGTTTTCCCCTCGATGCTCGACTCCGTACGCGCAAGCTCGGTCGTCTTTCCGCCGTGCGCGAATATGACGCCGGGGTTGTCGTACTCGATAATCTCCGCAACGCTGTTGCCGATGATGCGGATAATCGTAAAGGTCGAATACGCCACGCCGCGTTCCGAGCAGACGGGCAGCGTCGCCGCAATGGTCTTGACGCACTCGATGAGCTCAATTCCTTCCGCCATCATGGTGGAGATAATCTTCGACGTCAGCGTTGAAAGAATGCTGGCCTTTACGCCGCTGCCGAGGCCATCCGCCAGCACGATGATGCTGTCGCCGTTTTCCGTCTCGATAACGTCCACATGGTCGCCGCAAAGCTGCTCACCGTATTTATAAAGGCTGTTGAAGCCGATGTCGGCGCAAAGATCATTCATCCCGGATCGACTCCTTCAGCTTCGTCAGCGCAATCTTCGTCTCCGCAGCCGTTTCGCCAAGCAGTGACGCAATCTCCTGCACGATACGCATCTGTTTATCGACAACCTTGTCCGCCACCTCTACGGTTTGCTTGTTAAACTGCTCCTTCTGCTCGCGCGACTCCTCCTCCGCCGTAACGTCGCGCATCAGGCAGATGATCACACGGTACTCCCGGTCGAAAAGAATCGTTTCCTCCACGTACTTTCGATATTCCGCCAGATACTCCTTGCGGTTTCGTATGCTCGGCGCGCCCGCACGCACGTCCATAAAGGGCTTCGGGTCGAGTATGCGCACCACCGGCTCGCCCAGCACGTCGCTTGGCATACGGACATTTAGGATGGCGCATGCGGATTTGTTGATCTGCTGCACCTCCAGGCTTTCGTTTAAGACCATCACGCCGTTTGGCGTATTGCTGATAATCGTATCCGAAAAGCTCTCCGCGCGCTCCTTCAAAAACGGCAGGCACATCGTGTAGTCCGCTTTCCCCTGATAGACGGCAATCGCTTTTTCTCGGCAGGTGTTATAGCCGCAGGAGCCGCAGTTTAATTCATCCTCCGGCTTCGTCTTGCCCATGCGGCTGAAAATGGCCTGTATTTCCGTCTCGGAAGGGACCTCCGCCTTGTGCGGAATCGGTTCGAAAAGCTTTTTAATCGCCATGCTGTCCGGCTGCGTTACCGTAAAGTCCTCCGGCTTTGCATAGGCGGATACGCTGCCGTAATCGCGCAGCGGAGAACGATGGTACTTTTCCATTACGGGCCCGCCGATGCAGCTGCCAAAGCAGGCGGACATCTCGATGAAATACTTTTTTAAGCCGCCGTGCGCAATATCGTTCAGCGCCGCAATGCAGTTTTCCGTGCCGTCCACGGCCAGGTACGTATACGCGCTCTGGTCGCATACCATCGACTTTAGGATGCCGCCGGTCGTCGGGAAAAATCGCGCGCGCCCGCCTTCGCCGTCGTCCGCCGCATCTTCGGCAATCGCAATATCCTTCTCGCGCAGCATGCGGGTGAGCTCCTCAAACGTCAGCACCGCGTCGACAAAATCCGCATAATGGTCCGCTTCATCCTTCTTGGCCACGCACGGCCCGATGAACACGACCTTTGCCGTCGGATACCGGCGGCGGATATCCTGCGCATGCGCCAGCATCGGGGAAAGCACATCCGAAAGGTACGGCAGCAGGTTCGGAAAATATTTCTGTATCAGCAAATTGACCGAATGACAGCAGGAGCTGATCAAAATCTCCGGCTTCTCCTCCCGCAGCTGCCGCTCATACTCGCGCTTGACGATGGTTGCGCCGACAGCCGTTTCCTCCGCGCCCGCGAAACCGAGCTTGCGCAGCGCCTCCGCAACCGCCGTAATCCCGGCTCCGTTAT
>CAYPLG010000004.1:6120-8866 GCA_964411535.1 uncultured Oscillospiraceae bacterium
GTTTGCAATAAACGACGGCGCGACGCTCGCATATACGGGCGCGCCGGAGGCAAGCAAAACGCGCACCTTTTCCGTATCGTCGGCAATCTCCTTTGCGTTCTGCGGGCACACAACAAAGCATTGCCCGCAGAGGATGCATTCATTGCCGACGATGTTCGCCTGCCCGGCGGAAAAGCGAATCGACTTCACCGGGCAGTGGCGGATGCACTTATAGCAATTCCTGCAATTGGATTTCTTCAGCTTCAAAAACTCGCCCATAGCCATTACCCTCGTTTACCGGTCGTTTTTTCCATAAATCGTGTCTCGTCCACAAGGTACCGCGTCTGTACGCAAATTCCGATTTCCCCGGCCTCGTCGGATGCCTTGCAGGCAAACGTAAGCTCCCGTCCCTCGACGGCTGCCAGCGTAGCCTCCGCACGCACCCGCATACCGACAGGCGTCGGCGAGGTATGCGAAAGCTGCATCGCCGTGCCCACGGTGGACGTTCCCGGCGGTAGCGCGTCCTTGACCGCGTTTACAGCGGCCTGCTCCATCAGCGCCAGCATTGCGGGCGTGCCGAATACCGCAAGGCTTCCGCTGCCAAGCGCCAAAGCGGTATTCGTTCCGTCTACCGTCGCACAGGCTGTCCCCGCAAGGCCGGGTACAAGCTCCGTCTGCGCTTCGCTCATACGGCTTTTCCCAGCACGTTCGTTTCGAAGA
The DNA here is from genome assembly GCA_964411535.1 of uncultured Oscillospiraceae bacterium. Taxonomy (GTDB): domain Bacteria; phylum Bacillota; class Clostridia; order Christensenellales; family CAG-138; genus CAYPLG01. The sequence continues at coordinate 6,820 of CAYPLG010000004.1, forward strand.
ACTGCTTTGTCGTCTCCGGGGAAAGCGAGTATAGCTTGCCGTCCAGCGTAACGCTCACGCCGTTGACGCAATTATTCATGCAAAACGTGCCGGAAAGCTCGACCTTGTCCTTTAAGTGATGCTCCGCAATCAGGTTCTGGAGCTGCTCCACGACCTGCCGCGATCCCTTCAGATGGCAGGAGCTGCCGATACATACTGTAATTTTCATATGTTTTCTCCTCACATGCTTCTTTGATCATTACAACACAGGGCCTATTCGTAGTCAACCACATTGACGAACTTTAGCAGCATCTCGCGCTCCTCCTGCTTGCCCTTGACGGACTGCGAAGCCGCAACGATCGGAATCCATTTTTCCACGTACTGCCGCGCGGTGTCGCTCTTTTTGCAGAACAGATGCAGGTACTGCTCCGCCTTTGCATCCTCCCCCGCGAGGCGGAAGAGCAGATAGGTCCGCGCGACGTCTGCGGAGGCGTTTCCCTGCGTGGCGTGCGACCAGTCGAGGATATACGGCGTGCCGTCCTCCGCAATGATGATGTTCGTCGGGTTAAAATCCCCGTGGCAGACCTTGTCATGCCGTGGCAGCGCGGTCAAGCGCATGTGCAGGTCGTACCGGGTCGTCGCGTCAAGCTCCGTTTGGTTGATCTTTCTGTGCATCTTGTCGCTAAGCCGCCCAAGCAGCGGGCTGCTCTGCCGGTGCACCTCCATTTGCAGCTCCACAAACCGGTCAAGATATTCGTCGTACCGTTCCGGCTGTTCGTCCATCAGGCGGGCAAGCGTCTTGCCGGGAATATACTCCGTAACAATCGCCCACTTGCCCTCGATCATGCCGACCTCGTACAGCTTCGGCACATGCAGCGCCGTTTCCTCCACTCGCGCATGGTTCAACGCCTCGTTCAAAACGTCCGCCTTATGGAAGTCCTCGTCAAACACCTTGATGGTTTTGTCGCCATCCCGGTAGATGGTCTTGTTGGTGCGAACCGCAATCACTTTTTCAAGCTTCATGATCTTTTCCCTCCTCAGACGTTCTCGTGCGTGCCGTAGTATGCGTTCAAATACATCTGCCGGATCTCCGAAAGCAGCGGGTAGCGCGGGTTCGCGCCGGTGCACTGGTCATCAAAGGCCTGCTCGGTCATTTCATCCAGCCGGGCCAGGAAGTCCTGTTCGTCCACGCCGTAATCCCGAATGGTTTTCTTGACGCCCACGCGCGCCTTCAGCGTATCGATGGCTTCGATCAGGTTTTCCAGGCTCTCGCCGTCGTTCTTTCCGGCAAAGCCAAGGTACTCCGCCACCTCTGCGTAGCGCGCAAGCGTATGCGGGTGATCGTACTGCGGGAAGGTGCCCATCTTTGCCGGTACCTCCGCACTGTTGAAGCGCAATACCTCGTCGATCATCAGCGCGTTGGCAATGCCGTGCGGCAGGTGATGGAACGCGCCGAGCTTATGCGCCATGCTGTGGCACACGCCAAGGAACGCGTTGGCAAAGGCCATGCCCGCCATCGTAGCGGCGTTGCCCATCTTTTCGCGCGCAACGGGGTCATGTGCGCCGTCGTCCCAGGCCCGCGGCAGGTAATCGAACACCATTTTTAAGGAGCGCAGCGCAAGCCCGTCCGTATAATCGGTCGCCAGCATGGATGCGTAAGCTTCGAGCGCATGCGTTACGGCGTCGATACCGCTTGCTGCGGTCAGTCCCTTCGGCGCGTTCATCATCATATCCGCATCGATAATCGCCATATTGGGCATAAGCGCATAGTCCGCGAGCGGGTATTTGACGCCGCTTGCCTCGTCCGTTATCACCGCGAACGGCGTAACCTCGCTGCCCGTGCCTGCGGAGGTCGGTATCGCCACAAAGTAGGCTTTTTCCCCCATCTTCGGGAAGGTGTAAATCCGCTTCCGAATATCGGAGAAACGCATCGCCATATCCATAAAGTCCGCTTCCGGATGCTCATAGAGCACCCACATGATCTTTGCGGCGTCCATGGCGCTGCCGCCGCCGATGGCGATGATCACGTCCGGGCGGAAGGCGGTCATCTGCGCGACGCCCTCCCGTG
>CAYPLG010000004.1:8876-39230 GCA_964411535.1 uncultured Oscillospiraceae bacterium
GCAGCCAATCGTCGGGTCCGGCGCAACGTTAAAGAACGTCTCGTGCACAATGCCCTGGCTTGCAAGCTTGTCTGTGATGGGCTTCGTATAGCCGTTGCTGTATAGAAAACTGTCCGTAACGATGAACGCCCGGCGCTTTTGCATGACGGCGCCCAACTCGTCCAGCGCAACGCCAAGGCACCCTTTCTTAAAGTATACCTTCTGCGGGGCGCGGAACCAAAGCATATTTTCTCTCCTTTCGGCAACGGTTTTTATGTTGATCAAGTGCTTGACGCCGACGTTCTCGGAAACGGAGTTGCCGCCCCAGGAGCCGCAGCCCAGCGTCAGCGAGGGCGTAAGCTTAAAATTGTACAGATCGCCGATACCGCCCTGCGAAGACGGCGTATTGACAAGAATGCGGCACGTCTTCATGCGTGCGGCAAACAGATCGAGCTTCTCGCCCTCCGTCACGGCGTTGAGATATACGCTCGACGTATGCCCGAATCCGCCGTCCGCAATAAGCCGCTCCGCCTTATCCACCGCGTCGCTAAAGTCCTTCGCGCGGTACATGGCCAGCACCGGGGAAAGCTTCTCGTGCGCAAACTCCTCGGAAAGCTCTACGCTCTCCACCTCGCCAATGAGTATCTTTGCGTTTTTCGGCACGTCCACGCCGGAAAGCTTTGCGATTGCATAAGCGCTCTGCCCGACAATTTTCGCATTCAACGCGTTGTTGATCAATATGGTTTTCCGCACCTTGTCCAGCTCGTCGCCCTTCAGGAAATAGCATCCGCGCGCAGCAAACTCCGCACGCACGCGGTCATAGACCTTCTCCAGCACGATCACGGACTGCTCCGAAGCGCAGATCATGCCGTTGTCAAACGTCTTTGAGTGAATGATGGAGCTGACCGCCAGCAGGATATCTGCAGAATCGTCGATGACCGCGGGCGTATTGCCGGGGCCGACGCCCACGGCGGGCTTGCCGCTGCCGTAGGCCGCTTTTACCATGCCGGGGCCGCCGGTGGCAAGGATTAAGTCCGCTTCCTTCATGGCCAGGTTCGTCATTTCGAGGCTGGGCTCGTCCACCCAGTCGATGATACCCGCCGGCGCGCCCGCCTGCACCGCTGCGTCAAGCACCGTTTTCGCGGCCGCAATGGTCGCGCGTTTGGCCCTTGGATGCGGGGAAATCAAGATGCCGTTTCTGGTCTTAAGCGCAAGCAAAGCCTTGAATATCGCCGTGGAGGTCGGGTTTGTGGTCGGTATCACCGCCGTAATAATCCCGACGGGCTCCGCAATCCGCATAACGCCGTTCGCCTTGTCCTCCTCCAGCACGCCGCACGTCTTTACGTTGCGGTACGCGTTATAGATATACTCCGACGCAAAGTGATTTTTGATCACCTTGTCCTCGACGACGCCCATGCCTGTTTCCTCCACTGCAAGCTTGGCAAGCGGCACACGCGCCTTGTTCGCTGCGGTGGCGGCGGACAGAAATATCTTGTCCACCTGCTCCTGCGTATAGGTCGAAAAGAGCCTTTGCGCCTCCCGCAAGCGGGCGATTGCCTTTTCGAGCTGCTCTACGCTGTCAACGGTTGTTCTGCTGTCTGGTTTCATACTGTTGCCCTCCTAACTGCCTCTCTGTCTATTCCATGACGTCCCGCAGATACCGGCCCAGCTGGGCCAGGGACGCAGCCATGTTCTCGTTTTTCACAAGGATGCCGCGCGGCGCTTGCAAGTGCGTCGGAGCAAAGTTCCATATCGCCTGCACGCCGCTTTCCACAAGCGCGTCGCAAACCGCCTGCGCAGCCTCCGCCGGAACGGTAATGATGCCGATGTGGATATGCATCCTTCGGCAAAGACCGGGCAGCTTCTCCATCGGAAACACGCTCTTTCCGCTCTCGTCCGTGCCCGCCGCGGACGGATTTCCATCAAACGCGGCCACGATGTTCAGCCCGTACTGCCGGAACCCCGCATAACCGAGCAGCGCGCGGCCAAGCTTGCCCGCACCGACCAGCACCGCATCATACACATCGTTGTAGCCGAGAAAATCCTCAATATCCAGTATCAGCGCTTTGGTATTGTACCCAACCTTCGGCTTCCCGCCGTCGGACACCGCCGCAAGGTCCTTTCGCACCTGAATCTCGCCAAGGGAAAGCGCGTCCGCAACCGCCCTTGCGGAAATCGTTTCGCGTCCGCTGTCGAGTGCGGCGCGCAGGCAGCTTAGGTACAATGGCATGCGCTGTAAGGTTTGCAGCGATACGTTCTTTTCCATGCCGCCACTCCTTCCTGTATCTCTTTCGATATTATTTTATCGATTACGGCTGGCGCTGTGAAGATAGCAAAACGGTATATCGATATATGCATATCGATATGCCGCCGCTATACAGGCTATACGGGCGCACCTGCCCCGCTATACGTATTTACCGGCCTGGTGCGTGCGCATCGCCGTTGTTGCCAAGATGTCGGAATCCAGCAGGATTGATGCTCCGGACATCGACGCGGTGCGCGTACGTCTATCCGTTTTTTGACACCATCTCCACGGACTCCTTCAGCTTTGTAAGGAAGAGCCTGTCCTCCGCAGTGTAGCGGTATCCGGCGCGGGATATCAAAATATCCTTGTACCGGTTGCGCGACATGGCGCAGCGCTTAACCGTAAGGCCGAAGCAATCGAGCACCTCCTGCGGCATGGGGGAAACCCACATATAGGTGTTCGGAATCCGGGACAGAATCTCAAACTGGCTGCCGCGCTCATACACGGCGATGGTCTTCTTCGCCTGCGCGGCCTTGTCCAGCTGCCGCGCCTCGCTGACGGGCAGCGCGGGCACGGACCGGTCGCCATGCACAATCTCCGTGTACTTCTGTAAATCCGGAAAATCCACCGGGTCCTGCGCCGCAAGCGGATGCTTTCTGCTCATCAGCGCCACATAGGAGAACGTCCAAACAGGCTCGTAAACGAGCGCCCGCTCCGCAAGCGCGTTTTGAAAATACGATTCGTACTGTTCGCCGTAGCGAACGATGGCCAGATGGTTCGTTCCGTCGGCTACGTTTTTGATAGCGCGCAGGGAGTTCGCTTCGCGGTAATTAATCGCAACGTCCGCGTCCGGCCCCAGCGCCGCAAGAAACGCAGTAAAGGCATAGGACACATAGCTTGCGCGCGGCACGCAGACGTCAAAGCGCAGCTTGTCGTCCGCAGCAGGTTTATAGAGCGCTTCCATCTCCGCGACCTGCTCCAGTATGCTCTTTGCATAGCCAAGGAATTCCCGCCCGCGCTCCGTCGGCACAATGCCCTTGCCGGTGCGGTCGAACACGGCAAAGCCCAGCTCGTCCTCCATCTCCCGTATGGATTTGCTTAGGTTCGGCTGGTTCATATACAGGTTTTGCGCCGCCTTGCTGATGGAGCCTGCCCGCTCCACCTCAACGGCGTATTTCAATTGCAGAATATTGTTGATGGAATTCTCCTCCTGACGCAATCCGTTTGCCGGATTCCTGCCATCCTTACTATACCACAGATACGCGCCGTCCGCATTCCGCAATTCTGTACGCCTTGCTCCGCCATAGCCAACAAAGAGCCTGGCGGCGTTTCGGGTAGGCCACGGGCTCGGTTGGCTTACCGGGATGCGCATCCAGCGCAAAAAAAGCGGCGGCTTCCCGCTCGCGCCGCATGCAGGTGTTCCTGTCAGCGGACGTGCAGCGCCGCCTCCGCCGCCTTCTGCTCCGTAATGTCAAACTGTACGGTGTTGATTACGGCCGTGTCCCCCTGCCGTTCCGTTACGGCGCCGCGCATGTTCAGCCAGCGGCAGCGGCCGTCCTTTGTATGGCAGCGATAGGTAACGTCCATAAACGGCTTATCATACAAAAGTGCGTCAAAGGCGGACAGCAGGGCCGCGCGGTCCTCGTCGAACACAAGATACAGCGGCTGTATTCTGGTCAACGCCTCGTATTCCTCCCGCGTGTATCCGGAAAAGCCGCGGAATCCGTCGCTGAAATACAAGGTTTTTAACCCCTCCGGGGAAAGCGCAAACATCGCGATTCCGCAGGTGGGACTTTCCGTAAAAAGCTTGAGCCTTGCGTCCGCTGTGCGGCTTTCCGTAATGTCGCGCCCCGTTCCGTACAGGCCGATGCAGCTGCCGAAGGAATCGAGCAGCAGATACTTCGATGTGCTGGAATAGCGCATGATTCCATCCTTGCCGGGTATTTGCTCAACATTATCGACCAGCGATACCCCGCTCTCCATCAGCTGAAAGTCATCCGCGCGGTATTGCTCCGCAAGCGCACGATCAAAGAGATCGTAGTCCGTTTTACCGGCAACGTCCTTTTCGTTTTGCAGCCCCACCATCTGCGCAAACGCCTTGCTGCAACATACGTAGGCAAGATCCTTGTTTTTCACAAAGGCCAGATCATTTGACGATTCCATCATGGCTGCAAGCGCCACCGGCAGCATTTCGCTAAAGGAAAGCGCCTGCTTTTCGTGCTCGGTCAGGTCGGCGTAGTACAGGTTCAGGTACCGCTCGCCGGACGCGTCCTCCGTTACCCGGCCAAACACCATCGCCCAAATGTATCCATCCGCGCCGCAGCGCAGCCGGTATTTGTCGCTGAACCTGCCCCCGGTTTCCATGAAGCGTTCCGCAGCGTTTCGTGCGCGGTCCCGATCGTCCGGGTGCAATCCTAAAAATGCGTCCGCGCCATACAGCGCAGCAACCTCCGCATGCGTCATGCTTACAAGTTTGCAAAAGCCGTCGTTGGCGTAGACAAGGCCGCTGGTACGACCCGGCCGCATCCGCATCCGGCAGAAACCGCCGGGCATATCGTTCATCATGTTTTGGAGCGTTTCGCCATCGTTTGCGATTTTCGCGTTGAGATCCCGCCTCGTCAGCATCACCGCAATGTAATCGCCCAGCGCTTTAAGCCGGTCGACATGCGCCTTCTGCATGCAGGGATCGTCCACCACAACAAAGCCTATGCCCACGCCGTCGCGCCGCATCGGAACGGCAGTCAGCGAACGGATGCCCTGCGTCAGCAGGATTCTGCCCTCCTCCGCACGGTCGCCCGCAAGCGCGCTTGTATCCTCAATACAAACATGACCGTCCTTTTCAAACGCCGCCCACCACGCCTTCGTCGCTTCGCGCGGAATGCCCTGCAAACCGGCCATTTTGCTTTGCGCACCGTCCGCGCAAACCTCATAGGTGTTGCTGGACACCTGCTTACCGTAGTCCATCTCCATGATGTATGCGCGGCTTCCATCGAAATACTCCAGTATCTTGTGCAATACGTCCTGTATCGCGTTGTCTGGGTTTCCCGCCACCAACAGGTTCTTCGCAATGTCGTTAAGAAATTGCAGTTGCTCGTTGGATTCTTCCATCTGACGCTCCGCCAGCCTTTCGGCGGTGATGTCGTCCATCACGCCGAGCTGCACCGGCGACTGCGTGCCAGAAAAGCGCATCATGGAAATGACCTGCCGCACCCAGATCTCCCTGCCATCGCGCCGTATCATGCGGTACTCCATCGTAGCGGGCGCATACGTATGCACAACGTCCTGCGACGTACCGAAAACCCACTGCCGATCCTCCGGATGTACGGTGTCGTAAACGTCGGTAACCTCCTCCATATACTGCTCTCTGGTATATCCCAGCAACGCAAAGAACCGATCGTTGACAAACAGTTGCCGAACCTTCCCGCCCTCAATGGTGACGGCCGTAATACCGCAGCGCACGTTTTCCATAATGGCGGAAAGCTGCTCCGTCGTTTCGTGCTCCTTCCGCTCCGCCTGCCGCTGCGCGGTCATGTCGATAACAGCCGCATACAGCAGGATTCGTTCCCCCGCCTTCGCCAGTACGCGTACGGTGATACGCAGGTATGTTTCGCCACGGCTGTGCGCGGAAAGATTATGCAGGCAAACCTCACAAGTCGCTTCGCGGGCGGACATTATGGCGTTATTGATGTTCTTTATCAGAATCGCCCAGTTACGCTCGTCCAAATGCGCCCGCAAATCAACGGAAAGCGCCGACTCGATAGAAAGGTCGTCCGTCCCTAACGCCTGCACGTATTTTTCATTGACGCGGAGAAGCTCAACCCTTTCGTTATGGTATTCGAAAATGCACGCACCGCCTACATAGCTGTTGAATATCAGCGTCTCCAGAGATTTCGGGTCCCAGAACGCGTTGTTATCCAACGTCTCCAGCGTCTCTACCCGTTCCATCTCCGGCTCTTTTCCACAGTTTGCCGCAAGGGCTTCGAATTCTTCCACAGGCATTGGAGGCGCGTACAAATACCCCTGCACATAGCTGCACCCAATGGTTTGCAGATAATCCGCCTGCGCCTTTGTTTCCACGCCCTCCGCAATCACCGGCATGCACAGCCATTTGGCCATGCGAACAACGGATTCCAGAATATTCCCGCCGCGCGAGGAGTTTTCCGTCCCCTCCAGAAAGCGCATGTCCAGCTTCAATATGCTCGCCGGTACGTCCTTTAGCGTATTCAGCGACGAGAACCCGCTTCCAAAATCGTCGATTTCAATCGTGAATCCATACGCTACCAGCCGCTTGACTTGCCCAATAATCTGCTGCGCGGATTCCGCAAAGGCGGATTCCGTGATCTCCAGCCGCAGCAGGTCGATCGGCACTTCGTATTTCTCCACAAGTCCCGTGATAATCGCGAAGAAATCCTCGCGAAACAGATCGTACCGCGAGATATTGACGGAAACCGGCAGCGGCGCGGCACCCTCCCTGCGCCATTTTGCAAGCAGTTGACATACCGCCTCCCATATATACTTATCAAGCTCATAGATGAATCCGTTGCGCTCAAATACGGGCACGAACTCGCCCGGCGAAACAATGCCCTTTGTCGGATGGCGCCAGCGCACCAGCGCCTCCGAACCGATAAGCGCGCCGGTACCGTGGTTAAACTGTGGCTGGAGCCATGGCTCGAACTGCCCGGTCGCAAGCGCGCCGGTCATTTCGTTTACGATTTCTTGCTCCCGTATGATTCGCTCCCGCATAGATGCGTCATATTGCGCAATATGCACGTCGTAGCGGCCCTTGACCGAATCCTTGGCAATTGCAGCACGGTCATACATTGCGCTCACGGAAAGCGACGTATCCTCGACAATATACCTTCCGATACTAAACGTAATCGGCAGAACCACGCCGTCAAGATCGGATGCCTTGCGGCGGATTTCCGCAATTTTTTCAGTGTTCATAAAACTTGCAGGATACAATACCGCAAAGTTATCCGCCATCATGCGGCAGCACAGCCCCCCTACCGGCGCAAATCCTTCCCGAAACACACGCGCGGTATGCCGCAGCACATCGTCACCCCGGTATGTGCCATATTGATCGTTGATAACCTTGAAATTGTTGATATCGAAACAAGCGAGCACGTAGAAGCCCGGCGCGCGCGCGGTAATCATCTCCTCCGCACGTGCAAAAAACGCGGCTCGGTTGCATAAACCAGTCAGCGCATCCAACGTTGCGGCGTTTGCAAGGGCTGCGGTCTCGCGCAGGTTGATTGTGTTCCAAAGACGGTGTTGAATCACAGCCGGGTTGTATGGCTTAATCACCACGTCGTTTGCGCCGATTGCAAGAGCCTGTGCCTCGACGTCCGCATCCGCGTCCGTATTGCCCGCCGTCACAATGACGGGAATATTTGCCATATTGGGATCGGCCCGCATCTGCGTAAGCACCGTATAGCCATCCATGACCGGCATAACGATATCCAGCAGCACGGCGGAAATGGTCTCTGCGTTCTCCCGCAGTATAGAGAGCGCAATCTGTCCGTTTTCCGCCTCCAGCACCCAGTAATCATTGCTCAATATCTTTCGAAGCACATGCCGATTCACCTGATTGTCGTCGACAACGAGAACCCTCCTTGTCATAAACCGATACCCCTCCGAAGTAAAAGTGTGCAGTCGATGATGCCGTTATCCAATACCGGAGAATCAGAAATGATGCATAACAATGCGTGGTTAGCTTTGCCACGCTCCCAAATTGCATAGTAATTTTATCATTTAGTCCGTCCGTTGGCAATGCCGCCGCGTACGCAATATGCAAAATAACCCATCAGCCGTGTCAGGGCGGAATAGCGCTTTCCTATAGCGGCGCTAGCACGCCGCCACACAATCCGCCGCTTCGCTTTACGGCCGGTATCCCGCCTCCGCAAGCAGGCTTTCGAACTTCTTTACCGACAGTATTTCATTGGTTATAAAGCGTCCCTCATAGAACAGGCTGTACGCGGTAAACGGCGCGGGCGCGGCCTGCGCCTGCGCAGCCGATGTAAAGCGAACCGCCGCAAACGGTGCGCCGCAGGCCTTTGCGGCCGCCTCAATGAGCGGCACATACTTGGCAGTATAGGGACACTGGTGCGTATAATAGAGCGTAAAGCCCGCCCCGCCCGGCTGCGCATTCCGCACCTGCGGCCGAAAGCGCGGCTTTTCCGCGTCCTCCGCAAACGGCAGATAGTACAGCACATAGTACGGCTCCGCAGTATCCGCCGGCTGAAAGCCCTTGTATTGCAAAAACTTCGGGTCGGCAAGAAAGGGCATCTTTTTCCCCGCAGAAAGGATCGCCAGGCCCCGTTTGCCCTTTTCCCGGCTGTCTACAATACAGGCGTCCAGCAGCAGCGTTGCGTTTCCCTGTCCCTTCAACTGGCCGGAAACCCACAGGCAGTCGATATACATATACCCGTCCGCCTCGATGGGCGCCCATGCATTCTCCGCCGGGATGTACTCGATGAAGCATTTCCCCCGCACGTCGCCCTTCAAAAACACAAGCCCGTCGTCAAACCGGTCGGAAAGCCAGGCTTTCTTTGCCGCCACCTGGCAATCGTTATTGTTGGAAATGGCGCAGCATATATGCTCCTGCGCCAGGTTTTCCTTGGTAACGGAAATGATATTCACCATTGTTCTCCCCCTGCGCTTCCTATGTTCGGCTATTTGGCGGCGATGCGTTCGTAAAGCTTATAAACAACGCTTCTTTGCCGCCATCGGCTGTAGCTCGGATGCTTCCTGTAATAACGCTTTCTATATCATATCATGATATGGTAGATGAGCAAGCCATATACGCAACAAAAGCGAAGATAACGCTCCATGAAGCAGCTATCACAAGAGACCTTTCACCCGCTCTCCCTGTCATTATGTGCAAATTGACTTTTACAGCCGCTTGCCTTATTATTACAAAAGATACGCATATTTGTGTTGCAGGCGGCACACCATACTGGGTTAATAAACCTATCTGCGTAGAGGGGAGCTTATGTATGTTCAGCAGCAAAGCAGACTATGATGCATTTATCGGCAGCGAATTTATTGCAAAATATCCGCGTCTTTATCCCTTTCTTTGTTTCGTTGCTTACAGGGTTATGGAATCTGAAGAAGCACCAGAGCCTGTTGTAAGAGGATACGAATGCAATCCTGCCGGTTCTCTTCTCAAGCGGTCCATAAAATACGTTTTATATACTGCGCTGCGCTGGCTATCCGCCTTGTTTTCGAATTGCAAAGCGGAAAATGACACCGTCCTTCTATCACAAACCTTGCTCTATTCCGAACGTTACGACACGGTTCTTCCTGAAATTACGCGTGATGCCAGAACCGCCGCTTTTTTTTGCGGGTCGCTTTTTGAGGTATCGGGCATGCTGCGTGGCGCTCCCCTCACGTCTGCCCGGCATGAAAAATTCGGGGTGCATCCAATGCAAGCCGGATACAGTATTTTAGGGAGGCATTTTCACAGCGCCATTACGAAATTGGCGCAACATGCCCTTACCCTTCGGATACAGGGATTATCGCTTGCCGATGACAAGCAAAACATTGCGCCGCTGCTTGCGATAATGGATCGTAGTGTGAACAACCGTCTGCCGTTTATCAAGCGTCTTCTAAAAAAAGAGCATATTTCGTTATATCTGACCGTTAATCAGGATTTTATATCCGAAATATTGACTATCTTGGCTTGCCGCGAGCTTGGCATACGCACAAAGCAGTTGGCGCATCATCCATACAGCATCAGCGTCCTGTTCTCGCACAAATCTCCCTATTACGCGGATGAATTCTGCGTTTGGGGCAGTGCTGAAGTGGAGTACATAAATAAGTATTCACCTTTTTTTCATTGCTTCGATGTCAATTTACCACGAGTATATGCAACAGGGGATCTGGAGATCGCCTATACCGCAGCAGAAGCGCTTAGCAAAACATATTCTATGGAACGTATCGTTACGTTTATGACCTCCATGGGCAACTGGACGGATCCAAATATGATGGAAAAGGAGTTCCAGTGGAGGCAGCAGTTTTTTGCGAAGCTAAAGGAGCTGGCCGATCAGCAAAATATCAGGATTCGCATTCGCTACCGGCCTAATTCCGATAATGAACGCAGTATTCAGCAGCGGGAAGCCGCAACACTACAGTCGCTTGGCTTCATCGTTTCTCCAAGCGACCCCGCCTCCCTGACACATGATATTTTAACAAGCGCCGCGATTATTACAACATTTTGCTCGGTTGCGTGGACGGCCTGTATTCTTGGACGAAAGGTATACCGGATTCTTCCCGCCTTTTACCATGACGTCTATCAGTTTACGCCTTCTCCCATGACCATACAAGACATAGAGCTGGACGATATCCCGACTCTTGCCATTCCCACCGAACCCACCGTATTCAGAAAAGAGGATTTCTTTGACGTTGCAAAAATACTAGCCTAACCGGAACCCAGTAGATTTCGTTTTTGAATACGAAAACAAAGCCCGCGAGTTGGATAACATCTGTCTGGTTGCGGCGGAGTTACGCCGTCGTGGTTATACCGTCGCCTTTACAAACAGTTGGCGGTATTTCACGTCCCCGGTCATGAGGCGTCGTGCGAGAGTCTGTATTCTGTCGGCAGCGTATAACAACGCAACCATGCAGGGCTTTACCCGTCTTGTCAAGTCGTACGAAAAGATCGTGGACATGATGTGGGAACAAGTCTACGCAATCGGAGAAAAAGCTAAGCTCGGCGAAAACGCGCTCGGCGGATTCTATCAATCCGCAAAGACAACTCGCCATGTCTGCTGGGGAAATGTGGAACGCAATAACTTGATCGACGTATATGGCGTTGCATCGGATTGTGCACGCGTATGCGGCTATCTTCCGCTTGACTACTACCGTAGCCAATTCCGCCCCCTTACGCCGGACAGGCAGACGCTGTATGCAAAATTTAATTTGGACCCCCGGAAAAAAACGCTGCTGTTTGTTTCTTCGTTCAGCATGGTAAATCTGCCGAAAAGCGAAATGGAGCTCAGCGGCGATATGAGCACGCTTCGCCCGCTTTACGAATACACCGCCCAAAGTCAGCAAATCCTGCTACAGTGGTTTTCGCAGCTGTTACAAACGCATCCGGATTTGCAGTTGGTCTACCGCCCGCATCCGGCGGAAGCTACAAGCATAGATCTGCTTACCATGGCACGCACGTACCCAGGCTTCTTTTGTATCAACGCCTTTCCCATCCGCACCTGGCTACTGAATTGTGACGGCGTCCTCAATTGGATGAGCACATCTCTTATCGAAATGTACGCATCCGGTAAGCCCACCTATATCGTACGTCCACTTCCCTGTGCAGAACAGTACGAGTTCCCGATATTTCATTCTGCGCATTTCATCGAGCGCTTTACCGATCTGGAACAGGCTATATTTTCCGAATCACCGGAATTCCCTGTCCCGGAGAAAAGCCTGCTGCAATACTATGACATACAAGAAAAATGCGCATATGAAAGAATTGCCGACTGGCTGGAAGAAACATACCATGACACGGGGTATACAGGCCCGTTCTTTCCTTCGACCTGCCCGAAAGCTACATCTTCTTTTTCCCGCATTGTGCAATCGCTTCGTGATGTAAAAGGTTATGCGGTATTCCTGCTTCGCCACTCTGCACTCGCTTTAGTTGCCGCAAGAATCAAGATTGCAGGAAAACATGGTAATACTGCGGAAAGCCAGGAACGTTTGCAGCAAATACGCTATTACCGTGAAAAAGCAAAGCGCGATTATGCAAATCCATCCACCATACGGGCAATATTGCGCCGGATTGAAAGCGTTATCGGAACGCGCTAGTTACATCAGTACCGCATCCTCTATCGATTTGTATCCAAAAAGGACGGCGCGGCATATGCCCGCGACCGTCCTTGCATCATTTACCAGTCTTTTCGCTCAGTCGTCCTTGCTTACCTTCTGCGCATCCGTTAGGTCGAGGCCAAGCGTTCCGCCGGGATTCATCAGATAATCCGGATCGAAATGCGCCTTGAGCGCGCGAATGACGTCGTATTCGTTCTTGCCAAGCGACCCTTCCAGCCACGGCGCGAACATCTTGCCGATGCCGTGATGGTGGCTCATGGAAGCGCCGCTCTTCTGAATGGCGTTCAATATGCCCGCATGATACGCCTTAAACTCCTCCGGGTCGCTCATGCGCGTGATGAATATCCAGTAGAGATTGCTGCCCTGCGGATAGGCGTGGCTCATATGCGTCATGCAGATGGTGTGCGGCCGGGACTTTACAAAGGCGCGCACCTCCGCATGGACGGCGGGCAAATTGCTCCAGTTTACCGTGCACTCCATTGTCTCAATCACGGTGGAGAAGTCCTGCATCGTATCGCGCATAAACGGGTCGCTAAAGCGTCCCTTCTCCCAGCTCTTGGTAACATAACCGGTGAGGCTTAACCCGCCAAACGCCTTGCAGACCCGCTTCGTGTGCTTCGCGCAGTTGCTGGAAAATCCCTTTTCGCCGTTCGTAAAGCCTAAAAAGAGGCACATTTCCCCTTCCTTAAAGCCGCGCGACTGGAAGAGATACTTGATCGGCGTGTCCATTACGCCATAGAGGCGCAGCATCACCATGGTCTCCTCCGGGTCGGAAAGCCGGAACACGGAAGGATAGCCCGCCTCCGACTGCATGATCTCCCGCGCGGCAGCCTGCGCCGTTTCCCAGTCCCGGAACATAAAGGAAAAGCGCTTGACCGTCTCCGGCGTGTGACGGAATATCTTGAGCGTTACGTGCGTCAGCACGCCGAACGTCCCCTCGCTGCCCATCATGATCTGGTTCAGATCCGGCCCCGTTGCCTTGCGCGGATAGGTGTCCGTGTGAATCCTCCCGACAGGGGTTGCATACTCCTGCCCCAGCACAATGTCGGAAATGCAGCCGTAATAGGTGGAATTCTGCCCTGCGCCGCGGGTGACGACCCAGCCGCCAACGGAGGAATACTCAAAGCTCTGCGGAAAATGTCCGCAGGTATACGCGCGCTTCGCGCCAAAGCGCGACACGGCCTCGTTAAGCGCCTTCTCCAGCTCCGGGCCGGACATACCGGCTTCCACCGTAATCGTCTGGTCGGTCTCGTTAAAGGCGATCACCTTGTTGAACCTTAGCCGCATATCGAGCGAAATACCGCCCTTGACGCATTCCACGCCGCGCGTTACGGAGGAACCGCCGCCGTACACATACAGGGGCACCTTTTCGCGTACGGAGAATGCGACGAGCTTTTCAACCTGCTCGGCGCTGTCCGGATAGACAACCGCGTCCGGCACGTTTTCCACAATCTTGTTGCGCAGGCGCATGAGGTCGTACATCGTCTTGCCGTACGCGACGGAAAGCCGCGCATAATCGTCCGTACGAACAAATTCCGCGCCGCAGATTTCGGCAAGCTCAGCAAGCTGCCTGTCCGTCAGTGTGATCGGAATATCAAAATGTACTTCGTCGAGGCCCAGATTTTCGGTATACTGCGAAAACTCGCTGTCGTCCGTCTCAAACTGCTCCTTCATCAGCGTGTAGAGGGATTCGCGCGGCGGCTTGATCTGCTCATACGTTCCCCACTTGAATATGGAACGATAACTCTTTTCGGAAAACTGTTCGTGGAACCACTTTGGTTCAAACCCTTTGTACGGATGCGACATGTTCCTTTCCTCCTTATACCGTCGTTAATTGGTTCGCGCCTGCATGTCCGCAAGCAAAATATCGAGCATTCCGTGATAATCCTCTTGATTGCAGTTGAAAAACGAAGATGAAAACAGAATACCGGCGATGAGCCGCGCGTACAGCTGCGCGTTCAGCCCGGCTTGAAACGCCCCGGATTCCACGCCCTTTTGAATGGCGCAACGAAACATTTCCGATATGGTTTCCTCGGCGCCGGATTCCGCCGTACGCTTCGCAACCTCGCCCGCAATGTATAAATCCAGATATCGATACCGGAGAAAATCGCGCATAACCGCGTCAAACAACCGCGCAATCCGGTTCGCGGCGGATTCTTCGTTCACAAGCTCGATATCGGCAAACTCCTGCAAGTCCTCAATCTCTTCGAGATAGATTGCATAGAACAGGCTGGCCTTGGTCGGAAAATAATTGAAAAATGTCGGATACGAAATGTCGGCCCTGTTGGCGATTTCCTCGATCGGCGCGTCCACGCCCTGCTCGATAATCAACTCCTTGGCGGCTTTCAGAATCGCGTATTTGCAATTCAGCTTTTTGCGCTCTCTCCGACTTAATACGTATTGGTCGTTCATCGAGAACACCCGCCTTTCGTCATTTCCGGCATTGCCGTTACCGTGCCTTCCCATTGGGCGCGCGTTGCCGCCGCATCCCGCTATGGTCATTATACCATTCGGAATTTTCTATGCAACTATTATTTTTAACTCCGAGTAAAAAAAGCTTGCGCGCACGCGGGAAGGGTACTACAATATGAAAGGAAGATGAAGGATCTTCCACATATCTTGTGACGCATTTTGCACGTTCGCATAAGGAGGAGCAGCATATGAACAACTGTGGCATCAGCCGGTGGGACGACCCGGCAACAATCAACGCAAAACTAAAGGCCCTCACCGATCAGCCGATCTGGGAAGTAAGCGACGAATACTACGATAGCTTCATCGCACCGTATTTCGACGAAAAGTGCAAGCGTTCCTATGCGCTGTTTACGCAGTCCAAGGAGATCATTCCGGGCGGCGTACAGCATAATCTGGCCTTTAACAAACCGTATCCGCTCTGCTTTACAAAGGCGGAGGGCGCGTACCTTTACGACATCGACGGCAACGAGTATATCGACTTTCTGCAAGCGGGCGGCCCGACCATCCTCGGCAGCAATCCTCCCGCCGTGCGCGACGCAGTCAAAAACCTGCTGGATACCTGCGGCCCGACCATCGGCCTGTTCCACGAAATGGAGCTTAAGCTTGCGGAGTTGATCCTCGAGTGCATGCCGAATGTGGAGATGTTCCGCATGCTTGGCAGCGGGACGGAGGCCGTTATGGCGAGCCTTCGCATTGCGCGCATCGCCACCGGCAAGAAGCGCATCATAAAAATCGGCGGCGATTACCACGGCTGGTCCGACCAGATGGTGTACGGCCTCAAGATTCCGGGAAGCCGCTATCTGCTTGAATCGCACGGCATCCCCAAGCAGTGCTATTCTCTGACCGACGAGGTGCGTCCAAACGACTTGAACATGCTCGAATGGATGCTTAAGCGGAATCGTCTGCGCGGCGGCACGGCCGGCGTTATCGTAGAGCCGGTCGGTCCGGAGAGCGGAACGCGTCCGCAGGCGCACGACTACAACGCCGGCGTCCGCGCGCTATGCGACAAATACGGCGCGCTTATGATATTCGACGAGGTCGTTACCGGCTTCCGCGTTGCGGTTTCCGGTGCGCAGGGCTACTTTGACGTCGTCCCCGATCTGACGATCTTCGGAAAGATCATGGCCGGCGGATATCCCGGCGCAGGCGGCGTCGGCGGCAAAAAGGAATATGCCTCCCTCATGGCCGCAGGCGTCGGCACATTCAAGCACCGCGCATATGTCGGCGGCACGCTTGCTGCCGCGCCCATCTCCGCGCTTGCCGGATATACGGCCATTCAGGAAATCATCCGCACGAACGCCTGCGAAAAGGCGGGCCGCGCCGGCGACCGCCTTGCAGACGGATTGCAGGCGCTTGTCGACAAGTACGCGCTGCCATACGTCATCTATAACCAGGGCTCCATTATCCATCTGGAATGCGCGGCGGCGATGAGCTACGACTTCTCCTCCAAGTGCTTCGTGAAGTCCGCTTTGCAGCTGCTCAAGCACAAGGAGATGATATTCGAGCGTAAGGACTCCATGGAGCGCATGGGTGCCGCGTACATGTCGAACGGGCTGGTCACGCTCGGCGGCAGCCGTGTGTACACATCCATGGCGGATACGGATGAAATCATTGACGAGGCGCTAAACCGCTTCGAAAACGTGTTTAAGCACGTTGTGAAAACCGAGAAGGGCCAGCTGAAAAAGTAAACAGTTCCTTGTCAGTAAACCGATATGCGTGGAGGCGGCATATGTATTATTTCGTTGTGAATCCCGCTGCAAAAACCGGGCACGGTATGGATGTTTGGAACGAATTGCATCCCATACTCGACGATCGCGGCATTCCGTATCAGTTATTCTGTTCGAAGGCAAAGGGCGACGTGACAAACCTTGTCCGCACCATAACGACCACCTGCGCGCCCGATGCGGAGGACGGCATGCTGCGTCTGGTCATCGTCGGCGGCGACGGAACGCTGAACGAAGCGTTTCAGGGCATTGCGGATTACGAGAAAGTCCTGCTTGGATACATCCCCGCAGGCTCCGCCAATGACTTTGCCGCCAACACCGGCGTTGCGAAGAAGCCGGTGGAAGCCTTGGACCAGATTCTTTCCTGTCAGGAACCCGCGCGGTTTGACGTCGGCTACATGACCTATGACGACGCTGCGGAAAATGCGCAGGAGCGCCACTACTTTTCCAGCAGCTGCGGAATCGGCTATGACGCCGCCGTATCCCGCGACGCCGCCGTTCCCTCGCCGGCGAAGGATTTCCTAAACCGGCTTGGTCTCGGCAGTCTGGTCTTCCTTGTGATGGCCGTGAAAACGCTCTTTCGCCTGAAGCGCGGCGACTGCACCATGACGCTCGATGACGAGCGCACCGTTTCGCTTCCAAACTTTCTGTTCGTCTGCTCCATGATCTATCGTTACGAGGGCGGCGGATTCCTGTTCTCACCGGACGCCGTGCCAAACGACGGAAAGCTCGATATCTGCGTGTTCGGCAATATTCCGAAATGGAAAGTGCTGCTCGCGTTCCCCGCGGCCTAT
This sequence comes from uncultured Oscillospiraceae bacterium, assembly GCA_964411535.1. GTDB lineage: Bacteria > Bacillota > Clostridia > Christensenellales > CAG-138 > CAYPLG01. Next base: position 25,916 of record CAYPLG010000004.1, read on the forward strand.
CAGGGCACGCACTACCGGTTTGCAAACGTAGAACCCTTCCGCGCGGGAAAAGTCCATATCCGCACGTCCATGCCCTTCTGGGTGCAGTTGGACGGCGAAGTATCCGCACAGAGCGCGGAAATCACCATCGTGTGCGGCAAGGAAAGCCTGCGGCTGCTCAAATAATCTGCCTGTCGCATCCAACCCACAGCCATGCATTCCGTCCGGCGGCATTGCGTCCCCGGACGGTTTATTTTGCATCACCCTGCCGCGCCGCCCCTCCGCCCCCTTGCATTCGCCGCAGGCAACCGTTATAATGAGCAAACGAAAGCGGCGGTTCCCCGCACAGGGCAGCGTCGGGCAATTACAAATGAAGGGATTCGACATGCACGTATCTTTACAATCGCTTCGCCTGGGAAACCGGCTTTACCCCATCTCCCTGCTGCTGTTTGCGTTGGGCCTTGTATTGGGCTTCCTGGTACCGCAGATCTTCCCGCCGATCGCTTTTATCGGCGACATCTATATCCACCTGTTGAAGCTGATCGTCATCCCGCTTTTGATGACGCAGATTATGGTTGGCGTATACGGCGCGGCACAGTCCTTTGCGGGCCGACTTGCCAAAACCGTGCTGCTCTTTATTGCCATGTTTATCGTTTCGTTTTGCATCACGGCGCTGCTGGTCGCATGGATCGGTCCCGGACGCGGCGTTACCCTGTTTCCCGGCGAATGGGAAGGCGAGCTTGCCGCCGTGACGCTCCCGGACTTTTTCAAAAGCATCGTGCCGGATAATCTCTTTGCCGCTATGGGCAGCGGCGCGATTCTGCCCTGCATCCTGTTCGCGTTTGTGGCGGGGCTCGCCGCCTCCGCAGTGAAAGCCGGGCGCCTTATGGCGGGCCTTGCGGACTTAAACCGCGTCTTCCTCCGTATGCTGGACTATATTATGTACATTACGCCCATCGGCGTGTTCGTGCTTATCGGCAACGCCGTCGCCCAATACGGCGCAAAAATTGCGGGCGTATGCGCGCTGTATATCGGCGTTGCATGGCTTGGCTGCATCGTCATTACGGTGCTCGTTATGCTTGTGCCCGTCTGGATTTACGCGCATATATCCCCCGTCGCCTATATCCGCCGCGTGTCCAAAATATGGATGATCACGCTCTCCACCTGCTCCTCCGCCGCAACGCTGCCAAACACCATTCGCGTCTGCAACGAGGAATTTGGCGTCCCGGAGGAAATTACCGGCGTCGTCGTGCCGCTCGGCTGCACCATCCATATGTGCGGCGGCGCGGTGTCCTTCTGCCTGCTTGGACTTTTCACGATGCAGATGGCCCACATTCCGGTAACATTCGGCGTCTTTCTTTATATGCTGCTCGTTGCGACGCTGATGAATATGGCCGCGCCCGGCATCCCCGGCGGCGGCATTGTCCTTGGCGCAACGTACCTGACCATACTCGGCGCGCCGACGGGCTTTATCGGCATGTACAGCGGTATCTACCGGCTGCTCGATATGGCCTATACGTCCGTCAACGTAACGGGCGACATTACGGCGAATATTTTGTTGGCTGCATCCGAAAAAAAGCGCCGCAGCGCTTCCTGAAAAGTTCCGTTCTGTCTATAGCAATTCCCGATAATACAGGCCGCCCGTATGCGAAGCGTCCGTTTTCTCGTGCAGCAGAAACCGCTGCGTAACCGATTGCACCTCCGCCGCGTTTTCCCGCGTAAAATACAGCAGCTGGTAATCCAGCCCCGTTGGCATGCGCTCCGCAATGTCAAGCGTGACGCTGTTGAGCAGCGTCGCAAACCTCCGCTCCCAGCACTCCAGCGGGAAGTCGATCCCCTTCCGGTCCGTAATCTTTCCGTTGCCCGCGCATGCCGCGCAGCCGATCGCCGCGCGTACAGGGCAGTTTCGAAAATGCATCAGCGGCAGTCTTCCATACGATACGACGCCGCGCGGTATCGTCCCGCCGAGCGTACGAATCTTCGCCATTGCCGTTTCAAACGAAACCGTAACGCTTTTTAGCCCCTGCTCCTGTGCGGCAAGCAGCGCCTGCGTGTTCGTCAGGTTCAATCCGAAGCCGCCGTGCACGGTCAGCCCCAGCCGCTTCCCAAGCGCGACGCCATAGATATTGTTGGTATAAACGGAGGATAGCCCCGCCGCTTGCAGCGACTGTAACCGCCCGTCAAACGCGGATTCATCATCCGGAAACAGCAGCGTCGGCAGCTGTGCAATCAGCTTATCGCCGTACTGCCGGATGATCTCCGGCGTAATCCGCTCCGCCGGCAACAGGATTTTCTCGTACGCATCCACACACGTAATCTGCCGCGCATCATAAAAGCGCGCCCACAGCGCCGGTGCTTCCCGCTTTGCGATGTACGGCTCCGCCGCACGCACTTCGTACGGTTGGCGCTTATGCGGTTCGATTTTGCCGCGCTTTGCCAAAAGCTCGTCCAGCGCCTGCCTGCGCAGCGCGTTGCACGCAGACGCCGGAAGCATATACCCCTCCTGGATATCTGCACAAAAGCTGCGCACATAAAACGGCGTGCCGCCGGTTTTCGAAAAGCTCTGCCTCGCCGCCGCCTCGTCCAGCGGGCGTGTGCGCGCAACCTCCGGCGCGCTACCTTCCGCGCACGTTGTGCGGGTTCCGTCCGAAACGGAGAAAGAGACTTTCGCACCCGTCAGGGTAAACTGCATGTCAACCGGGACCAGCGGCGTTTCGTTCCGATACGTGCCCGCAAGGTCCTTCAAAACCCCCTCCGCACCGGCAACGTCCTCCCGCGTACGATAGCCGAACATATCCGCATCGCGCCTGCCGGTAAGGTACCCGTCCGTAAAACCGCTCCGCGAAAACACCGCGCGCAGCGTCTCCGTGTCGTACGGCTTGCCCTCCCATGCGTTTTTGCAGGCGCTTACCGCCGCCGCAACGTACTCCGGCCGTTTCATGCGGCCCTCAATCTTAAAGGAATCCACCCCCGCGTCCGACATTTCGCGAATGTGCGAAATAAGCGACATGTCCTTAAGCGAAAGCGCGTAGGAGCGCTCACCAGAGCGCCAATCGAGCCTGCACGGCTGCGCGCAGAGGCCACGGTTGCCGCTCCTGCCGCCGAGCATCCCGGAAAGATAGCACGCGCCGGACACGCTCATGCAGTGCGCGCCGTGCAAAAACGCCTCGGTCTTAAGGTCCACGGCGGAGCAAATCTTTTCCATCTCGGAAAGCGTTAATTCGCGCGCCAGCACGACGCTGTCGAAGCCGATATCCCGCAAAAACCGCGCGCCGTCCACGTTATGCACGGCCGTCTGGGTCGACGCATACCGCGCAAGCGACGGGTATCGCCCCGCAAACAGTTTTAGCACGGCCATGTCCTGTATGATCACCGCGTCTGCGCCGGCTGCGGCAATGTCGTCCGCTTCCTCTTCGAGCGCGTCCATCTCGGCGTCCATCACCACCGTATTCACGGTTACGTATACCTTCACGCCGCGCGCATGGCAATACGACACGGCCTGCTGTAAGTCGGTCTGCCCGAAATTTGCCGCGTTTCTGCGCGCGTTAAAGTTCTTTCCGCCCAGATAGACGGCGTTTGCGCCGCAACGCACCGCGGCGCGGAGCTGCTCCTCCCCACCGGCCGGCGCCAATATTTCGCAGGTATGCATATGGTTCTCTACGCTTTCCGATAATAGCGGCAGATTTTTTCCACCGCGTGTATTACGTCCTGTACGTCCTTGTCCGTCAACGCCGGATACAGCGGAATACTCATGATGCCCTCGTACAGGCGCTCCGCATTCGGGCAGAGCCCGCGCCGGTAGCCATGCGCCTCGTAGTACGGAAAGAAATAGACTGGCACATAATGCACCTGCGGCTGCACGTTCTCCGCTGCCATGGCGTTGAAAAACTCCAGCCGGGTACAGTTGAGCTTTGCCAAATCCAGTTGAATGATATACAGATGGCGGCAACTGTCCGATTCCGGAATCTCCTTTTGCACAATGATTTCCGGCAATTCGGAAAACGCCGCGTTATACGCGCGGACAATTTCCTTGCGGCGCGCGGCAAAGGCGCCGATACGCGAAAGCTGGCTGACAAGCAGTGCAGCCTGAAAATCCGTCAGGCGGTAGTTATAGCCAAGCGCAATCTGCTCGTAATACCACGGCCCGTCGGGCTTGTGCACCATTTCGGAATCCGTGTGCGTAATGCCGTGCGTGCGGTAAAGCATCACTTTATCATAATACGCCTTGTGATTCGTCAATACAGCGCCGCCCTCTCCGCCGGTAACCGTCTTAACGGGATGAAAGCTCATCGTCGTCATATCCGCAAAGCTGCCTACCGGACGGCCTTTGTACATTCCGCCGATGGAATGGGACGCGTCCTCGATAAACACCAGATGATACTCGTCGCAAATTGCGCGAATCTCGTCCGCCTGCACAATCTGGCCCGTAAAATCCACGGCAACCACAGCCTTGGTACGCGGCGTAATGCAGCGGCGAATGCTATCGGGATCGATATTATATGTCGCCGGGTCAATATCCGCAAAAACCGGCGTTGCGCCGCAATAGAACGCGCAATTTGCGGAGGCAGCAAACGTCATGGGCGTGGTAATCACTTCATCGCCCGCTTGTACGCCGGCTGCCAGACAGGCTAGATGCAGCGCGGCGGTACCATTGCTGCAACACGCGGCGTACTGCGCGCCCGTCAGCTCGCAAAGCGTCTCCTCCAGCCTGTTTACGTTCGGTCCCTGCGTAATCAACGGGCTGCGCAGGGTTTCCGCTACCGCTGTAATGTCCTCTTCGCTAATCCACTGCTTGCCGTAATAAAGTTTTGTTTCCCTTACCGGCGTTCCGCCAAATATCGCCAATTCTTCCATATATTTCTCCATTTGCATTCCAGTTTAAAAAGTATATAATTCGTGCGGCTACCTGTCAATGTTCTTTTACAGGCGTCCCTTTTCCAGCGTTGCCGTGCCGTTTTCCACACGGTAAATCAAATCGCAGTCCCGAATCGTCGTAAGCCTGTGCGCGATGATCAGCAGCGTCTTTTGCCCGGCAAGGCGGTTGATGGATTCGATGATCGCCTGTTCAGTGTCGTTATCCAAGGCGGAGGTTGCTTCGTCCATCACAAGAAACTGCGGATTGGTATAAAGCGCGCGTGCGATGCCGATGCGCTGCCGCTGTCCGCCGGAAAGACGAATGCCGTTCTCGCCGGTCATAGCATGAATTGTATCTGGCATCGACTCCACAAACTCCTTCATCTGCGCATCCTCCAGGCACTGCCATACGCGCGCATCGTCGATATCCTCCCCCTTGCAGCCGAACGCCACATTGGCGCGGATGGTATCGTCGCATAGATAAATAAACTGCGGGATATAGCCGATCATATCCGACCACCAATCGCCGTTTTCCGAGATATCGCGCCCGTCCGCAAGCACCTGCCCGCTCGCAGGCTTTTGCAGCCCCAGTATAATATCCGCAAGCGTCGTTTTTCCGGAACCCGTTACGCCGACAAACGCAACCGACTTTCCGGCGGGTATCCGAATGGACAGCTGCGAAAAGAGCGGCTGCTCGGCGTCTTCGAACCGGAAGGTCAAATCGCGCACCTCCACGCCGTATGTAAGCGGGGGTGTGGCGGTTTTCGTCTTCCGCTCCTCCGTTCCCCCGTCCACCTGCCGCTGCATCAGCTCCTGCACGTCGATCCTGCTGGACGTAATCATGTCATAGATTACATCCAGCGACGGACGGTAGAATACGGAGGCGTTTACCGCGCCGACAATCTGCCCAAGCACCGGGATCAGCCGCACCGCTGCAACGGCAAACGTTGCAAACAGGGGCAACGTGCTGCTAAACGCCTCTCCCTTGCCGATCAGCACCGCCATATATACGAATATGGCGATCATGCAGGCAGTTTCCGTCACGAACTTCGGCGCGGCGTCCAGCGCAACGTAGTTGCCGTTGGCACGCGCCGCATCATCCGCATTGTCCGCGTAGTTTTTCACAAAAAACTGTGCGCGCCGCTTGACAAGAATGTCCTTCAGCCCGCCCATCGCCTGCTGGATCCACTTGATCATCTGGGAATTGGCACGGAAATTCTTCTGCGCGTTGCTGGCAATCAGCCGCTTTACCGCATAGTTGGACAGCAGCAAAAACCCGCCAAGCAACACAATTGCGCTAATTGTAAGCAACGGATCGATCGAAAACAGCAGCGACAAAATGCCAAAGCTGACGCAAACGCTGGAGGACAGCGTCAGATATATGCCCACCAGTGAAAATGTATTATTGACGTCTGCGGTTAACAGTCGAAGCGTATCCGACGTGCTGTTATGCAAATGGTAACTATACGGTTTGCACATGACGTAGGAAAACAGCTGCATGGAGAAAACGACGCGATATTTTGCGAGCAGACGCGCCTGTATCCATTGCACAAAAAACTTGAATACGCCGCGGAGCATATAGATCGCCGCAAGCAGCAACGCCAGCTTGACAAGCAGGTCCGTATTGCTCGCAGCGCCAAACAACCGGTATGCCAACTGCCACCAGCTGTTCTGCGCAACGGACGACGGATCGATCACCGCATACATAAACGGCATCATAAGCCCCACGGCCACCGTATCGATCACCGCGCAAAAAACAAGGCCGAGAAAGAGGAAAATTACGCCCCTCTTTTGGGAAGCAGTCAGTATGGAACGAAGCTTATCCAGCACCGATACTTTGTTTTTCAAATGCGTTTGCGCCTTTCGCTCTGTTGTCATTATATAATGCCAGTATCATACACGAAAACGACGCAAATAGCAACCAATCGGGCCCTTTCCGGCCCGCGAAACCGCAAACCGCAGCGTTTTTACCGTCCCGATGAAGCAATGCAGCGCTTAAGCCAATTGCCCTTGAAATAATACAGGCTGAAAGCGACCGCCGTCACAATCCATGTAAACGGATAACACATGCTGATGCCCATCACCGTATGCCAGGACGGCACAACGAGGAGCGTCCAAAGCACACGCAGGCCGCAGATACCAAGAATCGTGATAACCATTGGCCAGATCGCATCCCCCGCACCGCGCAGAGAGTTGCTCAGCACCTCAATAAACGTCCATACAAAGTAGAACGGCGCAAAGTAGGAAAGCATCTCCACCGCATAGTTCACCACAACGGCGTCATCCGTAAAAATACGGAAACCGTATTTCCCCAGCAACAGCAGCAGTGCGCTCATCAGCACCGCGGCGCCAAGCGCCATTCCCATGCATACGCGTACGCTCTGCTTCATGCGGTCATACCTGCCCGACCCGAACGCCTGTCCCACGAAAGCCATGATTGCCACGCCAAACGAGTTGCTGATCGACCAGAATACTCCGTCGAGCTTGCCCGTCGTGGTCCACGCCGCCACAATAGGCGTTCCCAAATCGTTGACCGCCGCCTGGATGATCAGGTTGGAAATCGAGTACATAGCGCTCTGTATCCCGGCGGGAATACCGATATACAGCATACGCCGCAGCGCCATGCCGTGGATTCGGACTTCCCGGATGCGCAATTGATACAACGCGTCCGTCGTGCAAAGGTTCAGCAAAATCAGTACCGCGCTGATCGTAAGCGAGATCACAGTCGCCCAGCCCACGCCGGCCACGCCCATTTTCCACGCACTGACAAACAGGATATCAAGCACAATATTCAGCACGCAACAAATCATCAGGTAATACAACGGCCGCCGGGAGTCGCCAACCGCGCGCAGTATGCCGGAACCGATATTGAACAGCAGAAGCGGAATGATACCGGCAAAGTAAATTCTTAAATACCGGACGGAATCCTCCATGATATCCTCCGGATTATGCACAAGGCGAAGCGCCCAAGGCGCAACGGCGATCCCCACAATTGTCAGCACGGCGCCCGCCGCAACGCCGAACGCAATAGCCGTATGCACCGCTTCCGAAAGGCTCTTCTTGTCGTTTGCGCCGTAATACTGCGAAATGATAACCATCGCGCCGGAGGAAAGCCCGACAAAAAAGCCCACGATCAGGTTGATCAGCAGCGCCGCGCTGCCCCCTACCGCCGCAAGCGCCATCGTGCCGACAAACCTGCCAACGATAATCGCATCCACCGTGTTGTATAATTGTTGAAACAGCGTCCCCAGCAGAATCGGGAAGAAAAAGCGCAGCAGCTTTTTCCAAATAACGCCTTCCGTTAAATCGCCTGTCGTCTCCCTTGTCTCCATGCCCCTGCGCCCTTCCATCGACATATCGAAGGGAGATTATATACCTCGTTTTCCCTATTTTCAACAATAAATTGCAAATGCGCCGCTTAGAAAAAACTGCCTTCCCATTGATCCATCCCGCGGGGTATAATCGGAATAGAAAAGAAAGCCTGTTTGGCCGGAGGGACGCATGGACGCGTTACGCACCCTGCTCAATCTGACAGCCCGGACGATGGAAACGCCTGCGCCCTATGGCGCATTCCATTTGCTGTTCTTTTTCGTGGGCACGGGCGCGGCGGTGCTTGGCGCGCGCCTGTGCGCGAACCTTGGCGTCCGCGCGTCGCGCAGGCTGCTGCTGTCGGTCGGCGCCGTCTTTTTGCTTGCCGAAGTCTATAAGCAGCTTTTTTACTGCTTCATTATAAACAACGGCGCCTATGACTACTGGATCTTCCCCTTTCAGCTTTGCAGCATCCCGATGTATCTATGCATAATCGCGCCGTTGCTGCGGCCCGGCAGGGTAAAGAACACGCTGTATGATTTCTTGCTTGGCTACGGTACGATGGCCGGATTCGCCGCCTTTTTGCAGCCGGAGGGCATGCTGCATGGCTACGTTGCACTGACGCTGCATTCCTGCCTTTGGCACGTTGTGCAAATGTTTGTCGGGCTGTTTCTTGGCTTCTCCGGGCGGGCGGGGACATGCATCCGCAGCTTTCTACGCAGCATGCTGCTGTACGCGCTGCTCTGCGGCGTTGCGTATTGTATCAATATTGCGCTCTTTCCCCTTGCGGGCGGGCAGATCAACATGTTCTACATCGGCCCCATGCAGACAACCACCATCGTTTTTCGCGATATCGCGTCCGCCTGCGGGCAGCTCGCCGCCTCGCTTGCCTACATGGCCGCGTCAAGCCTCGGCGCGTTTCTCGTCTTTTTGCCTTTTTACCTGCGTCGCCGCAGAAAGCTGCCAAACGTTGCATCCTAATATATATGGAGGAATTACTATGAAAACCGTCTGTACCCGGCTTCGTCGCGGCGACGACCTGCTTTTGTCCATCTGGCAGCTTGCCTGCGACCACGGCATACGCGCCGGCGTACTCCTCTCCGGCGTCGGCTGCCTGTCCCGCTTGTGCGTTCGCGACGCATCCGGCATAGCCCTGCGCAATATTGCGGAGGACTGCGAAATCGTATCCTTAACGGGTACCGTCAGCGACATCCGGTGCCATTTGCATATCAGCGTCTCAAAGGAGGACCTTTCCACGCTGGGCGGGCATCTTATGCCAGGCTCGATTGTAAACACCACCTGCGAGCTTGTGATCGGGATATTGGAGGATTGGTCGTTCTCCGTCGAGGAGGATTGCGAAACGGGATACGACGAGCTCGTGTTTCATAAATTGACAGAATAGTCCGCCGTTAACTGTAACTATATACATTGACAGCGGCTTTCGCTTGTCGGATAATGGTGCCAATGGGGGAATCAGCATGAACATACGAAAAATAGCCGAAAAGGCCGGCGTATCCGTTGCAACGATCTCGCGCGTGCTCAACCATCCGGAGCTCGTTTCGCAGGAGACGCGCGATCATGTATTCACGATCATGCAGGAGCACCATTACACGCCCAACTGGTTTGCGCGGAATCTGAACCTCCGGCAAACGCGCACAATCGCCTTTTTCTATCCCAGCAATGAGTCACAGTTTTTGCAGGCCGTGGCCTCCGGCATTGAAACGGTCGCCCTCAACAAGCAAAACTTCGTCTTCCTCTGCAATACGCGCAACAGTGCAAAGGTGGAAGACGCCTATCTCGATATGGTATTGCAGCGCAGCGTGGACGGCATTATCTTTTTCTCCACCCACCTTTCGGATGCGCAGCTAAACGGTATCGCAAAAAAGGATATTCCCTGCGTCTATATCGACTGCGAAAACGCAAACCGGAGCCGCATGCTTTGCTACATCAACTACAAAGACGCCGCCACCCGCCTTACCGAGCACATGCTGCACATGCGCTATGAAAGCCTGTACCTGCTGCTGGACGATATGCTGATCAGCGAATCCAAGCGCATCAAGGACGGGTTTGAAGCCGCCGTCAATAAGGCGGGACGGCCCATACAAACGGATGTATTCGTCAGCGAGCGCAGCATGCAGGGCGGCATGCTCTTTACGCAGCGCCTGATGCAGATGGAAAAGCTGCCGCGCGCGATCATCACCGCCTCCGCCATGCAGGCTTTCGGCGTAATGAAGGCCGCGCGCCTTGCGGGCGTTTCGATACCGGGGCAGCTTGCCGTCGCCGCCATGACGGACTCCGCCATGGCAACGCTCGTAGAGCCGCCGCTTACCGCCGTTGACCGGCCGGGGAAAAGGCTTGGCATGGTGGCCGCCCGCATGCTCTTCGACTGCATCGAGAACCCCGACCTTACAGAAAACGCGCCGCAGCAGATTGAACTGCTCTCCAAACTCGCAATCCGCAAATCCTGCGGCAATACCAAGTTTATCTACGAACTGTTCGATTGAGCAAACAGCATTCTATGTTGCAAGGAGCCTACCAAAATGGATCTATCCGTAAAGCTGGGTGAGCTGGAGCTGAAAAATCCCGTGATGATTGCCGCGGGGCCATGGACGCGCGACCCGGAGTCGCTAAAAACCTTCATAAAAGCAGGCGCGAGCGCCGTCATTACGGAGTCCATCACCATGGACGCCAACGCCGTCGTACACCCGTATATGCACGTCAACGGCAACCAGTTCTTCAACGTAAAGCTCCATTCCCATCTCTATCTGGAGCAATGGGAGGACGGGCTTGCCGGCCTCGACATGGAGGACTGCAAACTGATATGCAGCATCTGGGGCAGCACGGTGTCGGAGGTGCGCTATCTATCCAACTATGTGGAGCGCCTTGGCGCGGACGCGGTGGAGCTAAGCCTCTATGCGCCGATCGGAAGCCGGAACCAGACCATGTGCACCACGCCGGATCACATCGCCAATGTCATACGGGAGATTGTCCGCGAGGTGGATATTCCGGTGTTGATCAAGCTGCCGTATGAAATCAGCTTTTTTCCGGAGATGCTGCAAGCCATTTATGACGCGGGCGCAAGGGTTGTTTCCGCCATCGACGCCCTGCGCGGGCTGTCCGGCGTGGATTTGGAAACGATGCGCACGCCGATGCCGACCTACGGCGGATACACAGGCGAGTGCATCCGGCCCGTCTCGCTCGCAACCACCGCGATGCTAAAGCAGTATACGCCCTTTTATATCTGCGGTTGCGGCGGCATTACGGGCCCGCACGAGGCGCTGGAATACATGATGCTCGGCGCCAACGCCGTGCAGCTTGCCTCCGCCATATTTGAAAAGGGCACGAGCGTCATCGGCGAAACCGTGCGCGGCATCGAGAACTGGCTTTCCGCCCACGGCTACCGTAGCGTGGAGGAAATCTACGGATTGGCGCTACAGCAGCTCCGTCCCTTTGAGGATGTGCCGCGGCGACCCGTGCATGCGGCGTTTGCAAGCCCCTGCAACGACGAAACCTGCGATATTTGCCGGCGCGGCTGCATTTACCACGCCGTTACGCATTTAAGCGACGGCTACCGCATCCATCCGGAAATTTGCGGCGGCTGCGGCTATTGCGTCGGCGCGTGCCCCCAAAGCCGCATTGTGCTCAAGAGTCTGCCGCCCACGGAATATCGGTAAGACGGCGTTTGCCGGGTATGTCAACCCGCACATTACACAAAAGACCCGCCCGGTATGCACGCCGGACGGGTCCTTTTTTCGTTTCGGATTTCTGTCTTTAGGCGGCAGCTTCGTCCTTGTAGATGAGCTTGCTGCCGAAGTAGTAGATGATAACGGCCACGACCATCGCGTTGATGGCGGCCACGCCCCACTTCACAAAGTTGCCGACGAGCGCACCGGCGACAACGCCTGCAACAGCGGCCCAATTGACCTTTCTCGTAACCGCTTCCTTGCTGGTGTAGTTCTTGCGATGCATGAAGAAGTCCAGCATAATGATCGCGCCGATCGGCGGCAGCGTCGCATTCAGGAAGTTCAGCCAGCCGATGAAGTTGTTGTACAGCCAGACAGCCAGCACGGTGCCGATGATACCGGATACGATGACCATCGGGCGCTTGCGAATCTTCGTGATGTTGGAAAGGCCCAGGCTGCCGGTATACAATGCGTTATCGTTCGTGGTCCAGATATTCGCGCCGAGCACGATGATGGCGGGAATGGCCAAGCCCTGCGCAATCATGACGTAGAAGATGTCGTCCTTGCCCGTAAAGGCGCCGCCGACCGCACCGAAGCAGAACATCAGGATGTTGCCAATCGTGAAAGCGGCAATCGTCGCAATGACGGCGCTCTTGTTCGTCTTGGCAAAGCGGGTGAAGTTCGGCGTTGCCGTGCCGCCGGAAATGAACGAGCCGATGACCGCCGCAATGCCGCCAAACAGCGTCATGCTACCGACGGACTTCCCAAAGATGGAAACGAGCCCGCCGCCGTCGACGGTGGCCGTCACCATGGAATACACGCCGAGAATTGTGATCAGCGGGACGGAAATCCAGCTTACAATTTCAATGCCCTTTACGCCGAAGTACGCGGACGACGTCATGCAAACGCCAGCAACCACAATGAGAATCCAGAGCGGAATGCCAAACTGTTCGGCAACGGGGAAGCCGAACATTGCCGCGCCGACGCCAAACCACCCGATTTGTGTGCAGGCGATCAGGGCGGAGGGCAGATAGGAGCCGATCGTTCCGAACGAGCGATGCGCCAACAGGTCGAAGGACAGGCCCGTGTCGCTGCCGATAAAGCCCAGAACGCCCGTGTACGCGCCAAGGAATAGGCTGCCGAGCAGCAACGCCCAAACAAAGCCCGAAAGATCAAGCCCGTTTGCCATCTTTGCGCCGGCGCTCATGCTCGCGGAGAAGAAGGTGAAGCCCATCATGATGACGAACATGGCACCAAATCCCTTGCGTGCGGTTTGCGGCACGGCCTCCAATGAATAGTCCGCGTCTACGTGTTGTTTTTTCTCTTTCTCCATACAACGATTACCTCCATTCATGTAATTATGAGTTGTCGCGCGGGTAGAAATGAAACCGATTACATTTACAGCATCACTATATTCGATATTATTGCAATTGTCAATCGTTCATGACGCAAAAATTTTGCATTTCGGTTGCCAAAACGCCTTAATGCCG
>CAYPLG010000005.1:0-38968 GCA_964411535.1 uncultured Oscillospiraceae bacterium
CCGCCGCGCATGGAACGAATCTGATTCTTTGTAAAATCGAGCACGTTCTTGTCGTCGAGCAGTATCTCGCCGTCGACAACCTTTCCGGTATCGACAAGCAGTTGCATAATGGAATAGGCCGTAACGCTCTTTCCGCTGCCGGATTCGCCAACGATGCCGAGCACCTTGCCCTTTTCCACATTGAATGAAACGCCGTTAACCGCCTTTACTTCACCGGAATCGGTAAAGAAGGACGTATGCAGATTCTTGACTTGCAATAATTCGTTGCTCATACCGTTACCTCCTCAGCTTCGGGTCAAAGGCGTCCCGAAGCCCATCGCCAAGCAGATTGAAGGACAGCACAATCAGGCAGATAATGGCCGCCGGGAATACCAGCTTGTAAGGATAGCTCTGCAATCCGCCGCGCGCCGCGTTGGCAAGGGAGCCAAGGCTCGGCATCGGCGCCTGCACGCCAAGTCCGACAAACGACAGAAAGCTCTCCGTAAATATTGCCGTGGGGATCTGCAACGCGGTGGAAATAAATATGACGCTCATGCAGTTTGGCAAAACATGCTTGCGAATAATGCGGACTGGTTTTGCGCCGAGCGCGCGCGCCGCAAGCACATACTCGTTCTTTTTAATGGACAGAATCTGCCCGCGCACAAGGCGCGCCATGCCGACCCAGTATAGCAGGCCGAACACGATGAAAAGGCTGATCATATTCGTTCCGATGCGTTCGAATATGGTTCCCGATATTACCTGCCCAAGCACGGAATCCAGCACAACGGAAAGCAGAATGATCATCAGCATATCCGGCAGTGAATAGATGATATCCACAATACGCATCATCACCAGGTCCACCTTGCCGCCCGCGTAACCGGATATCGAACCGTACAAAAGGCCGATGATCAGCACGATAAGGCTTGCAAACAGGCCCACCAATAGCGAAACGCGCGTGCCGTAAATGGTGCGCATGAAGTAATCGCGGGAAAGCTCGTCCGTACCGAATAAATGTGGGAAAATCACCGCGCCCTTGTCGATTGCCTTCTGCTCCCGTTCGGAATAGGTAAAAGGCGGCAGGTTCTTTGCTGTTTTATCCCGCTTTCCGTCAACGCGGATCATCTCGTCATACCCGTACGGCACAATCATCGGCGCAAAAATGATGGTTACCAGGATCAAAAATATAATGATCAGGCTCATCACAGCAAGCGGGTTTTTGAACAGCTTACGCATGCCGTCCCGGAAGAACGTGGTAGACTCGCGCATCTGCGCGTGCTGCGCTTTCTCGTCTTCGGTAGCGGGTTCAAACTTGCTGACGTCCAGTTGCAGGCTCAGCAGATGTTTTTTCGGCACCATATCGGCGCTGTATGTCTTTTTCTTCTCCATCTTCTTCCCTCCTCCCGTTAATCAAAGCTGATCTGCGGATCTACGGCCTTGTATATCAGATCCGATATCAGCGTCATGAGGACCATCAGCGTAGCGAGAAAGATGGTGGTTGCCATGATCATGGGATAGTCGCGGTTGGTAATGCCCGCAACAAACTTGCTGCCAAGTCCGCCAATCGTAAACACCGTCTCAACCACAAGGCTGCCGGTCAGAATATACGCAATCATTGGGCCGACATAGGTGATAACCGGAATCAGCGCGTTACGCAGAGCATGCTTGAAGATAACGGCGCTTTCACGCAAGCCCTTGCTGCGTGCGGTGCGAATGTAATCCTGTCCAAGCACGTCCAGCATGCTGGATTTTGTCAGGCGCGTAATATACGCCATGGGATACAGCGCAAGTGAGACGATCGGCAGCAGGTAGGAATGCGACCCAGCGCTCCATACCTGAAACCAGCCGAGTTTTAGGCAGAATATCAGAAGCAGCAGCGTCGCCAACACAAATGATGGCACCGAAACAAACAATGTGGTAAAGAATATGATCATCCGATCCGGCCATTTGTTCCGCGTCAGCGCGGCGACTGAGCCAAAGAGCAGCCCAAACAAAATTGCGAACAGCGCAGCCAGGCCGCCAAGCTTTGCGGAAATCGCAAAGGATTCGGTGATGGTCGCCGTAATTTCACGGCCGTTTTTAAGCGAAATGCCAAAGTCGCCGCGCACCATGTTTTTTAGATAGATCAGGTACTGTTCGCCAAGCGGCTTATCCAGATTATAACGAGCCTCCAGGGCGCGTCTTACAGACGGTTCAGGCGCTTTTTCGCTCTGAAAAGGACCGCCCGGAATGGCATTCATCGCAAAAAAAGTAATCGTTACGATGACAAAAACCGTTACAACAGCCAGAAGCAATCGCTTCAACGCATATTTCCACATCGTATGCATTCCCCATTTCTTGTGGTTTCGCCAAATAAGCGCGATTATGACAATCGTCACATTATTTCCATATCTATGTGATTATATAGTATACTTCATGCATTTGCAAATGCAAATATCGCCAGATATTGTGCGGTTTCATTTTGTTACGTGCTGCAATTGCGCTGTATACGCCTATAGTGTTATACTTTTATATAACCTAGAAACTGTAAAAAAGGATCGACTGCCAAAATGGAAAATAAGAATTATACTGACCTGAACGCATCCGTCATCAACAGATGGACGGAAAACGGCTGGGAATGGGGTACGCCCATTAGCCATACGATTTTTGAAAAAGCGACGCGCGGGGAATGGTCCGTGCTTCTTACGCCAACAAAGCCCGTTCCAAAAGACTGGTTCCCGCCGCTTCGCGGCGCAAGGGTGCTCGGCCTCGCCTCCGGCGGCGGGCAGCAGATGCCGATCTTCTCCGCGCTCGGCGCAAACTGTACCGTACTCGACTATGCCTCTTCGCAGCTTGCGGGCGAGCGCGCGGTCGCGGATCGCGAAGGTTATGAAATCACGCTTGTGCAGGCGGATATGACCAAGCCCTTGCCTTTCGACGACGGTTGCTTCGATATGATCTTTCACCCGGTTTCCAATTGCTATGTCGAGGACGTCATGTCCATCTGGAAGCAATGCTACCGCGTGTTAAAAAAGGGCGGCGTGCTCCTTGCCGGTCTGGATAACGGCCTGAATTTCGCATTTGACGAAGAAGAGACACAGCTGACCTACCGCCTTCCGTTCAACCCGCTTCGCGACCCAGAGTTGTACGAAGTCTGCATTTCGGGGGATTGGGGTATCGAGTTCTCCCACACCATTGAAGAACAGATTGGCGGACAGCTGCACGCGGGATTCCGGCTTTTGGACGTATACGGGGACGTCAACAGCGAGGGAAACCTGCATGACGTCAACGTCCCCACATTCTGGGCAACACGATCCATTAAGGACTGATCCATTTTCCTACGCAGCTATGCGGCCGTTACCGGCGCTTTTCCGGTTTCGGCCGTTTTTCGTTTTATCGATTTGTTTTTGACAGTGCAAACAGGTCTTGACTTATGCGCCGCGGCGTGTATAATACATATCATTATCAAATTGTATACATGCATGCATACATGCACGTATGCCTCGGAGGACAGCCGTGAGTAAAATTGTATTCGACGACCATTCGCATCTTCTCAAGGAGAACTACTATGCCTACTCGGTGCAGGATGTATCGGAGGCCAATCTCTTTACGGAGATGTTTCCCTATGACGAGGTACCGAAGGTCGCCTTCAACCAGCGCGTGGTGCCCATGCACATGCCGGAGGAAATCTGGATTACCGACACGACCTTTCGCGACGGGCAACAATCCCGCGCGCCTTTTACCAGCGCGCAAATTGTACGTTTGTTTGATTTGCTGCATGAGCTTGGCGGTCCCTTCGGGCATATCCGGCAAAGCGAGTTTTTCGTCTATAGCAAGCAGGATCAACAGGCACTGGAAATGTGCCGGACGCGCGGTTACCGGTTTCCGGAGATTACAACCTGGATCCGCGCCACGGAGGCGGATTTTAACCTCGTGCGCGAGCTCAATATTCGGGAAACCGGCATACTCGTCTCCTGCTCCGATTATCACATTTTCAATAAAATGCATATGACGCGCTCCGCCGCGATGGAGCAGTATCTCTCCGTTGTAAAAATGGCGCTCGACCGCGGCATCCACCCGCGCTGCCATCTGGAGGACATTACACGAGCGGATTTTTACGGTTTTGTCGTTCCGTTTGTAACGGCGCTTTCCCGCCTTTCCGACGAAGCCGGCATTCCCATCAAGATCCGCTGCTGCGATACGCTTGGGCTGGGCGTCTCCTATCCCGGCGCTTCCCTGCCGCGGAGCGTCCCCGGCATCATCTATGGCCTCCGGCACTATGCCAATATGCCCAGCGCGCTGCTCGAATGGCACGGGCACAACGACTTTTACAAAGGCGTTGCCAACGCGGCTACCGCATGGCTCTACGGCGCGGCCGCTGTCAACTGCTCGCTGCTTGGCATCGGGGAGCGCACGGGCAATTGCCCGCTTGAAGCAATGGTAATGGAATACTGTTCCCTGCGCGGCCGCAGCGACGGGTTCCGGCTGCCGGTGCTGACGGAAATTGCCGAATATTTTGAAAAGGACATTGGCTACGCAATTCCGCCGCAAACGCCCTTCGTCGGCCGCGACTGCTGCTCCACGCGCGCGGGTATCCACGCGGACGGCCTGCTCAAGGACGAGCGGATCTATTCCATATTCGATACCAAAGCGTTGCTGGGCCGCCAAAGCGAAGTGCAGGTGGATGCGCATAGCGGCCTTGCGGGCATCGCGTTTTGGATGAACACGCACATGGGGCTTTCGCTCGATAAAAAGTCCCCCGTCGTAACCCGTGTCAAGGACGCCGTCGAAGCGCTTTACGCAGGCGGGCGCACCACCGTTATGAGCACCGAGGAGCTTGCCGCGCTGTGCAACGAAGCGCTGGCGGCGGAGAGCTGATCACCCCGGCATATTCTCGCAAACAGGCTTTGCCGGTTTGAAAATGCAAAAGAGCCAGTGCGGCGGCATCGGCTCTTTTTTCGTTCCAACAGGTTGGATGGAAAGCGTCCAGCTCACGGCCGTTCAATTAACGCCCGCCAAACGCGCCTTGCGGGCGTATAGCGCGTCATACTGTCGGCGACAAGGGAGCGGATATGCCAACCGGTGAAAAAGTCCAGCAGTGCATCCCGGTCAAAATAGCGCATGTCCAAATCGTCCACATGGTAGAAATTCGGTTCCAGCTCCTTTGCGCAATCGCACGGGCAGTAATCGTCTATGTGATTGCAGCGGAGGATCAGGCAACCCTCCGGGCGAAGTATGCGCGCAATTTCCAAAATGAGCCGACGCGTTGTTGCCGCGTCGAAGAAATGCAGGCTCATGTCGGAGACGACCACATCCGCCGACGCGTCGGCAATCGGCAACGCTTCGGCCAAATCGCAGCATATGGTGCGTACTGCAGGCAGATGCGCCCGAAGGATTTGCAGCGCCTCCGCCGAATAGTCACAGGCGACGACCTGTTTGCCGTGCTCGCATAACCACAGCGCGTTATTGCCCGTGCCGCACCCAATGTCAATCACGGGAAGCGTCGTTTGCTGCACGATGTCGGCGTACGAATCCAGAAACCCGTCGTGCTGCACGGTTCCGTGATAGAATTGTTGGTGTTTCTGATCCCATAATGAACGGTAATCCAACGGTTTATCCCCCTTATGCATTGGCCCTGCCGCAGTGTGGAGAAGTCCCTCTGCGAAGCGCGCAGCAGCCTTTGTTTGCATCCCGTCCATCCGCTTACTGCCGCTACGTCCTGTTGATACCGCGTCTACGCTGCGTTTGGGGCTATAATCGTTTGTAGTCCCGCGCAATCCGCGCCGCTTTACGCTTCCTTACGCAACACAACGGCAAGAAAGTTCAGGTACTTGCCTGCGCCCGCGCGCATCGACTTGCGATCCCCGACCGCGTACGGGTTCTCGCTCTTGAGCCAGTCGTTCCATACCTCCTCATTGCTCTCCATTTCGGATATGGAAAGCAGCCTTGCGCTGCAGCTTTGCCCAACCATTTTTGCCCAGTAGACGATATCGTGCATATAGTCCATCTGTTCCGGCGTCCAGGAGAGCAGTAGCTCCTTCGGCAGCGCGTCGTGGCAATCGCGCACCATACCGGATATCGCCAGATACAGGTACCCGCCCGGCTTTACAAAGGGCAGCAGGCAGGCGTCCAGATACCTGCTGTCACGCCCGAAGAAATTGTAGGAATCCGTGCAGACTACGCCGTCGAAGAACTCCTTTTCGAAGGGCAGGTCGCTCGCGTCCGCCTTCACCGGAATAAGCCGGTCGCGCGGCACGCCCATCTTGTCAAAGAATTGTTGATTCTCCGCAGGATCGCTCCATAGGTCCGCTGCGTAGACGGTGAAGCCGTATTCCTTTGCAAGGAAAACCGACGTAACGCCCTGTCCGCTGCCTAGATCCAGTACGGTTGCATTGCGCGGAATCCGGCAATTTTGCAAAAGCTCCTCGGTCAGCTTGATCGGGTTGGGCCCCATGATCCGTTCGTGTATGCAAGGGCTGTCATAGCTTGCGCTTTTTTCGTATCGCATCGTTTTCTCCATCGCTTTCGTAATACTTTTGTTCAGCGTATCGCACCGTTCTCCCGTTGCGGTGCTGCGCAAACGGGATTGCACAAAACGCGGTGTAAAATCAAATCGTACTTCGCAGAAAAAAGCCGCCCGGTGTCGGGCAGCTTCTTCGCAAAATCATCGCAAGGTCTCAGTCGTCGTCTTCCTTGCAGTCCTCGCAACCGCAGCCGCAGCCGCAGGGAAGATCAAGCTCGATTTCTGCATTGCAGTTCGGGCAAATCAAGCCCTCCTCGGAATCGACCATATCGACGTCGAAATAGACCGTTTCGCCACAGTTCGGGCATTCGACTTCAACAAAGTCATCATCGTCAAATTCGTCGTCGTCATCGTCGTCGTCGTCTTCCAGTTCGTCAAGCTCCTCGTAGATATCATCCACGCAGTCGGACAGATCATCCAGCATATCGGATTGCTCCTCCAGCTCCTCCGCAATTGCGCCCAATGCGTCAATAATGCCCTTGATCAGCTTGCCGTTCTTTTCCTCGGCAATATTCATGCCGTCAGCCAACCCATCCAAATAGGAAACTTTCTCGGAAATATAGCTCATGTGTATTCTCCTTCCGTAATGTCTGGTTCTTCTTGGTTATGCCCGCTCCATATACTCGCCCGTGCGGGTATCGATACGAACGCGGTCGCCTTCGTTCACAAACAGCGGTACGTTGAGCTGATAGCCGGTTTCGAGCGTTGCAGGCTTGGTTGTACCGGTTGCCGTGTCGCCCTTAAAGCCCGGTTCCGTCGCCGTAACGGTGAGCTCAACAAAGTTCGGCGCTTCGACGGAGAACGGCGCTTCCTTATAGAAGCGAACCTTGACATTCTCGTTCTCCACGATGAAGTTGATTGCATCCTCCACCTGGTCGTGGTTAAGCGGAAGCTGCTCATAGGTTTCCACATCCATGAAATAGTATAACTCGCCGTCGCTGTAAAGATACTGCATTTCCTTGGTTTCAATGTGCGCTTTCGGATACTTGTCCGTAGGGGAGAAGGTGCGCTCCAGCACCGCGCCCGTCATAACGTTCTTAAGACGAGTACGCACAAAAGCCGCGCCTTTACCAGGCTTTACATGCTGAAAGTCCGTAATCGACCATACCTGTCCGTCAATTTCTACCGTTACACCCTTGCGAAAATCGCCTGCCATGATCATAGTACTTGTTCCTCCATCTTGCGTAAGCTTACTTATTATAGGTTATATTGCATCAAAGTATCAGCAAATCCTTTGCTGTCGATACCAAATTCAGGCAACCGTCCTCCGTGATGACGACGCAATCCTCAATGCGTACGCCGCCTTTGCCTTCAAGATAAATACCGGGTTCGATGGTCAGCGTCATGCCGGGTTCGAGTATGATATCACAGTTCTTCGCAGCGCGCGGCGGCTCATGGATTTCCAGCCCGAAACCGTGCCCCAGGCCGTGCCCGAAGCAATCGCCATAGCCCTGCTGTGTAATGTAGTCGCGTGCAAGCGCGTCAACCGCTTTCCCGGTCATCCCCGCGCGCACGCCCGCAAGCGCTTTTAATTGCGCCGTAAGCGTAATATCATAAATCTTCCGAAGTTCCGGCGCTACGTCGCCAAAGCCGACGGTACGCGTCATGTCGGACCGGTAGCCGTGAAACGTGCAGCCAAAGTCGAACACGACAAGATCGCCGCTGCATATCGCGCGGTCGCCGGGAATGGCATGACACATCGCACCGTTCGGGCCGGAGCCGACGATGGGATCAAACGCAGGTTCCTCGCTTCCCAGCTTCGTACAAAGATAGTTAAGCTCCGCCATAACGGCGCGTTCCGTCATGCCGATAGAAAGCTTCGGCAGCAGCGCCGCAAAGGCTGCATCCGCAATCGTCTGCGCCTTTTGCAGGTTTTTGATCTCCTCCGCCGATTTGATGCGTCGCAGCAAAGACATCTCGTCTCCAAACGCTTTCCATGCGGCAGGGAAACCCGCAAATGTCTCATAACGCTGCACCGACAGGGCGTCCTGCTCATATCCGCAGCACCGAATGCGGTCCTGTACGAAAATTTCCTTCAGCTTCGCAAGCTGATCGCTTGCCGTATTGGCCTCGATCAGGGTCGCCGCATCGCCGCATTGGCTTTTTGCCTGTATTGCATAGCGAAAATCGGTAACGAGATAACAGCCGGCGCCCGTCAGGAGCACAGCGCACTCATCGCTCGTAAAGCCCGTATAATACCGGATATTGACCTTGCTCGTAATCAAGGCGGCGTCAAGCCCGGCCTGTTGCATTTTTGAAAGGAGTTTTTCCTGTCTGCTATTCATACTGTTTTATCCTACCATATTTCCCATACTGCGCACAAGCTATTTGTGATAAAGGTTCTTTGTTTCATATTCGGGCTCGCACGTAAAGTTTATGCCCAGCTTGCGGTATGTATCCGAGTCCACACGCGACAGAATCACGCTTGAATGCGCCTCGCACCCCCGCAGGCGCGGCAGCTGCCGCAGTGCAAGCGCAGCAGTCGGGTTGGTCGCCGCACAGATAGATAGCGCAATCAGCACTTCATCGCTGTGCAAACGATGGTTTGCGCTCCCCAAGTGATTATGCTTAAGCTCCGTGATCGGTTGCACGATAATCGGCGAAATCAGGTCAATTTCGTGATTGATGCCAGCAAGCACCTTGAGCGCATTCAATAGCGCTCCAGCCGACGCGCCAAGCAATTCGGATGTTTTTCCGGTTAGCATGCGCCCGTCCTCCAGCTCGATGGCTACCGCAGGGTTGCCCGTTGACGCTGCACGGTCAAGCGCCGCCTGGATCACCGGCCTGTCTGCGGCGGAGACGCCTGCCTTGTTCTCGATCATCTCTGCCTTAATAACCTGCGCCTGCGTCTGAATGCCGCGCTTTGCGCCGCAAAGCGTTTGATAATACCGGCGGATAATCTCCTGCTTGGCCGCACTGCGCACAATCTCGTCGTCCGAAATGCAGTACCCCGCCATGTTGACGCCCATATCCGTAGGAGAACGATACGGCGAGCCGCCCAAAATCCGCTCAAACATCGTGTTGAGTACCGGATAGGATTCTACGTCGCGGTTATAGTTGACGGTAGTCTTTCCGTATGCTTCCAGATGGAACGGATCGATCATATTCACATCGTCCAGATCGGTCGTCGCCGCCTCATAGGCAAGATTGACCGGATGCTGCAACGGCAGATTCCAAATAGGAAACGTTTCGAACTTGGCATACCCCGCGCGCACGCCGTGCTGGAACTCATGGTACAGCTGCGAAAGGCAAACCGCAAGCTTTCCGCTGCCAGGTCCGGGCGCGGTAACCACAACCAGCTTCCGCTGCGTTTCGATATAGTCATTTTTGCCAAAACCTTCGCGGCTTACAATCAGGGGCACGTTTGACGGATAGCCAGGGATCGGATAATGCCGGTATACGCGAATCCCCTGCTGCAACAGACGTTTTGCGAACGCATCGGCCGCAGCCTGTTCCTGATAGCGCGTAATCACCACGCTGCCAACATACAAGCCCTTGCTACGGAACGCATCGATCAGCCGCAGCACCTCCGCGTCATAAGCAATGTCCAGATCGCTGCGGAGCTTGCTTCGCTCAATGTCCCCCGCATAGATGGCAATGATGATCTCGGCGTCGTCCTTAAGGCGGCAGAGCATGTTCACCTTGGAATCCGGCAGGAAACCGGGCAACACGCGCGCCGCATGATAATCGTCGAACAGCTTGCCGCCGAATTCCAGATACAGCTTGTTGCCAAACTGCGCAATGCGGTCAAGAATGTTGGCCGATTGTAACTCTACATACTTATCATTATCAAATCCGATCTTACTCATGGTGTCGATTATAACACCGTCGACAGGCGTATCGCAAGCGTATATATCAAGTGTGTTTGGTTTATGCCGCAGCGCGAATTATGCATGCCTTGCGCAGCTGCATTTGTGACCTGGTAACGTGTCGTTTCGTATCCTGCAAGCAATGCTGCAGGCAGCACAGCCTGCGCGCCATGCGCCGGCGCTGCTCACGTTTCCCGCACGGTAAGCGCCTCCATGAGTTTCTCCAACGCCTTTTTCTCTATCCGCGAAACATAGGATCGCGATATACCCAGATACGACGCGATTTGCTGCTGCGTAAAGCAGTTGCCGCCGCGGAGGCCGTATCGCATTCGGATAACGACGCGTTCCCGCGGAACCAAAACACGCGCTATGGCTTCCTGCAAACGGGTTGCGTCCAGCAATGAGAACACAACATCCGTTACCATATCCGCATCCGTGCCCAGAATGTCGCTTAGCGTCACATCGTTTCCGTCGCTGTCCGTACCGATTGGATCAGTCAGGGAAACGCCGGCAATCTGCTTCTTTTCCGCGCGGATACTCATAAGAATTTCGTTTTCCACACACCGTCCGGCATAGCTGGAAAGCGACGTGCCCTTATCGGGGTCGAACGTTGTTACCGCCTTGATCAGCCCGACCGTTCCGATGCTGACAATGTCGTCGCAATCGCGTCCGGCGCGCACATACTTTCGCGCAATATGCGCAACAAGCCGCAGGTTATGCGTAATCAGCTTTTGCCGCGCCTGCTCGTCTCCCTCGCGCATAAGCCGCACATACTTTTGCTCTTCCTCACCGGACAGCGGCGGTGGAAAACTGTTCGTATGGCTGACATATCCCGCGCAAAACAGTATTTCCGAAAGCATTTTGATGATTTCCAGCATCCGCAATACCCCCGTTTCGACAAATTGCATGTTCGAAATACCATATGTCGCGCCGCGGATGTCCTATGCGTTCGTTCTCCGTATAAAAAGGCCCGCGCCGGTTTGCGCGAGCCAGAGTGCAGACATTGTAAACAAAACAACCTACCGCTTATTGTTGCTGTGCAACGGGAATGATCTCCATCTTGTCCTCAAACAGGTGAATCACGTACTCTCGCCCGTCGATGCGCGCTTTCTCCACCACCTCTTGCAGCGACATTTTGGGTTCGCTTGGGAATATGTCGCCGTCGCAAACGCCAAGAACGTATGGAGAAGCCAGCAAGCCGTTTCTGTAATAATACTGCCCGTTTTCCAGATACAAAACATTTTCCAGCATAACGCCTGTATAACTCGGATATAAGAACAAAATTATGCGCGTCGAATACGTTTCAAATGCTTCCGCGCTTTCATCGAGAAAAATACAGTAAGCTTTCGGATTTGCTCTTGTCTCCTCCGCAATTCGATCCAGATTGCGAATGATGGATGCCTCCCCGTATTTGGTGTGATCAAAATACAAAGACGCTACCCTTTGAAACGCCGGCACAATCTCTCCGGCTTTCAGCATTTGCACAACGCCGGGCTTGAAGGTTTCATCATAGTCGTCGCTGTTGCACGCCCTTTGCTTTACAAGCTTGAGAAATCCGGAAAACGGCGTGTTGCTAATTATCGCAATAACCAAAATAATAACTGCCACTTTGGCAAATACTCTATGCAAAAGATACTCGCTTTGCACACATTTTTTATACACCCTATTGGGATACTGATTCCCAAGCAACAGCAGCAGTGCAAGCAGTCTTTGCGGATACGAAAAATAAACCGCACTACCTCCATAAATATTAAACAGCATCGCCGGAATACATCCGACGATTGCTATCGCAACAAGTATTTCCGCAAACACATAATCCGTGCATAAAACAGCTTCCCGAATGCTATGCACCTTTCTAAAGCTTAGATATGCAGCAACAATGCTAAACGCAAGCAATGCAATTATGCTCAGCGCATAAGGAAGCGTTGGCGCGTATACTTTCCAAAAAGAAAGCCACTGAATTTCACCGACCGTCAGCGCCGTAGTCTCAGTACCAAGTGAGGAAATGTAAAGATAGTACGCAGCGGCTATCATCAAATATAACAGATTCAACAACCAGTAACGCCAGTTTCTCGTTTGCGTGCGGAAAAAGAAATACATGATTCCGCCGCACATGAGTACGCCCACGGAAATCTTCGAAAGGAACGCTGCAACGATGAAGGCGGGCGTTACCCCAAGAATCCAGCACAGATACGCCCATCGTTTTCGGAACAGATTATTTCGATAACACACCGTCGTCAGCGCAATGTATGTAAGCACTACAATACACGCCACAACAAAAGACTCGCTAACAATCCAGCTGGTTCTCCAAATCCCCATACTGCTTTGTGCATTAAGCGGCAGCACCCCCACAAAAAATATACCGATTATCAATGCATCCAGCAAAGAAAAAGGCTCTGCATCCTTTGTCCATATAGCTCGCAACGACATCACATCAAAAAGAATCAAAAAAAGTACAAGGGAATCGCAAGCATAGGAAATACATAGTAATACGCAAACGGCACAGGTATGCCAATCAAAGCCGCAATGATTCCAATCCATGCATTACTGCCAAAATGATAGCCAAAGGAAGTAATGCCATTCACGAAAAAGGCGGGGCATGAAAATTGCTTAACAGATTGCGCAATAGAAGACAAGTACAGCGTATCATAATGCACACTTCCTTCGGCTATACGCTTGTATATATCTAAGGATAAGTAATTGCTGCCCCATACGGTATGCGACAGATAAATTGCCAGCGCAACAAATGTAAGACAAACTAATCCTATATGCTTAAGCGCCACATGTTTGTTTCCACACGCACAAATAAAAGCTATCGTCCAGCATGCCAATATTACTGCTGCTGCTACCGCTATCCTCGCATCATAGGGAGACCCATAATTAATTATATTAAGTAATACAAGTCCGGTAAAGAAAAATGCTACTATTAATCCGCCCAATACAGGAATAAACAGAAATCCCGTTTTCTCTGTCTTGCAGATTCCATGGTCTTCAGTATGCAAAAGCAATTGTTTCATCTGTAAAATCCACCTCTTTGCACAGCCGCTTGGCCTGCTGGTAGCCATCCGCTTCATCATTCCTCATAAAGCACATTACAATCACAACCGTTAAAAATGCAAGTATGCAACAGGATTCTATAGCATTCGTGTTCATGCTCTTCGCAAAAAGTCATTATTTTCCTTTACATATTATATTGTAAACAAATCATAATGTCTACCGAACGCGCTCGTGTTTTTCAAGCTTTATCTGCCATAAATTAAACAATCTGCTCTGCTTCTTGACGAATAGAATGCACAATACCGTATACAAACACCCCGTACATTTCGTACGGGCCGCACAAAATCCTTCCACGCTGCAAATCAATCCCAATACTGCGAATACTTCTTGACGTTCGCCTCGTGCTCCTCGTACGTTTTAGCAAATACGAGCGCATTGCTTTCATCCGGATTCCCATTGCAGAAATAGAGGTATCCGTCTTCCCCAAGGTACTCCTCGTTGGGATACAACGCCGCAACGATGGCTGCGCGTCCGGGATTGCTAACCGGGCCGACAGGCAGCCCGTTATATTTGTACGTATTATACTGGGAATCCGTCTGAAGCTCCTCGTTGTTAAACGAATACTTGTTTACACCAAGCACATACGACAGACTTGCGCAGGACTGCAACGGCATGTTGGATTGCAGCCGGTTATGAAATACAGCCGAGACCTTGGAAAAGTCCTCGTCGGCTGCGGCTTCGCGCTCAATAAGCGACGCGAGCACAATTACCTGATCAGTCGTCATATTCATCTGCGCGGCACGCGCGGCATATTCGTCGATATAGACCTCGTTAAAGCGATTGAGCATCTTGATGAGGATGGTATCCACGCTTGCATCCGCATATACCTCATACGTATCCGGGAAGAGATACCCTTCGAGCGCGTAGTCCCGCGCGGAAGCGCCGCCGGACGTCACCTCGCTGATAAAGGAGAAATTCGCAAACGCATCGCCCGTTACGCATTCTTCGGTAAATGCGCTTTCGCTTTTGATAAGCCCTTTGTTGAGCAGCACAGCAGCAATGTCCCGGATCGTGTATCCCTCCGGAATCGTAAACGTCGCCGTCGCCTTCGGCGGGTTTCCCTCGCAGATAATATCAACCATCTGCTTGACGGACATATTCTTGCTTAAAATGTACGTGCCCGCCTTCATGGTGTTCGCCTTGCCAACAAAATCGACGTAAATTTTGAATACGGCGGTGTTCGATATAAGCCCTTCCTCCTCCGGCCCGCACGCGCCATAGAGGATTCGCGCAATACTGCTCGCCGAAGCGGAGGACGGTACGGTAACCGCAATCGGCGTAGCATCGTTGCTGTCAACCGGTTGAAAATAGTTGCTAACCACATACCGCACCGCCGCGCGCGCAACAAAGAAAACGAGAAGCACGCTCAGTATCAGCTCGCAGGCAGGCCGAACCGCACGCCAGAAACGCATGCGCTTTTTCTTCTCGCTATTCATTTTTGACGGTTTTCTTTGATCCATAGGCATCAGTATACCGTTCCGTTTTCCCTTGTCAAGTTATGCCCGACTACGATTCCAGCTGCGACAAATCCATATCCACCGCTGCGGCCAGCGTTTTATATACGTCGGCCAGCATCCGGTTTAACCGAAATTCGGCAAGCAGAAATGCGCTGGCGCTGGAATCAAACTGCAACACCTCGCCGATTTTTTGCAGCTTTTGCATGATCTCGTCCTTGTTCCCGCCGGATACCGCCGCCGCCTGCGCCTGTATCTGCAAACGATGGTACTCGTCGATGAGCGCTTTCGTAGTATCGCTTGCAATCGCAGTTTCTTTCGCCTCTGCATATGCGCGGTATTCTTCGCTTACGCGCAGCTCGTCAGCAAGCTTTTTTGCCGTATCGTAAACCATGCGCGCCTCCTTACAGCTCGATCACAATCGGAATGATCATCGGGGTACGCTGCGTCTTTGTGCGCAGGAAGCTTTTCAGCGCGGAGCGAATGCCATTTTTAATATTGCTGCGCTCGTTCCTGGAGGCTCCTGCAAACTTTCTGGCTTCCTCGGACAGCATCGCGACGGCCTCCTTAATCAGGTTCTCCGATTCGCTCATGTATACAAATCCACGAGAAATCAGCTCCGGCGGCGCAAGCAACACGCCGGATTCGATATCGATCGTCAGCACGGCAACCACAATGCCGTCCTGGCTTAACATGCGCCGGTCCTTCAGCACGATGTCGTCAATATTGCCGATGCCGTCCACCATGACGCCGCCCGCCTGCACCGTTTCCTTCATCTGGCCGCGCTTTGTGGTAAGCTCAATGACGTTGCCACATTCCGCAACAAAGATATTTTCCGGACGGACGCCCATCTCCTGCGCCAACTGTGCATGCATGAAAAGGTGCCTGTACTCGCCGTGTACCGGGATGAAGAAGCGCGGCTTGGTCAATTGCAGCATAAGCCTGAGCTCCTCGCGGCAGGCATGCCCGGATACGTGCACATCCGCCATGCGATCATATACAACCATGGCCCCGCGCTCAAACAGGTGATTGATCACGCGCGAAATGCTCTTCTCGTTGCCCGGTATGGCAGAAGCGGAAATGATGACGGTGTCGCCCTTGCCGATGTTGAGCTTATGCGAAGCGTTCGCCATGCGGAAAAGCCCACTCATAGGCTCTCCCTGGCTGCCCGTCGTGATAACGCAAACCTGGTCGTCACGATAACGTTTCAGCTGCTCCACCTTCACGATGCTCTCAGCGGCAATCTTGAGGTAACCAAGCTTCATCGCAATCTGCACAACCTGCTCCATGGAACGGCCCTGAAAACAAAGCACGCGGCCATGGCGTACGGCCACATCCGCAACTTGCTGGATGCGGTATACGTTGCTGGCAAACGATGCGACAATTACGCGGCCGGCAGCCTCGTCAAACGTATGCTCAAAGGTGGGGCCGATCTCCTGCTCGCTCTGCGTATGTCCCTGATGTTCGATGTTCGTGCTGTCGCTCATAAGCGCAAGCACGCCGCGCGAGCCATAGTAGGCAAAGCGGTTGATATCGATCGGCTCGCCGTCAATCGGCGTTAAATCGATCTTGAAGTCGCCCGTATGGATAATCGTCCCAATCGGCGTCATGATTGCCAGCGCAACCGCCCCGGCAATGGAATGGCCCGTTTTGATAAATTCTATCCGGAAACAGCCGAGCTCAATCTTGTCCCCCGGCTTCACAACATGCAGCATATGCGCGTTGATGTGCGCCTCCTCCAGCTTGTGCTCAATCAAGGCGGAGGTAAACGCCGTACCGTACACCGGCACATCGTAATTCCTAAGCGCATACGGCAGCGCGCCGATGTGATCCTCGTGCCCATGCGTAATGCAGAAGCCGCGCAGCTTCTGCCGGTTCTCGTTTAAGTACGTCATATCCGGAATGATCACGTCGATGCCCGGCTTTTCATCATCCGGAAAAACGATGCCGCAGTCGACGACAATCATATCGTCGCCGTACTCCATCACCGTCATATTCATACCGATTTCGCCGAGTCCCCCCAGCGGAATAATCTTTAGTCTGCTTGCCATAAATCTCTCTCTTCCATCCTCTTTTGTAGGTTTTTTCGCGGTTGCAACGCCGCTCTGTTCCCGTTTTACGAATAAAACGCATTCCCGCCGTACGTTCCCACGTATGTGCGGTCCCCCCATTTATTATCGCCGTTATCCGCCTTAAATGATACCACATTCGAAGCGATTTCGCCGCGATTTCCGTTGTTCAGCACATCATTGGCATAGGCAATTACATTGTCCGGTATCGTCGTGGACAAAAAGTTCCTGCCGTCTACCACAGTGAATTGCCCATCCTGGTATACGACGTCATGCACGTTGTTCGGCCAGCGGCTGGATTCCACGCGGTTTAATATCACGCATACGACAGCGCGCAGGCCGGCCTCGCTGCTTTTGTGCGACTCAAAATATGCCACACGCGCGGCCAGCAGCACCTCGTCGCCGCTAAAGCGTGCTCCGCCGGGAACAGAGACCTGCTGATCGCTCTGCACGGGCGCCTCCGTCGGAACAGGCGTCGGCGCCTCGGTCGGCGCGGGCGTAGGCGCAGGCGTTTCCACGGGAACAGGCGTTGCTGTCGGCGTCGCTGTCAGCTTTGGCGTCGGCGACGGCGTCTTCTTGGGCTTCGGTGTGGCGGTCGCCTTTGCCGTCGCTTTCGGCGTCGCGGTTGGCTCCTCCGTCGGCGCCTCGGTCGGCGCTTCCGTCGGCACGGGCGTCGCCTCCGGCTCCTGCGTAGGCTCGCTCGTCCAAAGCTCCGGCGGCAGCGGTATCGGCGACGGCGCGGCGGTCGTCTCCACGGACAAATGCACAACATGCGCGGTGGGCGCGGGCGTTGCCAGCGCAACCATGACCATGCCGCTTGTTACGGCGGCCTCGTCACATCCGCATAGTATTCCGGCTAGCATCAGTATAGCTGCCCATTTGCATGTCCGTTTTCCCTTCACGCTGCGTCCTCACCGCTTGTCCAAATTTTTCGCGGCTTATTCCAACCGCTACAATATATATTTATGTATGTCGTCCTCGTAAAATTCGTCCCTAAGGTGCTCGTCGACATAACTTGCGTCGATCACCAAATCTATCACAGGATGCATCCCGTTGGCGTTGAACGAAATATCGTCAAGCAAATTCTCCACCACGGTATGCAGTCTGCGTGCGCCGATGTTTTCCGTATTCTCGTTCATCAGATACGCATACTTGGCAATCGCCTGCAACGCATCGTCGGTAAACGAAAGCTGCACCTTATCCGTTGAAAGAAGCGCCGTATACTGTTTCGTCACCGCGTTCTCCGGCTGCGTAAGAATCTTCTCAAAGTCCTCCTGCGTCAGGTCGTTGAGCTTCACCCGGATCGGAAAGCGCCCCTGTAACTCCGGAATCAGGTCGGAAACCTTCGCCGTATGGAACGCGCCCGCCGCGATAAAGAGCATAAAGTCCGTTTTCACCGGCCCGTACTTGGTATTGACGGTCGAACCCTCGACAATCGGAAGAATGTCGCGCTGCACGCCCTCGCGGGAAACATCCGGCCCGCCGCTGTGCTCCGCCCCGGCAATCTTGTCAATCTCGTCGATGAAGATAATGCCCTCCTGCTCGGCAAGCGCAATCGCCTCGCGCGTTACGTCGTCCATATCGATGCGCTTCTCGCTCTCCTGCTGTATGATCACGCGCCGCGCTTCCGACACCGGCAGCTTCCGCCGCTTGGTTTTCTTGGGAATGATCCCGCCGAACATCTCGCCAAGGTTGATATCCACGCCCGCCGCAACAAGGGTATTGTCGCCGGTCTGGCGTTCCTCAACCTCGACCTCCACCAGCACGTTTTCCAGGCGGCCCGCACGAAGGTCGGCCGTTACTTTCTCGCGCTCGGTCATGCGGCGCTGCTTTTCCTCTGCAGAAGGCTCCGGCTCCGGCTGCGCCTCTCCGCCGCCCAGCAGCAGCTGCAACGGGTTCGTGGGCTGCCGGTCGCGCTTCTTTGTCGGTACGATCAAATCCACCAGCACCTGCTCCGCCGCAGTCTCGGCGACAAGCCGGACGTCCTCCATCTTCCGGTTTTTACAGATTCGAATGGACGCCTCTACCAGGTCACGCACCATGCTCTCCACATCGCGGCCGACATAGCCGACCTCGGTGTACTTTGTGGCTTCCACCTTGACGAAAGGTGCGTCGACAAGCTTTGCCAGCCTGCGCGCAATCTCCGTTTTGCCAACGCCGGTCGGCCCAATCATGATAATGTTCTTCGGCGTGATTTCGTTTCGGATATCCTCCGGCAGCTGGCTTCGTCTATAACGGTTCCGGAGCGCAACCGCAACGGCGCGCTTGGCCGCCTCCTGCCCGATGATGTAGCGATCCAATGCATCTACGATCTCTCTTGGCGTCAACATATCGTTCAGACCTCCTCCACAATAATGTTGTCGTTCGTGTAGATGCAGATCTCGCTGGCTACCTGCAAGCTCTTCTGCGCGATTTCGGCTGCGGAAAGCGTTGTATTCTGCTTTAGCGCTCTGGCCGCAGCCAGCGCGTACATGCCGCCGGAACCAATGGCCGCGATGCCGTCGTCCGGGTCGATAACCTCGCCCGTGCCGGACACGATCAACAGCTCCTCCTTATTGGCGACAATGAGCATGGCTTCGAGCTTCCGCATGATCTTGTCGCTGCGCCAGTCCTGCGCAAGGGACACGGTTGCCCGCATCAACGCGCCGCTGTATTGCTCCAGCTTGCGCTCGAACCGCTCGCAGAGGGAAAATGCATCCGCCACGCTCCCGGCAAAGCCTACGACAACCTGATCATGATAGAGCCTGCGCACCTTGTGCGCGGTGGCCTTCATGATGCTGTTCTCGCCAAATGTAACCTGTCCGTCGCCCGCGACGGCGCATTGTCCATCCTTCCGCACGGCCAATATGGTCGTTCCACGCATTTCCATATGCTTTGGTTATCCCGCTTTCATCTGTAAAATGACGGTAATATACACCGTCTATGCAGCAATCCTAACATAAAATCGGGCGCTATGGCCCGTTTTATGCATTCGTTTTCAATTCTTTCACGATTTTGAGAGATTGTTCCGATATCGCACGATAGCGCTCCGCCTTGTTGCGGATTCGCTGCGGGTATGCGTCCATAATGCCGAACGTCACATTCATCGGCTGAAAGTCGCTTCCGGCGTATTCCGATACATAATGCGCAAGCGCGCCGATTGCGGTCTTCCTCGTAAAATCCAGCGGCGGCAGATCGTTTAGCGCCCTCGCCAGCGAAATTCCGGCGAGGCATCCGCTCGACGCGGACTCCACGTACCCCTCCACGCCGGTGATCTGCCCGGCAAAGTATACGCCGGGGCGTTGGCGCATTTGATAGTCCCACCCCAGCACGTTGGCCGGCAAGAACGTGTTCCGATGCATCACGCCATAGCGTTCATACACGGCGTTTGCAAGGCCCGGAATCATGCCGAAAACACGCTTTTGCTCCGCAAACTTGAGGTTGGTCTGGAACCCCACGATATTATAGAGCTCCCCAGCCGCATCATCCTGCCGCAGTTGCACAACGGCGAACGGGCGCGAGCCATCCGGCGGCGTCAGCCCCACCGGTTTAAGCGGGCCAAAGCACAGCGTCGTTTCCCCGCGCTTTGCCATGCTCTCCACCGGCATACAGCCCTCGAAGACGCGCGGCGTCTCAAACTCGTGCAGCATAACGGTTTCCGCCGTAATCAGCGCGCGATAAAACGCGGCGTATTCCTCCCGCGTCATCGGGCAATTCAGGTAATCATCCCCGCGGCCGTAGCGCGAGGCGCGAAAGGCCTTTGTCAAGTCCAGCGAATCAAGGCGGACAATCGGCGCAGCCGCGTCATAGAAATGCAGTTCCTCCCCGACAAGCCGCGCGATGGATGCGCTCAGCGCGTCGCTTGTCAGCGGCCCCGTAGCAATGATGCACGGCGCATCCGGTATCTCCGTAATCTCGCGGTGCACAACGTTGATATTGGGCGCGTCCGTAATGGCCTTGGTCACCATGCGCGCAAAGCCCTCCCGGTCGACAGCCAGCGCGCCGCCGGCCGGTACGCGCGTCGCATCCGCGCAACGCAGCACAAGCGACTCCAGCTCGCGCAGCTCCTCCTTGAGCAGCCCTACCGCATTTTCCAGCCGGTCGCTGCGCAAAGAATTGCTGCATACCAGCTCGCAAAACGCATCGCTTTTATGCGCGGGCGTCCGCTTTTCGGGTTTCATATCGAACAAATCGCAGGCAATCCCCCGGCGGGACAGCTGCCAGGCGGCTTCGCAGCCCGCCAGGCCCGCGCCGATGACCGCTACGCGCTTTTCAGGCATTCGTATCCGCTTCTTCCGTATTCTTCTTGGCGTTGGCGCGGTGGATATAACCGCACGCTTTATCGATGCAAACGATATAGCTGCCGTTGCTGCCGATCTTTTGCGCCATCATGCCGCCGCACTTCGGGCACTTCATCTCCACTGGCTTATCCCAGCTGACAAAGTCGCATTCCGGATACTTTTCGCAGCCGTAAAACGTTTTCCCGCGCTTGCGTTTCTTTTTGATGATCGCCCCGCCGCACTTCGGGCAGGGAACGTCTACCTTCTCCACGATAGCCTTTGTATTGCGGCAGTTCGGAAAGTTCGGGCAGGCCAGAAATTTGCCGAATCGTCCGAATTTATACACCATCATCGCGCCGCACTTCTCGCACTGTATGTCGGAAACCTCGTCCGGAATAACCAGCGGCGACTGCTCTCCCGCTTTTTCAACCTCCGCATGGAACGGGCCGTAGAATTCCTGCATGACGTCCGTCCAGTGTATATGCGCTTCCTCAACTTCGTCCAGCTTGTTCTCCATCTGCGCGGTGAATTGCACGTCCACAATATCCGTAAAGTGCTTGCAGATATAATCGTTAACAAGAAAACCAAGCTCCGTAGGCACAAGCTGCTTCTTCTCGCGCACAATGTATCCCCGGTCCACAATCGTGCTGATCGTCGGCGAATACGTGCTCGGCCGCCCGATGCCCTTCTCCTCCAGCATCTTGACAAGCGTCGCTTCCGTAAACCGGGAGGGCGGCTGCGTAAAGCGCTGGTCGGACGTTATCTTTTTGCAGATACAGTTCGCGTTTGCCTGTAGCTGCGGCAGGACGGATTCCTTCTCCTGCGCCTCGTCCCGCCCCTCCATATACACGGCCATGAATCCGTCGAAAAGCACGCGGGAACCGTTGGCCTTAAACGTTGCGCCGTTGCAATCCAGCAGTACGGCGGACGTCGCAATTGACGCATCCGCCATCTGGCTTGCCAGGAATCGCTCGTAAACCAGCTTGTAAAGCTTGAGTTGGTCATTGCTCAGATAGGCCTTGATCTTTGCGGGCTCGTTTTCGATATAGGTCGGCCGGATGGCTTCGTGCGCATCCTGCGCGCCCTTGCGGCCCTTGTACACATTCGGCTTTGCCGGCAGATACTTCTCGCCAAAGCGTTCCCGAATCGCGGTTAACGCCGCCTCCTGCGCCTCCGCCGCAATGCGTACGGAATCCGTACGGATATAGGAAATGAGGCCCGTCGCGCCCGCCTTGCCGATCTCCACGCCCTCATAAAGCTGCTGCGCGATCATCATTGTGCGCTTGGTCGTGAAGCCCAGCTTGCGGCTGGCCTCCTGTTGCAGGCTGCTTGTCGTAAACGGCGCCGCTGCGTGGCGCGCCTTGGTATCGTTCTTGACTTCGGTAACCGTATAGCACGCGTCCTTTACGCGCTTAAGCACCCCCGCCGCCTCCGCTTCGTTGTGCAGGTCCCGCTTTTTTCCGTTCTCCCCGTAATAACGCGCCTCAAAGGGCTTTTTCCCGCCCTCCTCCAGCAGTTCGGCCGTAATGGTCCAGAATTCTTCCGGCACAAAGCCTTGAATCTCCCGCTCGCGGTCGCAGAGAATGCGCGTTGCAACGGACTGTACGCGTCCGGCGGAAAGACCTTTGCGCCCGCGCCAAAGCAAGGGGCTGATCTCATAGCCCACAATGCGGTCCAGCACACGGCGCGCCCGCTGCGCGTCCACAAGCCGCATGTCCACGCTCCGGACGTTGTTGATAGAGCTCTTGACGGCGGATGACGTAATCTCATTGAACACGATACGGCACTTGCTGTTTTCGTCAATATTGAGTATCTTCGAAAGATGCCAGCTGATTGCCTCTCCCTCGCGGTCAGGGTCGGTTGCAAGATAAACCTTGTCCGCGTTCTTCGCTTCCTTTCGAATTTTGTCAAGCACCTCGCCGCGTCCGCGCAGCGTAATATATTTGGGTGTAAATCCGTTCGCAACGTCCACGCCAAGCTGACTCTTCGGCAGATCGCGCACATGCCCGTTGCTTGCTACCACCTTGTAGCTTTTCCCCAAGAACTTCCCGATCGTCTTCGCTTTTGCGGGCGACTCCACGATCACAAGTTTTCCTGCCATATTACCGTATTCCTCCAACTGCCGTGGTCATTGCACGATACAATGCATCGTGTCGAGCGTGTATACCCTGCCCGGCAATTGCTTTATTATTCCTGAAAAGTGCAGCTCTGTCAAGATTGAATTCAGTTCTCCGATCGGAAGCGCAAGATTTTCGCAAAGCGCATCGATGGAATATTCCCCCTCTCGCAGCTGTTTTACGACGCGTTGCTGCGCATCCGTCAGATCGGAAAGCGCAACATGTTCGACTTCCCCCTCCGGCGCGCCGCCCGCGAAACCCGGAAACTCGACCAGCACATCGGCTGCGGAAAATACAGGCTTCGCCTCGCCGCAGCGTATCATACGGTTCGGGCCAAGGCTCTTGGCGTCGGTAATGCGTCCGGGCACGGCGAATACCTCGCGGCCCTCCTCCAACGCAAAGCCTGCCGTGATGGAGGTGCCGCTGCGCTCACCAGCCTCTACAATAACCACGCCATGGCTCATCCCGCTCATGATGCGGTTGCGTATCGGAAACTGGTGCGGCTGCGGGCCTGTGCCGGGCAAAAACTCCGAGACCACCGCGCCGCGCGCGATGATTTCCGCATACAGCCGCCTGTTTTCCGCTGGATACACCACATCGACGCCTGTGCCGAGCACCGCAACGGTCGGGCATGCGGCCTTTGCACAGTCCAGTGCGCCGCGCGCCGCACATGCATCGACGCCGCTGGCCATGCCGCTGACCACAACCGCTCCCGCCTCCGCAAAGGTATGCGCAAACAGCCGTGCAACATCCCGTCCATAGTCGCTCGGCGCGCGCGTACCGATCACCGAAAGCGCAAGCGCCGGTTCCGCAGGTAGGCTTCCGCAAACGAACAGCAGATCGGGCGCGTCATGGATTTCCTTCAGCAACGCCGGATACTCCCTCTCGTCATCAAGCACAAAGTCGATGCGCTTCTTGATTAACATCTCGACGAAGCGTTCCATCCAGCCGTCCTGTGCGGCGGCAACCAGCCGCTCCGCCGTCCGCGGCGGCAGGAACGGAAACGCGCTGCCGTCGCCACGCTGCGCAAGCGCAAATGCCTCGTGCAGATCGGGAAAGCGCGCACGCAGCGCCCGATTCTGCTTCGCGGCGCACTCCGTGCCGCAATGCGCCCAAAGCCGCAGCTTTGCGTAGGCCGTCCATTCATGCATCGAATCCCGCGCCTCCGTTTCCGCTGTCAAGGCTTCTATATTGAATTGCCTCCGCATAGTGCGCGGGCTGTATCACGTCGCTTCCGGCAACATCCGCAATCGTACGCGCGACCTTCAGTATCCGCTGATATGCGCGCGCGGAAAGCTGCATACGCGCATACGCGCGCTTCAAAAGCTGCTCCGACTTTGCGTCCGGCGTACAGTACCGTTTGATCAGCGCCGAGTTCATCTGCGCATTACAAAGGATGCCGTCGTTCAAAAACCGCTTATGCTGCATTGCCCGCGCGCGATTGACACGTTCCCGGACGGCGCTTGACGGCTCTCCGGGACTTTTTTCTGCAAGCTCCGCATAACCGACCTCCGGCATTTCCACCTGGATATCGATGCGATCGAGCAAAGGGCCGGAAATCCGGTTGCGATACCGTGCAACCTGCGTGCCCGTACACCGGCAGGGATGCAGGCGCGACCCGTAATTGCCGCAAGGGCACGGGTTCATCGCGGCAACCAGCACAAATTCCGCTGGGTACGTCGCGGATGCGGACGCCCGGCTGACGGTAATAAACCCGTCCTCCAGCGGTTGCCGCAGCGCCTCCAGCACATCGCGCTTAAACTCCGGCAGCTCGTCCAAAAACAAAACGCCGTCATGCGCAAGGCTGATCTCGCCCGGCAGCGCGCGGGAACCTCCCCCGACAAGCGCCGCGGACGATGCGCCGTGATGCGGCGCGCGAAAGGGCCGTTCGCATACCATTCCACTGCCCTTTGTCGCACCCGTAACGGAATGAATCTTCGTAATCTCCAACGATTCGCCGTATGTCAGCTCCGGCATAATGGACGGAATGCTGCGCGCAAGCATCGTTTTGCCCGAACCGGGCGTTCCGATCAGCAAAAGATTGTGCCCGCCCGCCACGGCAATTTCTGCGGCGCGCTTTGCGCCCTGCTGCCCGCGTATTTCCGAAAAGTCCGAGGCGTAACGCACTTCCTCCGGACGCCATGTCACAGGCGCGCAAGGCGCTATCACCGCCGCGGCCGAAACGTGCGCCGCCAAAGCGCCAAGTGTTTCCACGGGCAGCACCGTAACGCCCGGTATGCAGGCGGCCTCCGCCGCGTTTCCCGCCGGAACCGCAAATACGCGCTCGCCCTTTGCATACGCGTCAATTACCATCGGCAGCACACCCGCAATCGGCCGCACGGAGCCGTCAAGCCCAAGCTCCCCGAACACAACGATATCCGGCTCCCGCATAACGCCCAGCTGTCCGGAGGCAAGCAGGATGGAAAGCGCAATCGGCAGATCGTAAACCGCGCCCTCCTTGCGCATGTTGGCGGGCGCAAGATTCACCGTAATGCGAGACGCCGGAAAAACATAGCCGCAATTCCTGATCGCCGCGCGCACGCGCTCGCGGGATTCCTTGACCGCCGCGTCCGGAAGCCCCACCGTTTCATAGGCAGGAAGGCCGTTGCTGATGTCCGTCTCTACCGCAACGGCATAGCCGCCAATTCCGGTGAGTCCGTGGCTTTTTACGCGGGAAAGCATTCCGTTTCCTCCCAATTTTCCCCTAAAGTATCGTTAGTAGCTCTTCTTACCTCCGGTCACGACCATCGGAATCGTAACCCCTTCGCTTCGCTTCTGCATTTCGATGAGCGCCTGTGGGTCACGCTCTGCAAGCTTTTCGCTGCATACGTCGAGCTCATCGACATACTCGTGTGTGTTTACCCCTGTGCTTGTAATAATACCCTCCAACTCACCGAGGCGTGTCTTTGCATAAAAATGCCCCGCCTCGCCGGCAGCTTCGTAAAACATTCTTGCAATGTAGTAATTTTTTTCTGCAAACTGGAGGTCGTCTAAAGGATCCGTATAAAAATAGCCGATATGAATAAGCCCGAACGGGCAATTCTGCCTTGCAGACAGCCGATCCCATGCAAAAGCATTTGCCAAATCCTGTTCAACGCCACGGCCCCTTCTGTAGCAATAGCCAAGATACCCCTGCGCGCAGCAATGTCCCTGCTCTGCCGCAAGTTGCATCCAATATATACCGGCCGTATACATAGCATCGTACTCCACGGAAAACTGCGGATAACGATCTTTCCGAACGCCCTCCATATAGCACTGACCCAGCAGGTATTGTGCGCTTGCGTCGCCCTCGTTTGCAAGAATGCCTAAATAGGCGATTGCGGAAGAATACTCCTTGTCCCGAAAGTAAATTACGCTTCTTTCATACTCCTGCGTCATAGCGTCTTCGCCAAGAAGGCCCTTGCCGGCCGCCGGATCGCTTGTATTCTTGCTTTGCCTGTTTCGCACGCGGTTCCAGTACGCTGCGACGATATCCTCCTGCGGCATGCCGCCGTCACCCTGACTATAGGTGACATACATGCGGAACTGGGCGCTGTAGCTGCCCTCATTGGCCGCCATGCCGACATAGGCGAGCCCATTGAAATACTGTCCCTTGTTGAGATAGGACATCCCCTTTTCAAAAAGGGAATCCGCAGAAGCAGGTGCAACCAGCGTGGGTCGCTGCACCGGCGGCCAAACCGGCGGCACAGTCGGCGCAGCCGTTCTTTCGGCCGCATCCGGCAAAGTATCCGGAGAATTGGCAACGGTCGATGCGCCGTTTTCCGGGTTCTCTGTTCCAGGCGGCAGACGAAGTTTACCGATTGTCACAATACAAAGCACAACAGCTATTACAGCGGCCCCGATAACCAACCATCCCCACAGCGGCATTTGCGCGCCGACACGCTTCCCGCATTTTTTGCAATAACGGCTATCCTCCGTGAGTTCCTCTCTACATCTGGTGCAGTACATGCGTATTCCCCCCTATGCAATTTCAAAATATCGTTCCAACCGGTACAAAATGTAAAAATATGTGATACATAATTATGCCACGCGTTTTCATCCGTTGTCAACGCGTGGCAGTTTTTCAAACCTTTGTCAATAGAAAGACCGCATGCGAACGGGCAGGCTTCCGCTTAACCCGCCCCGTACATGAGCTTGCCGCCGGGAAGCTTATGCAGAATTGCCGCCCATTCGTTGGAAACCGGCAGGCCGGACAGGCCCGGATACAGCAGAATGCAGAACAGCAGCGCAGCCACAATCCATATCCATTTCACGCAGGCAAACGACCGGTTCCTCTCCTCCGCAAGCTGCAACAGATAGACCGTCGCGAGAATGATAAACGGCACGCACGCAAAAAAGTGATAGATGAACGTGCAGCGCGTAACCGCCACCCACGGCAGGTAGTTTGCTATAATCCCGACCGCAATAATGGCAAGCGCCGGGTCGCGCTTGATGCGTCCCGTTATCCGGCCGATCAGCAGTGCGACGGTACCCAGCGAACCAACCCACCATACCGCCGGGTTACCGGAGGCGGTCAGCGTAGAAACAAACTGTCCCGCACTGTAGTTATTGAAATAATACCACATGGGCTTCACCGTCCAGGGCCACGTATACCAGAGCGACTGATAGGGATGCGTCGCGTTAAGGCCGCTGTGGTAGGAATACATGAAGTCCTGATAGTGCCAGAAGGTTTTGCACATGCCGGTAAAGCCGTAACCGGGGTTCTGCCCCGCTTCATAAATATAATACGGCGTGTACGACGCAAAATAAATCGTCACCGGCACAAGAATATAAAAGATGCAGCACGCAAGCAGCGTATGAATGACATTGTTCCA
This sequence comes from uncultured Oscillospiraceae bacterium, assembly GCA_964411535.1. Taxonomy (GTDB): domain Bacteria; phylum Bacillota; class Clostridia; order Christensenellales; family CAG-138; genus CAYPLG01. The sequence goes on from CAYPLG010000005.1 coordinate 28,058, forward strand.
ATACGGCGCAACCTGCTTTTTCTGCGCAGGCGTACCGGCATTGGAGAAATGCGCATACTCCCGGTACCGGGCAAGCAGCGAAATCAGCAGCAGCACGGCAAGCCCGCCGCCAGCATAAATACACGTCCATTTGCACGCCGCACCGACGCCGAAAAACACACCGGCAAGGCACAATGGCTTTAGCGTTTCCTTCAGTCCGTCGGTAAAGAAGTTCATCCGCATATACTGAAACATGTAATAGTACATCAGCAGAATGAAAAACACTGCATATACGTCGATTGTTGCAATGCGCGTCTGCGTAAAGTGCATAAAGTCGAATGCAAACAACGTCGTCGCAAGCAGGGCATAATTGCTGTCGTTTCGGAACATGCGCTTGCTAAACGCATACAGAATGGGCAGCATGCCGACGCCGAACAGCGCGCCGACAACGCGCCAGCCAAACGGACACATGCCGAATACCGCAATGCCGAGCATAATGAAAAGCTTTCCAAGCGGCGGATGCGAGTTTTCGTACGGCGCAAGGTTATGAAGGTGCTCATACGCCGTGCGTCCGTGGTACAGCTCGTCAAAGTACATGCCGTTATAATAACTCGGTATCTCCGGCACAGTGTCCTGCTCGTCAATCAGCGCAAGCTGTTCCGCCGTACCGCCGCGCAGCGTCACCGGCAAAAGGTTCCCGTCCGTATCAAAGAAAGCAACTTCGTTAACCTTGATACGGCCGGTGGAAAGCGTCAGCGCAAGCGTATCGGAGACGATGTCAACCTCCGTACGCTTCCAGCGGAACATGTCGTCATATGTTTGCTGAAACGTCGCTTCCCCGCCCTGTCCAAAGAGCAGCAGCTCACCGTCGTTATTGATATTGCCGAACACCTCATACGCGCCGATATGCCGCAGGCCGCCGAAATCGACCACAACCGTCTCTCCCGGTTCCTGGAACGTATAGAATGTCTGCGGCGAATGCAGCGTGCCCAGGTTACTCAGCGCAACAACGCCGTATACCAGCGTAAGGGACAGGATGTACACAAAGTCGCGCCTGGTATACTGTAGCTTCGTATTGCCGCCCGCCTTCGGCAGCGTCAGCGGCTTGTTTCGCTCTTCAAAAGCTGCATGCAGCCAAGCCGGGCGCTTCGGCGCGGCGGCAGGCGAAAGCACGCTTCCCTGCAACACGATGCGCACGGCGCAGTAACACAAGAATGCATAGCCAAGCACGCTCAACATCGAACCGAACGCCGTAATCGCGCGGTAAACTGCGGTGCGCGCGTCCTGATGGTCGACGATATACATAGCCGCCATCACGTTCAGCAGCGCCGGAACGCTGACGGCGCCGAATGCAAGCAGCAACCGGCGGTCGCGATAGGCGATATACGCCATCAACAGCAGCAGCAGCGCGGGAATGAGGTAGCGTTCGTGCATGAAGTGTCCGAGCGTAAACACGCCGACGATCATCAGCGCACCGGAAAGATACAGCACGCCGGGATTCCGCTTCACGCCCTTACAATACACATATATGGCAAACGCCGTCGCAAGCGCGATACCGGCCATCCCCCATATGCGATAGGTCAGACCCAGCAGCGGCGTGTCGACCGGCCGCCAGTTTCCGTTCAGCAGCGCGGCAAGGTTGAACGCCTCCACGGACGCATACGGATACCCGCTTGCCGTCGAAACATACTTGCTCACAAGCCACAAACCTGTCTGCGTCCCCTGAAACGGAATCGACAGTATAAACAGCACAAGGATCGCAGCAAGCACCGAAAGCGCGGTTTCCGCAGTCCGTTTTCTCCAATCCTTTCCGATGCAGCCCGTTATGTATGCCGCTGCCAGCACGGGGCCCAGCATCAGCGCCTGCGGTTTCAGCAGAATCGCAAGCCCGTAGATCGCCCCCGCAAGAATCCGTTTGCCGCCAATGAAACAGTAGCAGCACAGCACCAGCAGCAGCGTCAGCAACGTATCGATCTGTCCCCAAGCGCCGGATACGAACAGCAGCACCGGGTTCCAGGCGAGAACTCCGGCAAGAATCAGCGCAAACGTATCGGATATACCGCTGCGCTTTGCAATCCGGTATACGAAAAAGGCGGAAACCAGGTCGGCAAATATCGCCGGCAGCTTGAAAAGAAACGCCATCGCGTCGTGGCCGTAGGGAATTTCAAGCAGCTTGCATATCCATGCAAGAAAAGCGCACACATACATGTATCCCGGCGGATAATCGGCAAACATACCGGAAGTGTAAAAATTGGACAGACCTCCGGTTAGCGCGGCGTTTCCCCACGCCATAAAGCAGCCCATATCCGTGGAATGCCCGTAAAACACCAATGACAAAAGCAGCCGAAGCAAAAACGCCAGCGCAAGCACGAGCGCAAGGATGCGGGCAGGCTCCGTTTTGGGTTTGCCGATATTGCCGCCCTCGCTGCGCAAAACGCGGATATATAGGAATGCAAACGCGCCCGCGCACGCAAGCGTAACCAGCGCCATCAGCAGGAAGAATTCACCTGGCGTTTTCGGTATGAGGGACGCCTCTTCCTCCTCGTCCAACGCGCTTACCGTGCCGTTCTCCGTCGGAAGATCCACAATGATGCTGTCGTCCGCCGGTGCGGCCGCCGTCAGGGAAACCGCGCTAAAACCTGCCTCCCCCAGCGCCATCGTGCCGTACCCGCCAAGGCGCAGCGCCACGCGCAGACTCGTCTGCTCCGCGCCCGTACGCACATACAGCGCTACCTCCTGCCAGCCTCCGGTGCCGTGCAGATTCTCCGAATAGCAATAGGTGCCGTCGATGTCGTAATTATCGATGGAAAGCGACGCGCCCGTGCCGCCCGAAACGCCTTCCGTGCACACCATTGCCGCAAGGCGATAGACCCTTTCCGGCTGCACCGCCACCGTTTGGCATAGGCGCGCGTCGTTCACCTCTTGGCTAACGAGCAGCACATAGCTGCCAAACGTATCGTCGTCCAAAACGAAAAATTCCGAAACGCCCGGCGTGTAAGCGTCAAATTCCCAATTCTTAGGCGATATTCCGTCGTCCGCCATCTGCGAAAAACCGCTGTTTGACAGCAGTTCCCCACGCGCCGCCGTTTCCTCCTCCGCCAGCGCGCTGCATGGAACCAGCAGCATGATGATTGCGGCAATGCCTGCAAAAAGCTTGCGCATAAGCTTGCGCTTCCTTTCCTTCCCCGTCATCACGGCGGCACCGGCCGCCCGGATTATTTTTAGCAAGGCTCAGCCGGCCTCGCCGAATGCATTCTCAATATGGCGCACCTCCCCGGCGGGCAGGTACACCTCCATTACATCGATTCGCGCGCGCGCTTCCAGCAGCCCATGCCGCTGCAAATACGTCTGTGCTGCCAGCACCGTGCGGCGTCTTTTCTGCGCGGTAACAAACTCCGCGGGCAGGCCATGCGACGTATTCGTGCGCGCCTTGACCTCCACAAACACGATCGTTTCCCCCTGCTGCATTACAAGATCCAGCTCATAATGCCCGGCGCGATAGTTGCGATCAAGCAACCTGTACCCCTTTTGCTGCAAGTATTGCATAGCGATCTGCTCGCCCGTATCGCCGATCATCTTCGTCGTCATAGGAACTTCCCGATAAAGCTCATTCGATGCAACGGGCACGGCCCATATTCGCGAATCGCCGCAATATGCGCCGCCGTTCCGTAGCCCTTGTTTTGCTTAAACCCATACTGCGGATAGACTGCATCCTGCTCAATCATATACCGGTCCCGCTCCACCTTGGCAATAATCGACGCGCACGCAATCGAATACGACAGTGCATCGCCATGAATCATCGGATGCTGCCGCGCGGAAATATCCAGTCCTGTCAATGCGTCGATCAGCACGTCCGTTACCGGCAGGCCAATCCCGGCAAACGCGTCACGAAAAGCGCGCTTTGTCGCCGCCAGAATATTGATCTCGTCAATCACGCTCTGCGATATCCACGCCACACTGTAGGCGCGCGCCGCTTCGATCAGCTGCGCATAGACGGCCTCCCGGCGTTTTTCGCTCACCTTTTTGGAATCGTTTACGTACGCAATTAAGGGCTCCGGCGGCATCACGGCGCACGCGACCACAACCGGCCCTGCCAGCGGGCCGCGTCCGACCTCGTCCATACCCGCAAGCACGCAATCCGGCTGGCTCCAGAACGCGCGATCAGGCTCGGATAGCCGCAGCAACCGCTCCGCTTCCGGCATCCGCGTCATGCGTCCGCCCCCTGCGGCGCCGCATACGTCTTTCGCTCCTGCGCGGGTGCATCCGGCTGTTCGAGCGTAACGCGCGCAATCCTGCCCGCACGGTATTCGTCCAGAACGATACGCGCCGCGCGCTCCGTATCGAGCTCGCCGCCCCGGATAATGCAGCCGCGGCTGCGCGCTACGGCGGAAAGCAGCGCGTCCTTCGGCGTATCCGGCAGAACCTTGGCATACCGCGCCGTAAGTGCGTCCGGGCAAAGCTGTTGCAGCTCCGTCATAAGCTCCGTTGCAAGGCGCGCCACGTCCATAATCTCGTCGTTAATGGAACCCAGGTATGCCAAATGCCGTGCAAGCCGCTCGTCCGCAAGCTTTGGCCATAGCAGGCCCGGCGTATCCATCAGCTCCAGGTACGGTGTGATGCGCACCCACTGTTTGCCCTTCGTAACCCCCGGCTTGTCGCCGACCTGCGTGCGGTTAATGCCCGCAAGGCGGTTGATCAGCGTGGATTTTCCGACGTTCGGAATGCCGACAACCATGCAGCGGACAACCTTATGCACGCCCTTTGCCTGCATGGCGGCAACCTTGTCCTTCGCCGCGCGTTCGATCAGCGCGGCTACGGTCTTCGCGGCGGACTTTCCCGTCGCGTTCATCTCCGCAGCAACCGCGCCCCTTTCGGCATAGTAGCGCAGCCAACGCCTCGTAATTGCCGCGTCGGCCAGATCGGCCTTGTTGAGCAGCACTACGCGCGCCTTACCGGAAAACAAGTCGTCAAAGTCCGGGTTCCGCGTTGCCAGCGGCGCACGCGCGTCGACCAGCTCCACAACCACATCGATCAGTTTCAGATGCTCAATCAACATCCGGCGCGCTTTGGCCATATGCCCCGGATACCAGTTGATCTGCATCGAGCTTTCATTTGTTTCGTTCAATGGCAGAATCCTCCTTACGCAGTATACCACACCGCCGGAGAAAAGAAAAACCCCCGCGCTGTGTCGATGCACGGGGGAAATTGTGAAGCTTTTGTCGCTTACTTCTTCTCGTCGATACGTTCGCGAATCTTCGCGGACTTACCGGAGCGCTCGCGCAGATAGAACAGCTTCGCGCGGCGAACGACGCCGTGGCGAACGACCTCGATGCGGCCGATACGCGGGCTGTTGTACGGGAAGGTACGCTCTACGCCTACGCCATAGGAAATACGGCGAACGGTAAAGGACTTCCTTACGCCGCCGCCCTGAATCTTGATCACGATGCCTTCGAAGTTCTGCAATCTCTCGCGATTGCCCTCGATGACCTTCACGAACACGCGAACCGTGTCGCCAACCTCCAGCGCGGGCAGATCCGACCGGAGTTGTTCCTTTTCCAATTCTCTGATGATGTCCGACATTTCGAATATTCTCCTTTCGTTTTTGCGGGCGTTCATATCCGATATCGAACAGAGGACCGTCCCAATGTCACAAGCGCGATTATACCATGCGGTATCTGGCATTGCAAGACATAATTTTACGTTTTCGCAGGCAATTTATCCAGCAAATCCGGGCGGTTTTCCCGCGTCTTGGCAACAGCCTGCTCCTGCCGCCATTTGGCAATATTGGCGTGATGCCCGTTCAAAAGGATCTCCGGCACCTGCATCCCGCGGAAATCCGCAGGGCGCGTATATTGCGGGTATTCGAGCAATCCCGTGCTGAAGGATTCATCCTGCGCGCTCTCGCTTGAACCGAGTACGCCGGGAATAAACCGGCTTACGCAATCGATCAGCACCATTGCAGGCAGCTCCCCGCCGGTAAGCACATAATCGCCGATGGAAATCTCCTCGTCGATGACCGACATTACGCGTTCGTCCACGCCCTCATAATGCCCGCAGAGCAGCAGTAGACGCGGCTCGCAGGATAGCGACTGCGCAAGCGACGGCGTAAGCAGCCGTCCGCGCGGCGTAAGCAAAATCCTGCGTGCAGGCGCATCCGCAAGCACCGCCTGCATACAGTCGACAATCGGCTGCACCATCATGACCATGCCCGCGCCGCCGCCGAATGGATAATCGTCGGTTTTATTGTGCTTGTTGTCCGTATAGTCGCGGATGTTATGCGTTTGGATATCCAGAAGCCCGTTCGCCTGCGCACGCCCAAGCATGCTCGCGCCCAGCGGGCCCGCAAACATCTCCGGAAATATCGTCAGGATATCAATCCGCAAAGAGGCCGACCTCCTGTAATACCGCCGCGTCGAACACGATGCGCCCATTCTCCGTATCCACCTCATGCAGCACACGTTTGAGCGCCGGTACCATGAGTTTCCCGTCCGCAATCTCGTATACGTCGTTTGCACCGGTTTCCAGCACATCGGTTACGCACCCGTACACGTTGCCCGCAGTGTCAAACGTTTCGCAGCCAATCAGATCGGCGACAAAGTACGCGTCCTTTTGCAGCGCAACAACATGCGCGCGATCCACGCAAAGAAACGCGTTTTTGTACTTCTCCGCTTCCTCCGGCGTGTCGCATCCGTCCAAATGGAGCAGCACCGCGTCCGGTTGCAGCCGCACGTTGCCCGTTTTGACCGGCGTATAGCGGCCGCCCTGCTCAATAAACGCGTCGCTTAGCGCGCGAAAGCGCGCAGGGTCATCCGTCAGGGGTAAAACCTTGACGTCGCCATGCACGCCGTGACTGCGTACGATCTCTCCGATGCGCAGATACTTAAGCCTGTTCCTGCTCAACGATTTCGACCATATACTTTTTGTCTTCCTTCACGCTGGCCGCCTTTACAACCGTGCGGATGGCCTTGGCAATGCGGCCCTGCCGGCCGATCACCTTGCCCATATCCGACGGCGCAACGGACAGCTCAATGATCATTTCATTGCCGTCCGCATGGCTCTTGACCACGACAGCGTTCGGATCATCCACCAGATTGCTGGCGATGTATCGAACCAGTTCTTCCATTTCCAGTCCTCAGGCCTTACGCGATCACGCCGGTCTTCTTCAGAAGCGCGCGAACGGTTTCGCTGGGCTGCGCACCCTGCTTCACCCAGTTGGCGGCTTTCTCACTGTCGATATTAATCTCGACGGGGTTGGACAGCGGATTGTAGTAGCCAATTTCCTCTACGCAGGCGCCATCGCGCGGCGCACGGCTGTCCGCAACCACAACACGGTAGAAGGGGGCTTTCTTGCCGCCCATGCGGCGCAGTCTGATTTTCAACATTGTTCCAATTCCTCCAATTCAAATATGTCCTCTTTTCTTATGTAAAAGAAAACCGGCAAAAGAAATCTATATCGCGGCCGGTTCCCGGCCGAAGATACCAAGTCCGCTAAAACCCGAACGGAAAGCCGCCCCGCCTGCCTTTTTTCAGCTTGCCGCCGGAAAGCTGCTTCATCATCTGGCGCGAGCTGTTGAACTGGTTCATCAGGCGGTTGACCTCCTGCACGCTCGTGCCGCTGCCGCGCGCAATTCGCTTCCTGCGGCTGGCCGTGAGAATATCGGGATTGTTCCGCTCCTTCTTCGTCATGGAACGGATAATCGCCTTCGTGCGCTCCATCGCCTTCTCGTCGATCTGCACGTTGCCAAGCTGTGATGCAGGCATGCCGGGAATCATCTTTATGATGTCCTCCATACTACCCATGGACTGCATCTGCTCCATCTGGTCGAGAAAATCGTCGAGCGTAAACGAATTCGTCTTGATTTTCGTCAACGTTTCCGCGGCTTTCTTCTCGTCAAACGCGGTCTGTGCCCGTTCGATTAAGCTTAGCACATCCCCCATGCCAAGAATTCGGGAAGCCATGCGATCCGGATGAAACGATTCAATATCGGATAACTTCTCACCCGTACCGGCAAACTTGATGGGCTTGCCCGTTACCTGCCGCACGGAAAGCGCCGCGCCGCCGCGCGTATCGCCGTCCAGCTTTGTTAAAATAACGCCCGTCAGCGGAATCGTCTCGTCAAACGTCTTGGCTACGTTCACCGCGTCCTGACCGGTCATGGCGTCCACAACCAGCAGCACCTCGGCCGGCTCCGTCGCGCGCACCACGCGCTTCAGCTCGTCCATCATATCGCCGTCGATATGCAGGCGGCCAGCCGTATCGAGGATAACCACGTCGCGGAAGGTTCTCTGCGCCTCCGCGACAGCCTCCTTCGCCGTCTGAACCGGGTCCTGCGTACCGCGCTCGAACACGGGAAGGCCGACCTTTTCACCGACAATCTGCAACTGCGTGATCGCAGCCGGGCGATAGATATCGCATGCGACAAGCAGGGGCGCTTTGCCAAACCGTTTCTGTATGTAGGAACCCAGCTTGCCGCACATGGTCGTCTTACCGGCGCCCTGCAGGCCTGCCATTAAAATGACGGCGGGCTTTTTGCTGCCGAAATCCAGCGCAACATTCTCCCCGCCCATGAGCTTGACCAGCTCCTCGTTGACAATGCCGATCACCTGCTGTCCCGGTGTCAGGCTTTCCAGCACATCGTGCCCGACTGCACGCTCCGAAACCCGCTTTACAAACTCCTTCACCACAAGGAAGTTGACGTCCGCCTCCAGCAGGGCGAGCTTGATTTCGCGCATGGCCTCCGAAACATCCTTTTCCGAAAGCCTTCCGCGCCCCGTCAGCTTCTTGAATACGGTTTGCAGTTTTTCGGAAATGCCTTCAAACGCCATCGTCGTCCTCCCATATGCCGTTTAGCTCGTTGAGGCCCTGCAAAATTGCCCGATCCCCGGTCAACCGTTGCAGGTTTTCTATTACGGCCTGCTGCCTGCGTACGCGGGCAATTATGGATAGCTTGCGCTCCATGTCGGAAAGCTCACGCTCCGCCTTTGCTATTGCGTCGCGCACCGCCTGCCTTGTGATTCCTTCCCGCTCCGCAATCTCGGACAGCGAGCAGTCCTCGTATGCATATTGCCTCACAATCGTCCGCTGCCGTTCGGTTAAAAAATCTCCGTACCAGTCCAGCAGCTGACCAAGTTCAACAAGCCGTTCCATTTCATCACACGCCTGTAAAGTGATTTTGCTTTACGCCTTGACCATTATACGGGAAACGCAGGAAATGTCAAGATACTTTCTTTCATCTATGCAAAAAAGTATCCGTTGCAAGAGAAATGCTTGCTTTCATATTATGTTCCGCTCGGTTTGGCGGGCAGCTCCTGCTTCACCTTCAGCGTGCGCAGATACGCCTTTTGCGCATCCGTGATGCGATAGCTTTCAATTGCCTTTTGAATCGTCTTGTTATGTGTCCATCCATCCAACCGATGGTTCTCAATATACGGAAGCGCGGAGTCATACTGCTTTGCCAGCGCGGTTGCAAAGTACCATGCTATCATCATATTTACGTAATACGCATCGGAACGAAGCTGCGCCACAAGCTCCAGCGTCTCCGGGAAAAAGGCGTCGTCCAGAAAAAAGCGCATGAGCATTTCCACGCCAAACCGCACCGTGTATGTTTGCCCGGAGGCAGTCCATTCCTGTATTTTCTCATACAGCTCCGGCAGATGCTTGCAAAACACCTTCGGCGAAATCATGTCGCATGTCGCCCAGTTGTCGATATAGGGCAAAAAAGCGTCGACGGCCTCGATGCAGGCGTCGTAATCCCGAATCGCCTCAATGAACGCGCCATGCAGATTGTTCTCCTCATAGTACTGATGCGGCAACATCCGAATAAACGCGGCAGCCTCCGGCGTACCGATCAGTTCCTTCATCAGTGCGCGGAGCGCGGGCGTGCGAACGCCGATAACAGTTTCCGGGTTGATGGACGGGATCAATTTCCTCTGAAACTCTTTGTACTTCACATCCTGCAGGGCCATCAACCTTGCGCGGATTGTTTCCGCCGCGTCAGCCATTCGTATTTTCCCCCTTGTCTTTTTTCGTATTATACCGCATTTTGGGAAACTGCGCCAATCGGAGCCGAAAAAGGGCTGCTTTTCAGCAACCCTTCCTGACGGTTATTTGGTTTCTACGAAACGGCTCCTTGCAAGTGATTGTATATGCTTTAGTCGTCGACCTTGATACCCTGGAACAGGGATGCCAGAGAAGTGGTGGCTTCCTGCACCGGCGGCAGATCGTAATCGCCATCCTCGCTGTTGCGGCGGCGACGGTCGGTAGAACGGTCACGGCGGTCAGTGCTGTCGCTGCGACGCTCCGCACGCGGCGCTTCGCTGCGGGTTGCGCGCTGGGACTGCTGCTGCTCACGCTGTTGCGTGCGCTGCTCCTGCCGCTCCGCATACTGGCGGTCGCGCTCTTCCTTCTCCGCCTGAATCTGCGCAGCCAGCTCCGGATCCTCCTCCAGCAAAGCTTCCTTGCGGGAGAGGCTGATGCGCTTGGCTTCCGGATTGACTTCCAGTACCTTGCAGCGAACGACGTCGCCAACCTTAAGCTCATCCTCCACCTTCGCAATGCGGTGCGTGGAAACCTGCGAAATGTGAATCAATCCGTCAATGGTATTCTCCAGCGCAACAAATGCGCCGAACGGAACAATTCGAACAACCTTGCCCTCGACAATCGAGCCGATCGGATACTTCACGTCCGCCAGCGTCCAGGGTTTGGGCTGCAACTGCTTGTAGCCAAGGGATACCCGCTCCTTGTCAACGTCGACATTCAGGATCAGGACTTCAATTTCCTGTCCGATGCTGAACACATCGGAGGGATGCTTCACACGGCCCCAAGCCGCGTCGGTCACGTGCACAAGACCGTCGATGCCGCCGATATCGACAAATGCGCCGAAATCGGTAATGCGGCGGACGATGCCCTGCACCTTGCTGCCGCTGACAAGC
>CAYPLG010000006.1:0-17832 GCA_964411535.1 uncultured Oscillospiraceae bacterium
CAGTCTACTCCCTTAGCAGGGGAGCCCCTTATAGCCACTTGGGTACTTCTCCATAGGGTTTATATGCTGGCGGAGAGAGAGGGATTCGAACCCCCGGTGCCTCTCAGCATCACCGGTTTTCAAGACCGGCTCCATAAACCACTCGGACATCTCTCCAATTGCACCTTGGAAAGTATAGCAAATTCCGGGGCGTGTTGTCAACTTCTATGCAATAGATTTTCCAAAGAAGAAATGGCGTATACTGCCAACACGTTTGTAAGATCGCCGGGCAATCGCATTGCCCGCTTCCATTATTTAATTGGGTCTATCCTTTCCACTCGCAATCGGTTATACTATTTGAATAGATACACTTTCCGCTTTTCTTGGCCCAGTAAACCCCTAAAAACCAAAAACGGGAGACGCAAACATGAAACTTAACTATAAACGCACCCTTTTCGTCGGCTTTGCCTTCTTTCTTATCTGCACATTCTGGCAGGCATACGACACGATAATACCAAAGATTCTTACCGACAAGTACGGCATGACGCAGGCCGGCAGCGGTATCATTATGGCCATTGATAATGTCCTTGCGCTCTTTATGCTTCCGCTCTTCGGCGCGATTTCCGACAAATGCATGCATAAGCGCGGCAGGCGTACGCCGTTTATTATTTTCGGCACGGTTATCGCCGCGGTTGCGCTTGTTGCAATGTCGTTTGTGGATAATAAGCAACGTGACAACCTTGCTGACGTCATCGAAATCGACAATCCGGCCGCACTCTCCGTCCTCTATGAAACGCAGGGTAACAAAGAGCTAAAATCCCCGGACGGCACAACCTTTATCCTATCCGAGAAATTTTCTGAGGATGCGTTTACCTCTATTACCGCACAAGTGCAGGTGGACGGTAAAACCGTTACCAACCCTGACTATACAAACTATGTTGTTCCTGCTCGTCATGCATACGCCTGGCAGCAGACGAGCGAGAATCCGCGTACGTTGATTCTTTTCCTGGGTATTCTTATGGTCGCGTTGATTGCCATGGCGACGTTCCGCTCGCCAGCCGTCGCACTGATGCCGGACGTCACAATTAAGCCGCTGCGCAGCAAAGCCAACGCAATCATTAACCTTATGGGTACGGCCGGCGGTATCATTGTGCTGGGACTTGGCATGGTGTTTGCTACCGGCAGTGTGAAAAACGCCATGATGCGCTATACAACCTTCTTTGCGATTGTCGCGGGCGTCATGCTCGTTGCGCTCGCAATTTTCCTCTGGAAAGTTGATGAACCGAAGTTTGTACAGGATATGCAGGAGGAAAGCAAGCGGTACCATATTGACGAAACTGCCGAAGGCGACGCCTCTACCGGTACGAAAAAGCTCAGCAAGCCGGAGCTGACTTCCCTGTTATTGATTCTGGCTTCGGTCGTCTTCTGGTTCATGGGTTATAACGCCGTTACGTCCAAGTATTCCGTCTATGCAGGCAAGGTGCTGGCGCTCGACTACAACAGCACGCTGATGATCGCCAATGTCGCGGCCATTATTTCCTACCTTCCAGTCGGCATGGTCGCAAGCAAGGTCGGCCGCAAAAAGACGATTCTTGCTGGTGTAGTGATGCTTGCAACCGCGTTTTTTGTCGCATCCTTCCTGCGGGAGGGCAGTCCGTCCATCCTGATGAACGCAATGTTCGCGCTTGCGGGTATTGCATGGGCAACCATCAACGTGAACAGCTTCCCTATGGTTGTGGAGCTTTCCCGCGGCGGTGATGTCGGCAAGTATACCGGTTTCTACTATACGGCCAGCATGGCCGCGCAAACCATTACTCCCTGGATTTCTGGTATGTTTATGGATCATATCGGTCTTACTACGCTGTTTCCGTACGCTACGATATTCGTTGCGCTGGCGTTCGTCACGATGCTCTTCGTCCGCCATGGCGACAGCAAACCTACCCCTGCCGGAAGCAAGTTGGAAGCCTTCAATACAGATGATTAAACAATTCGGATTCTAACACAACCTTGATACATTTGTATGCAACGGCTCCTTCCCGTTCCGGAAAGGAGCCGTTACCATGCATCCCCATTTTTAATCCACATGTACGATCCTGCTACTCCGTCATGCGCTCCAGGTAACCGAGCGTCATTTCCGCCCAGCTATACTGCGTCATATACTCTCCCATGTACGCATTGACAGCATCCGTCTTCTGCCGAAGAAAGTCATAATAATCGCAGTTAAGCGCATCGGTATTGACCGCATAGCAGTTTCGGGATTTTACCAGCACATCACCCGCTCCCGCATCCGCCAATGTATGCGCCAGATCCGAAAGCAAATTGCGCAAATGGCTCTTGATCGATGACGACGCAGGCTCGTCCTCCCACAATACCGCAATCAGCTCTTCCGTATTGACTGCGGAGCCTTTGCGGTCGATCAGGTAAGCAAACAGCTCCTTTGCACGGCTATACCGAAAGTGTAGCGGCGCATTGCCGGAAAACACCTCAAAATTGCCAAAGCACTGCACGCGCAGCTTATGCTTTGTCTCCGGTTCCGGCGGATGCCTAAGATGCTCCAGCTCGCGCTCAACGTCCTCCTTCGTGACAGGTTTCATCACATAGCCGCTTACATACATGGAAAGTGCGTCGCCCATATACTGCGAATAGCTTGTGACAAAAATAATATTGATGTTCGGATGTGCATCCTTTAACGATTTCGCAAGCTGCAACCCGCTCATCTCGCGCATCTCAATATCCAGAAACGCAGTGTCGCATCCATGTTCGCACGCGTACGTCAACGCCTCTGCCGCACTCTGAAAGGAGGATATCTCCGCAGAAGGCATCGCCTCGGCAATCGCGTTCGTTAAAACCCGCAATGCGGCTTTTTCATCGTCAACAGCCAGTATTTTCATGTTGGTTCCTCCTTCAGTAATGTTATGGTCGCGACTGTGCCTTTGCCCGGTTCGCTCGTTATGGTCAGTGCGCCGCCGCACATATAATGCAACCGGCTTCTGACGTTATCGATTCCAATATGCGTGCGCCCGTCCGGCTGTGTTTCCATCACGTTGTATCCTACGCCATCGTCCGAAACGCTTACGGTATATACATGCTGTAATTCACGTGTACTGATGGTAACCGTGCCACCGCCGGGCTTCTTCCCTACGCCGTACTTAACCGCGTTCTCGACCAGCGGCTGTGCCGAAAGCGACGGCAGCTTGAAATCTGTCACCTGAATATCCCATACGACTGTAAGCTCATCCCCAAAGCGGAGCTTTTCCAGCCAAAGATAGTTTTCGATATGTTTCTGTTCCACTGCAAAGGGTACCGGCATCGTCTGCCGGAGAGAATCCATGTTGCCGCGCAGATACTGCGAAAAGGCGATGGTCGCCTTTTTGGCAAGATTTGCGTCCGTATCGCACAGGTCGACGATTGTCGTCAAGGAATTATACAGAAAATGTGGTTGTATCTGGCTTAGCATGATGGAAATGCGATTCTGCATCAGTTCGTTTTCCAGCGCGGCGGCATGCTTCTCCTGCCGGTCGGACGTCAACTTCTGCGCAGCCGTGCGTTGCTGCTGAATCGTAATGTAGACCATGAGAAGCGAGAGAGACAGCGCCGGTGGAAGCAAAGACGTATGCAAATCCAACAGAAAATCCTGTATAACAAGCGCGCATGCAGGGAAAAGCATGAAGAATGCGATGCTTCGGAAGCGGCCCTTCTTTATTGCGTTGGGTTCTCTGTGGGCATGATACATTGCAAGCAGGGACGCATACGCAACATAAAGCGTATAGAAAAGTTGGATTAAAAAATAACACGGCCCTCGGTAGAAAATATTCTGCTCGTCAATGCGATACAACCAGCCTGTCCGCAGATTCATGACCGTCATCGCAATTCCGATTACCATCGGAATCCCGTACAAATACTGCTTTAATTCTAGTTTCTCATCCGCGCTTTCCAGCCAGTAATCCGTATATAAAAGCCATGTCCAGCAAAACAGCGGTACAAGCAGGCAATACACAAAGCGCGCAGCAGCATGTGAAAAGCGCGCACCGCCCCACCCCGCGCCATCCAGTATGCAGGAAGCTGCGTCTGTGATCAGCAGCATGGACAACAATAGGGTCAGGGCGCCAAACAATATCCTGTCATATGATCGCTTCGCAGAATTCTGATTTGTAACATACAGCAGGATTGCAAGAATCAGACCAAATATGTCCAGAAGATATGCAGGTATATAGCACATACGGCATCCTTTCCATCGGACGTTTCCTCATTCGTAATGCGCGGCGTCAAACCGGGATATCTGTCGCCTCGCTATTTTCCGCATCCTCCGCAATTTCCTGCGAAAAACGTGAAAACTCCGGCATTTCTTCCACGGTATGAATCCCAAACTGCCGCAGGAACTTATCGGTTGTCCCGAACAGAACCGGCCGCCCAACTGCGTCCTTTCTCCCGACCTCCGTAATGAGTCCAAGCTTCACAAGCTGGCTTGTTGCATAATCGCACCGTACCCCGCGCACACGCTCCACATCCGCACGCGTAACAGGCTGCCTGTAGGCAATGATGGCAAGCGTCTCCAGCAGTGATTGTGAAACGCTCTTAACTTCGTCCGGCTGCAACAGGCTCTGTACGTCGGCTACGTATGCGCTATTACTGCTTAACTGCGCCGTGTCGCGCGTTACCAGAAGCTGCACGCCACGCCCTTCCGCCCGATACTGCTTTTCCATGCCGGTCAGCAGCGCACGGGTAGCCGCAGTCGAAGCGCCAAGAACACGCGCAAGCTCGGTAATTGCAACGGGATCGCCCGCAACAAACAGCATACACTCCACTCGGTTATAGAGCAGCCTACGCTCCACCTCCGAATTTGCCAGCAAATCCAGCCTTTCGCTTTCCGTAACGTCTTTCATTCGTCCATCTCATCCATATATTCATATTCCGTATCGGTCTCGTCCAGCAGCAGCTTGTATACGGTGATTATTATCGGCGCAAACGGCGCGCTTTGTTTAAGCAGTATCTCGCTGTGGGAAATCATTTCCAGCAGCGCCATGAAAGTGACGATCACCTCCATTTTCGTTGCATCGCCCTCGAACAGATCTTCGAAGCGCACACGCGGTTTTGCCATCAGCTTGCTGCGAATGCGTGTCATCTGCCTGCGTACTGTGTAATGATCCGGCCGCACATGGTGCGATACGGTATGCTCCTCTTCCGCCGTCTTTTCCACACGGGCAAGAATTGCAAGGAAGGCCGTATACAGTCCGTCCAGGTCCGCACAATCCAGCTCCACGTTCTTTTGCGGCAATACGACGTCCTCCGGCAAGCGCTGAAAACTCTCCCTCGCCTTTGCAAGCAACGTTTGCAAGCCCTCGCCGGCTTCCTTGAAAGCCTTATACTCCCGCAATTGCCGGATCAAGAGCGTCTCCGGATCCTCTTCCTCCTCGTCGTCAACAGGCGGCCTCGGCAAAAGCTGTCTGGATTTAATGTACAAAAGCGTCGCCGCCATCGTCAAAAACTCGCTCGCCGTATCCATGTCCAGCTCGTCCAATTGGTCCATATAGGACAAATACTGCGCGGTAATTTCGGACACAAAGATATCCTTGATATCGAGCTTGGCGTCTTCAATCAGATGCAGCAGCAGGTCAAGCGGGCCTTCAAATTGTGCAAGGCGAACGTTATATGCCATACAGGCTCCTTACAGATTTCCAAGTACGGCCAGCGCAAGCTTCGAAAATGCGCCCCAGACCGCGTTGACAACAATGCTCAAAAATCCGCCAAACGTACCGGTAACAAGCAGGAAGATCAGTATCCACTGTCCATACTGCCGCAGGAACATAAAAAACCTCGGAAACCGGTGACCAAGCAGGCATTCCAAAACATGTGAACCATCCAGCGGATAAATCGGCAGCAAATTGAACACCATCAAGGAAAGATTTATGATCACAATCCCGGAAAAAATGCTGATGAACGCTTCGTTTGCGCCGAGACCAAGCAAAAGAATTCCTGCATAGAACACAAACGTAAAAACGAATGCGGTAAGAAGGTTCGTTGCGATACCGGCCAACGACACAATGATTTCGTCGCGCTTATAGCGTTGGAAGTTACGCGGGTTGATCGGCACGGGCTTTGCCCAGCCAAACCCGACGAGAAGCAGGCATAGAAAACCGAATATATCGATATGCGCAATGGGATTCAGCGTCATGCGGCCGAGGTTCTTTGCGGTCGGATCGCCAAGCTTGTACGCTGCGAACGCATGCGCCCACTCATGTACGGTCAGTCCGATGATAACGCCCGGCAGCACGTACAACAGCTGCAACGGGTTTGTAAAAATCTGCGTAATTCGTGAAAACAACGGCATTGCTCCTTCGGTTTCGATATGCTTATTATAGTGGAAATGCCCGCCGGTTGCAACTTATGCGCAGAATATCGCCATGATACGCAGCAGAATGTCGCCGATGCCAAACGCTGCAACCTCCTTTGCCGGGTAAAGCGGAACGGCGGCAACCGTGTTCCCGTCCTCGCCGGTAAACGCAACTTCGCAAACAACCATGTTGATATCCAACGGCGCTTCCAGATAGGATGGCGCTTCGAAAACCTTTTTCAGTTTGCCGGATGCGCTTTGCAGTACAATGGTAACCGTTTCCCTTGGCACAAGGTCAACGCTCTTCACGTCTCCATTTCGCACCGGTACCGCCTCCACTACCGGCGTTCCCGCCTTTACAAGCGTCTCCGTCCGAAACCCGGAAAAGCCAAAGTCCAGCAGCGCCGTCGCGGCGACGGTACGTTTTCCTGCGTCAGCGGCGCCAACCACAACCGCAATTAGGTTCGTTCCGTTTCGCTTTGCGTAAAATACGCCGCAGTATCCGTCATCCGCGGAAGAACCCGTCATAAGCCCGCTGCAACCGGCGTAGTTGTTAATCAACCGGTTCGCGTTCACAAGCTCTGTCTCCCGCCCGTCCGCATGGGTAATCGAATCCATATACAGTGTACAGTACTGCGTAAAGGTTTTGCTCTCCGCGGCGGCCTTGCCGAGCGTAGCCAGCTCCCATGCAGTCAGCTTCAGTCCGCTGCCAACGGCATCTATTACCGTTTTCGTCAGGCCAAGCTGCCGCATTGTAATATTGATGTTTTCTACGAAAACGCTTTCGGAGCCATATGCATTTTCGCCCAGCGTCATGATTGCGTCTCCGGCAGAAATCATCACCGCCGCTTTCATCAGTTCGTTTGCAGCAACCGTTTCACCGCCGTCCAGAAACGCTGTCGGTCCAGGAATGCTTGCCGCATGGCTGCTAACGGACATGCCCGCGAGCGGATCGATCGCGCCCTCGTCCATGGACTGCGCAAGCGTAAGCAGCGCAGGCAGCTTGCTTAGACCGGCAACCGCGCAGTCTCCATCCGCATTGGAAGCCCAAAGCCGCGTGCTGGTTTGCTGCTCCATAAGAACCGCAGCGCTAAGTGATTCCGTACCGGCCAAGGCATCGTTTTCACCATACGTCGTCACGGGCTGTACCGCAAATAAGCAAATTAGAAGCGCTGCAATCCATCGTTTCATAATAAATCCCCCGTTCTACACTTGTTATATGCAGATACGGGGGTATTATGCCGGTTTGCCAATCGAAATATGGCTAAAAACCTTCCTGTAGTATCAAATCCACAAGCCTCGTAAAGCGCTCCGATGCAACGGCTGCGGTTTGCTGCACTTCTTCATGTGTAAGCGGCTGATCCAGAATGCCCGCCGCCATATTGGTGATCAGCGAAATACCGAGCACCTGCATGCCACAATGCGACGCGGCAATCGCCTCCGGCACGGTGGACATGCCGACGGCTGAAGCGCCCAGCATGCGCGCCATGCGGATTTCCGCAGGCGTTTCGAACGTCGGGCCGCTAAACATCATATAGACGCCGCTTTGCAACGGAATGCCTTTGTCGGCGGCAAGCGCGGAAGTCCGCTCCCGCAGCGCCTTGTCGTATACGTTGCTTTGATCGGGGAAGCGGACGCCGAAAGAATCGTCGTTTGGCCCAATTAAAGGATTACAGCGTGCAAAATTAATATGGTCGGTTATCAGCATCAGATCGCCGGGCGCAAAGGTAAGGTTTACGCCGCCGGCTGCATTCGTTAACAACAGCTTTTCAACGCCAAGCCGGCGCATGGTGCGCACGCCGATGGCAAGCATGTTCGCCGGATACCCTTCATAAAAGTGAAAGCGTCCCTGCATCACAATAACGGTCTTGCCAAACAATTCCCCAATCACAAACCTGCCCCTGTGACCCGGCACGGAGGAATGCGGATAACCCGGAATCTCCCGGTAGTCCAACGTGCGAATGTTGGAAAGCCGTTCCGCATAATCGCCAAGGCCGGAACCCAGTATCAGCCCGATTTTTAAATTATCACCGCACAGCGGGGACAGCCGCTCCACAGCGGCTTCGATACAATCTCTCATTCTTTGTCTCCCTTCAGAATTTCGGGCAAAAACGACGTTCCCGTGCACCAGGTATCGCCGGTCAGGTATTCATAAATCGTTGCGCCGATATCCGCAAAGCTGTTGCGCGTACCGAGGTTTACATTTCCCCTAACTTGCGGGCCTGTGATCACAAGCGGAATATATTCGCGCGAATGATCGGTGCTGGGCGTTGTCGGGTCGCAGCCATGATCGCCCGTAATCATCAGAATATCGTTCTCCTGCAGCGCGGCTAGAATTTCCGGCAGTCGAACGTCAAAGTTTTCCAGTGCGGCGGCATATCCCTCTACATCGTTGCGGTGCCCGTAGAGCATATCCGTGTCCACAAGGTTCGTAAAGATAAAGCTCCCCTGCCCGTTTTCGATATACGCCTTTGTCGCAGCAAATCCCGTCTCGTTATTCTTCGTGTGGTTTACCGTCGTTACGCCGCTTCTGCAAAAAATGTCCTCGATCTTTCCAACGCCCACGACCTCCAGTCCGCGCTTGTCAAGCGCGTCAAGTATCGTATCGGAAAACGGAGCAAGCGCGAAGTCGCGACGATTCTCCGTACGTGTATAGACGCCATTCGAGCCAACGAACGGGCGCGCAATTACCCGGCCGACCAAATACTCCCCTACAAGCATCTCGCGCGCAACTTCACAAATCCGATACAGTTCTGCAAGCGGGATCACGTTTTCATGGGCTGCAATCTGAAAAACACTATCCGCCGATGTGTACACGATCGGATACCCCGTTCGAACATGCTCGTCGCCAAGCCTTTGGATAATCTCTGTGCCGGAAGCGACGCAATTGCCAAGCGTCTTTCGCCCAATCTTCTCCTCAAATGCGCGCATAAGCGTCTCCGGAAAGCCAGTTGGAAACGTCTTAAACGGTACCGAGAGCGGCAGCCCGGCAATCTCCCAATGCCCGCAGGTCGTGTCCTTTGCCGCCGTTTGCTCCGCAAGACGGCAATAGCAGCCTTCCGGCGCACAAGTCTGCTGCGGCAGGCGGCTGTTCTCAATTGCGGAAAGGCCAAGACGGTACAAGTTCGGCAGTGCAAGCTTTCCTCGAACAGCATAAATATTGCCTAGCGTATGGGAGCCGACGTCGCCATAGTCTGCCGCATCCGGCAATTCACCAATACCAACGCTATCCAAAACAATCAAAATCACGCGTTTTTGCATGTAGTTACCTCAAAAAACAACAAATTTGCATGGCAATATCTTCCGTTGCCAGCTTCAGTGTAGCACCGATAATCGATAAGCGTCAATTGAACATCCTGTAAAGATTGCCACGCCCCGATGCAATTCCTTCGAGTAACCATAAAGAATGCATTTACCGATTCTTCAAATAGGTTCGCGCACGTTCCGCCATCGCGGAAACAAACTCCAGATTTGTTGGCTTTCCTTTGTAATCGTTGACGGTATACCCGAAGTAATCGTGTATCTTCTCCAGGTTCCCGCGCATCCATGTAATCTCAATCGCGTTGCGCATCGCATGTTCCACAAGCGGAGGCCGCGTATTGTACAGTTTTGCCACCGTCGGATAGATATCGCGTGTAATGGACAGTTCCGTCGGCGATTCACAAAGCGCGTAAATGCGTATCGCATCACGCAGGTAATGGTACCCCTTCAAATGCGGCGGCATACCAATGGCGCGAATTCCCGCCGTAATCTGCGCCTCCAATATGTCAATATGCGTCGTTTCACGCGGCGTTTCTATCTCCGCCGTATGCATAATCTCCAGCACACGCATTTGCACGATCTCATACTTAAGAGGCTTTGTGAAGCAATATAAAATCTTATCCCGTATGGAATACAAAAGCCTGTCGTCCGGCAGCGACGTCATCACAAACACCAACGGATGCCGATCCTCGCTCAAGTTGTCAATAAAACTCAGTACTGCAAGCCCGTCCTGCCCCGGCAAAAACAGATCAAGCAAAAGCATGTCCACATCTTGCGTCAATATTGCGGCAGTCGCATCATCCCCATTATACACGGTCGGCAACAGGCGCACATCCGCCAGGTTGCGAAATACCATTTCCAAATTGTGTGATTCAAAAGTATTGTTGCACGCAATTAATAGTGATTTCTGCATTCTGTTGCTCCTACAGGGCGCTTAACGGCGTCCTTACATACTCGTTGAAACATTGTTCAAACGACCTATGCGTTTTCAATTGCATATGGAACCGAATGACGCCGGCATCCTTATCATGTGCAAAAAGGCTGCGCACGCACGCACAATTCCCCGCCTCCATAATTGCTGCTTTCCCATCTTCTACTTGCGCCGAATCAGCTTTGTCATCGCCGAAAGCAGATTATCGCGTTCAATGGGCTTCGTGGTATATTCGTCAATTCCGGATTGCCGTGCCTGCCGGATATCGTCCGCAAATCCGTTGGCGGATACGCCTATGATCGGCACCGTCTTTGCATCCGCTTTTCCGGATTCCCGAATCTTAATCGTTGCGCGTATACCATCCAGTTTTGGCATCCGCATGTCCATCAAAATGCAGTCGAAGGTTCGCTCTGGCGCCTCCACGAATGCACGCACGACCTCTTCTCCGTTAGTCGCTTCTTTATAGGTCATGCCCTCGTTCGTCAAAAGCGCGCCCAGAATCGTCCGGTTCAGCGTATTATCTTCCGCAATCAGAACATTGCAACCGGCAAGGTCATATTCCTGCGGCGCCGCAGTTGCATATGTGTCAACGGAAACGTCGCCTTCTACGTATCGGTCAAGCTGAATATGGATGGTAAACGTGCTGCCCTTGCCTTCCTCGCTCTCCACGGATACGTCGCCATGCATCGACGCAATCAGATTATACGCAATGGAAAGGCCGAGCCCCATACTGATCGGGGCATTTTCGTCGTCACGCTCCTCCCTGGTAAAAGGCTTAAACAGCTTCGGCATGTATTCTTTCTTAATGCCAATGCCCGTATCGGCAACAATAAAGCAAACTCTTGCTTTATCGCCTCTACGCGGTTCCTCATACGCGCGCAGGGAAACCGCACCGCCGGGCTTGGTATACTTCACGGAGTTGTTCAGGAAGTTTATCAAAATTTGCTGTATCTTCGTCTTGTTGCCAATATATCGCGGATCAAAATTGTCGTCAAGCGATACTTCGTAGGCAAGCTGCGCCTCCTCGGCGCGCGGCTCCATGATCGCAGAAATATTGTCAATTACCGCACGCAGCGCGAAAGGCTCCGCGACCTGCTCATTGGCAAGATGCTCGCTAATCGAAGCTTCGGATATATCCGTGACTATAGACGTCATATAGTCGATGGTATCGGTAATCCGATCCAAGCTTGCAAACAATGCTTCCCTGTTCTCTACCTGCTGCTTTGCGGTCTTGGCAAGACTGATAAGAGAGCTCATCGGCGTGCGAATCTCATGCGCGATACGAGACAGATAGTCGCTTTTTGCGTCGCTGGCCTGCTGCGCCATGGAAAGCTGCTTTTCCGTATTCAGCAAAATCATTTGACTTTGCTTTTGTGAAGTAACATCCATCAGCGTAATCACGCAACCAAGTATTTTATTCTCCGTAGAGCGGTACGGCGCAACGCGCATGAAGAACACCTTATTATTGTTGGTCGTAACTTCTCGCTCGTCCGGAACCAGCGTTTTTAGTACGTTGGTACAGATCTCCGTGATATCCACCGACGGAAAATGGTACGAAATAAACGCGAGTGATCTTCCGATGTCATGATCCATTACAGAAAACTCGGACGTAACATAATCCGTGTACCGACGAATATTCAGTTTATTATCTACAAAGATAATGCCGGTTAGCGTCGATGTAAGGAAGTTGGCGATATCATCATTCAGGTCGGAAAGCTCCGTCAACTTTTGCTGGTACTCGGAGTTCACCGTATAAAGCTCCTCATTCACGGATTGCAACTCTTCATTGGAGCTTTGCAACTCCTCGTTGGCTGTCAGCAGTTCTTCGTTGGCTGCCTGCAATTCCTCGTTGACGCATTCCTGTTCCGCAACGCTTCGATCCAGCTTTGACTGCACATCGGAGAGATCCTGTTCGAGATCGGTAATCCGCTGCGAAGCCACGCGGTCAATATCGTAGGTAATGGAATCATCCATAGCATCGCGCCGCCCATGTTCGGAAAGAACGAGCGCATAAAGCTCATCAACGTTCCCTTTGTTTTTGGCAATGGGCATTACAGTCAGGTCAATAATAGCGTTTTCGCTTTCCCCGCAAAAATGAATGTCGCTATACTGCACCTTGCGCTTCTTCTCCCGTGCCTCCTTGAGAAGCGTCGACACGGGTATTTTCAAAGCCTCCGCAACCAAATCGAAAAGGTTATTCGAATACTTTCCAAGAGGAAGATGCACGTAGTTACGCGTATCGCCATAGGTGTGCACAAGCTCGTTCTTCTCGTTTATTACGATGCATGCCGGTAAAAACTGCTCCAGCAGAGCTGTATCGATCGTCGCTTCCTCATGATAACCGGACTCGCCGCGCATAGGCTGCCGCGGGAACCCAATATCCGTATCCCCGACATACTCATCGTCCAGATAGGTTGTTTGCAGATACGGCACCTTTTTCGCACCGGGGATTTTTGCTTCGCTACGATGCGAAAAGATTTTTGCCGCAGCATCGACCACGGGAAACGCCTCTGTATAGGAGCCGATCGCTTCCGATTTGCCGAGGAAAAGAAATCCGCCATCCTTCAGCGCGGAATGGAAAATTGCAAACAAATCGTTCTGCAACACCGGCTGGAAATAAATCAGCATATTCCGGCAAGATATAAGATCCAGCCGGCCAAACGGCGGATCCTGAAAAACGTTATGCGGCGAAAATACGATCATCTTTCGTATGTCGCGATTGATCGTATAGGTATTGTTTCTGCGGGTAAAGTAACGGGACAGCCGGGCAGGTGAAACGGAGTCCACAATATTGTCGCCGTATACGCCTTTTCCAGCCGTGTTAATGGCTTCGACATCCAAATCCGTAGCAAATATTTTGACGTCGCGCTTTATCTTCATCGCTTCCATCTCTTCGGAAAACAGGATTGCGATGGAGTAAGCCTCCTCCCCCGTTGAGCAACCGGCCACCCAAACACGTACCGGCTCTTCCAGCGTACTGCGGTTCAGGATCTCCGTAATAGCCTTGTCCTTCAGGCATTGGAAGAAGTCGGGATCACGGAAGAAGCTCGTTACGCCGATAAGCACCTCCTTGGAGAGGATGCGAACCTCTTCCGGCGACTCGTATAAATAATCCACATAGTCGGAAAGCTTGTCCTTGTGCGTAAGCATCATCCGGCGCTCCATCCTGCGCAGAATGGTCGTCTGCTTATAGTGCGTGAAGTTGACGTTGCTGACCTTTTTCAAGATCATGTAAACCTTTTTCATCAGGCCGACATCAATTTCCTGTTCGGTTTTCTCCGGCGTAATCGCCGCCTGCGCGCCGGAAATATGCTGTAACTCCACAGCGATTTCTTCCGGCGAGATCTGTGCATCCACAAGTCCGGTACGCATCGCGCTGCGCGGCATACCGTCAAATTTGGATGTGCCAAGATCCTGCACGATCACCATGCCGTCGTTTTCTTTTATGGCCTTTATGCCGTTCGTGCCGTCGGAACCCGTTCCGGAAAGCACAATTGCTATCGCACGGGACCCGGCTTCCTCCGCCAGCGAGCGGAAAAACATATCGATGGGAAGGTTCAGTTCCTTCGGAATCTGCGCGGTAAGCTGCAACTTGCCCTTTACAATGCGCATGTTCTTTCCGGGTTGGATTACATACACGCTGTCAGGGGCAACCTCCATACCGTCCTCTGCCTGTATGACAGGCATCTCCGTATACTTGCCAAGGATTTCACCAAGCAAGCTTTTATAATCAGGGGAAAGATGCTGCACGATAATATACGGAAACCCGGTGTTAGGCGGAAGCGCCGTTAATAAATTTTGGAGCGCTTCCAAACCGCCGGCAGATGCGCCAATGCCAACAATATATTTGTATTCCGGCTTGTAATTCTCTGATTTCATTTGTATACCCCCTTCGTCTACCCCTCTGCCTGCATTATATTCTCACGTATTGCATCTGTAATATCACGATAGCTGCTGTTTACAAGCAGCATGCAATCGGAAATCTCCTTCGTTCGCCCGCCGCGTATCAACACAACAAGTTGACTTGTTGCATGCATCAGTGGTATAAAGCCCATGTTCCCCGCAAGGCCCTTAAGCGCATGCGCAGCCGTGAAAGCCTCGTCCCAAAGTTTTCCCTTCACTGCAGTGTTCAGTTCCGACATGGTTGGATCGTCAAGAAAAGATGCGAGACACGAAACATAAAACGATTCGTTTCCATAGAATCTTCGCATCGCCCCCTGCAAATCCGTTTCGCGAAGAGCCAAAGAGTGCAACAGTTTCCCATTCATGGCGGCGCTTCTTCCCTCCCCAATCGCCAGCTAATTGCTACCGCATATACCCGGCGCAATCACTTTAAAGCAACATGCCCTTCAGCCGACCTTCCTGTCAATGTGTCCATAAGCATGCGTATAAATATATATGCGCAACACGCCCGCTTTATTCATCCAGTGCCCCCTATCCGCAAGGTCGGCATGTTACATTTCATGTTTCCACAACAAGCGCCAGCATCCAAATTCACAATAATAATATCACAATATCTTTGTGTTGTCGCGATATGCCTAGCCTTCCGCATGCATCGCTGCTATTGAATACGATGCATTCCGTACGATAACACCCTCCAGTAAAATAGGCGCAGTTACTGTTATCAAGCGCGATATGCGCGTCTTCGATTCCCCTCCTAAATGCGCCATACTCCAAACAGGCCGCTCTCCCATAGCAATGCTTAAATTTGTTGCAACTATAATTTTAAATTACTTGACCGCATATAGTATAGCATGTTTTTTGTACTTTCTATATCATTAATTTCATTTATACTACAAATTTTTACAGCGTGTTCCGTGCAACATTGTGGGCGGTTTTGCTCATCGCCGTGTTTTAGCCCAGATACGCTTTATCCCGCCGCCGCACGCATCTGTTCGTACATCCACTCGGCATACACGCAGTATCCGCGCGTTGGGTCATTCACAAACACATGCGTCACGATTCCAATGAGCTTTCCATCCTGCACAACGGGGCAGCCGGACATTCCCTGCACAATGCCGCCTGTCAGTGACATTAGCTTTTCATCGGTGATGTTGATAATCATACCCTTAACGGCGGCGTTCTCCTGCGTATTCACGCGAACCACCTCACAGTCGAATGCCTGCAGCCCTGCATCCGATACCGTTGCAAGCATCTTTGCACTGCCGGTATGCGCCTCGTATGCATATGCCATAGGTATCTCTCCATACAACGGATTCTCCGGCGCAACATGCATTTTTCCGTAAATTCCGTATTCTGAATTGACAAGAATTGTCCCAACCGGCTTCTCCGCGATTGAAAAAACGCCGATGAGCTCGCCTGGGTTCCCCTGCTCTCCGCGCCGTATATCCACAATCTGCGTCGATACGATGCGCCCTTCCCGAATGGTAAGCAGGGACTGTGTGTCAATATCGCTGACAGGATGCCCAAGCGCACAGAACCATCCGGCGGAACCGTCGTAGAAGGAAGTGGTTCCAATCCCCGCCGTGCTATCGCGCACCCATAAGCCAATACGCCGCACATGATCGGATGCGTCCACAACAGGCAATAATTGGAGTGATATAAGCTCTCCCTCTCGTTCCACTGCAAGCGTTATCTCCCCCTCCGCCGCATCCGTCAGTTCCGAAAGATGGGCGGCGTTTTGCACTGCAGCGCCGTTGACGGAAAGAATAACGTCGCCCGCGCGCAGTCCTGCTGTTGAGCCAGGGCTAAGCGAGCCTTGTTCCGTGTCCACCGTACCAATGCCGACAACCAGTACGCCGCGCGTACGGATCGTAATGCCGACAGCATACCCGCCCGGTATAAGCATAACTGCATCCGTTTTTTTAACCGTTACGCTCTTTAAGGGAATTGCGCCAAACAGCCGATACGATATAACGGTGCTGTCGCCCGCGCCGGCAATGTCCTCCAGCCGCTGATCCGTGCTGTAAGATACCGGAACGTCCACCGCCCCTGAAGAAAGCCACTGCATGCCATCCAAGTCCGGCAAAGTAGTATCCGCCATTTGCGGCCGGACATGTATCGCATCCGGAAGCGCGCGTATGGAACGCATCGGCGCGCTGTAATGCAGCGCCATCAGCGCCCCGCATATAATAAATCCCGCCGCACGAACGCTCAGCGGGAGAAAACGTTTTTTCAAGTCTTCACCCCTGCAACCGTTATCAGCCTTACCCGGCTTACATAGCTTTTCTTGCAAGGGTAAAATTTATGCTGAACCATTTTGTGCATTACATGCCGCACATTACCTACTTACTCTGATTTGCAGAAGCAATCAACTGCCGCGCATGCTGCATTGCGACGGCGTCGTCCGGTGAAGCGCCCATAATTCTGGCAATCTCCCCGGCGCGCTCCGTATCTTCTAACAGCACGGCGTTGCTAAGCGTCGTATCGTTCCGTGTTTCTTTGTATACGTAATACTGCCGGTTGGCATAGGCGGCAATTTGTGGCAGATGCGTAATGCAAAGCACCTGATGATTCACCGCAATCTGCCGCATCTTTTCCGCAATTGCAACACCGATTTGACCGCTGATGCCCGTGTCAATTTCGTCAAAAACCATGGTCGGTATACGATCCGTATCCGCCAGCACGGACTTGAACGACAACATAATGCGGGAAAGCTCGCCGCCGGATGCAACGCGCGAAAGCGGTTTTTCCGGCTCACCCGCGTTTGTGGAAAGCAAAAACTCCACGCTGTCAAATCCGGTTGCGCCCGGCGCGTCGCCGTCCAGCCTTTCAAACGCAACCGAAAACGATGCGTGCGGCATGCCAAGATCGCGCATTTCCGGTATCAACCGCTCCGAAAGGCGAACCGCCGCGGCTCTGCGCTGTTCGGATAGGCGCTCCGCTGCATCCGCATACGCAATGATGGCCGCATCGTACGTCTTTTGCAGTGCAGCGCGGCGCTCTTCGCTGTTTATGAGCATATCGTATTCCTCGCCGATCTCTGCACGATACCGAAGCACTTCGCCAATATCCGCGCCGTATTTCTTCTCCAGCGTCTTGATCGTCATCAGCCGCCACTCTATTTCATTGAGCGCCTCCGGCTCAAACGAAAATTCGTTGAGCAGGTTGCGTATGGCATACGAAACATCCTCCAGCTCGTAGTATACGTTTTTCAGCCGTTCAGCCGAAGCCGCATAATCCGCATGCAGCGGCGCGATGCCCTCCATGACGTGCATAACGCCGGAAAGGCTGCTCACTATGCTTGCATCCTCGCCGGACAGCGCCTCGGCGCTCCCCTCCAGCGCATCCATAATGGACTGCGCGTTCTGGAGTATCTGCCGCTTCTCTGTAAGCGTCTCCTCCTCGCCATCAATTAGCTTCGCATCGT
>CAYPLG010000006.1:17842-31387 GCA_964411535.1 uncultured Oscillospiraceae bacterium
TACTGTAGCAAATCGCAGCGCCGTTCGCGTTCCCGCTCGTCCGTCACAGCGGCAGCCAGCTGCCGTCCGGCGTCGGAAGCGGTTTTATATGCAGCTGCCACCTCGCGCTTAACAGGGAGCAGATTCCCCCCCGCGAACGCATCGAGCATTGCAATATGCAGTTTGGGATTAAGCAGCGACTGGTGCGCGTGCTGTCCGTGGATATCGACAAGCGTATCGCCGATATTCTTTAGCATCGCAGTGGATACCAGCATGCCGTTTACGCGGCAAACGCCTTTGCCGGACGCAGAAAGCTCCCGATACAGCACCAGCGTATCGTCCTCCGGCGTCAGCTCCATCTCCGCAAGAACGCTCCGAACGGAGTCGTCGGCGCCAAGCGCAAACGCAGCCTCTACGCTTGCCTTGTCCGCACCGGATTGGATCAATTCCCGGCTTGCACGCTCCCCCAATACGAAATTGAACGCTTCTATGATGATGGATTTCCCAGCGCCGGTTTCACCGGTCAATACGGAAAATCCATCATAGAAGCCAATATCCAGTTGATCAATCAGCGCTACGTGATGTATGGATAGTTGACGCAGCAACGTCATGCTCCTCCTATTTTATCATTTTCTGAAATTTTTTAACTATGTCCGATACGGACTTCCCGTCCCGCACCGCAATAAAAATGGTATTATCGCCCGCAATCGTTCCCAGAATGTCTGTCCATTTCAGGGAATCGACCGCTTCTGCAGCAGCGGACGCACTGCCCGTAATGGTCTTGATAACGATCAGGTTCCCGCTGGAAGTAACGGAAAGAACGCAGTTGCTGAACATGCGGATGAAACGCTCCTGCATGTCCGCCTCGGCCTTTTCCACGGTCGCATACTTGTATCGGCCCTCCGCCGTCAGTACCTTGATCAGCCGGAGTTCCTTGATATCGCGCGAAACCGTCGCCTGCGTAACGGAAAAACCATGTTCACGAAGCCGATAGGCAAGTTCCTCCTGCGTTTCGATATTCTCCGACGCAATGAGTTTGTTAATCATATCATGCCGCTTAGCCTTCATTTGTTGTTCTTCCCCCTGTTTCGTAATACCTTTTACCCAAGCTTTTTCCGGATAAGACTGAAAATGTTCTTGTTATGCAGACAAATAAACTTGGCCCGCACATCCGCGCGCGTAACCTTGATAACGTCGCCTGTCATCACGGCGTCCGTTCGCATCCCATCCAGCGCGACAACGCCCTTGCCATTGACGCGAAATTCCCAATTGGACTCCGCAGCGGAAACCACCGGCCGGAAATGCAGCGTGTGCGAACAGATCGGCGTTACAACGATCGTGTCCAAACCTGGCGCAACCACGGGCCCGCCCGCAGATAAAGAATATGCCGTCGCACCGGTCGGCGTCGCCGCAATGATCCCGTCGCAAAACACCGTTCCTACATCCGTATCATCGACCCGCACGTCAATCTGCGCCACACCGGAAAAGGAATGCTTGAACGTCAGCACGTCGTTGAGGCAAACCGCGGGCGTTCCGTCGTTCACCCTTGCCGACAGCGTCATTCGTTCGAGAATCGTATAATCGCCGTTCTTAATCCGCTGCAACGCTTCCGCAAACTCTTCCGTAACGATCTCGCTTAAAAAACCTATCCTGCCAAGATTCACACCCAGTATCGGAATATCTTTCACCGCCGCGGGACGCGCATATCGAAGCAAACTGCCGTCGCCGCCAATGACCACGAGGCAATCGGGCTTTTCGTCCTCCGCAGCAAGTTCCTCGACCGATGCATAAAACCTGCAATCATATCCGGCTTCGGACGCATAAAGCAGCATCGAGTCCCGATGCGACTGAACGCCTTCTTTTTCCAGGTT
This sequence comes from uncultured Oscillospiraceae bacterium, assembly GCA_964411535.1. GTDB lineage: Bacteria > Bacillota > Clostridia > Christensenellales > CAG-138 > CAYPLG01. The sequence continues at coordinate 19,693 of CAYPLG010000006.1, forward strand.
CGCAGCAAAACCAATCCGCATAAAGCAGCACATAACTCCAGTTCACAACTTGTTCATATTATACGTCGAAGATCCCCGAAATACAAGAAGAAAGTGAATAAATATTAGGAAATGGAAGAATTATGCGCCGCATATACAACATCTGCTATGCATTGCGCCCAGTCGGTAACAACATCTTGTGTTTCATCGTCACATTTTTCCAGCAGAACCAAAAATTCAATGTTCCCTTTCGGTCCGCGAATTGGCGAATCGGTAAGTCCGCGTATCGCATATCCAATGCCCGACGCAAGTGCAAGAATACGCGCGCATACCTCGCGATGCACGCCCGCATCCGACACAACGCCGTGTTTGCCAACCTTTTCGCGCCCCGCCTCAAATTGCGGCTTAATCAACGCGACAACCTTCCCGCCGCTTCGTAAGCACGGATACAGCGGCGGCAGTATTTTATCGAGAGAAATGAAAGAGACGTCAATCGATGCAAAATCCAGCGGCGCACCGTTGAACCAGGCTGGTTCCATATATCGCGCGTTCGTGCGCTCCATGACGACAACGCGCGGATCGTTACGAAGCTTCCAATCCAGCTGTCCATAGCCCACGTCGAGCGCATATACGCGCTGCGCCCCGTGTTGGAGCATGCAATCCGTAAAGCCCCCGGTGGACGCGCCGATATCCGCAGCAACCGCATCCGTCAGCTGAAGCGGGAACGTAGCAAGCGCCTTTTGCAGCTTCAGTCCGCCGCGGCTGACAAACGGAATCGGGTCCTCCCGCACGGTGATTACGGCATTTTCGTCAACCGGCATACCGGCTTTGTCCGCCTTGACGCCGCCGATATACACCACGCCCGCCATAATCAGCGCGCGCGCATGTTCGCGGCTCTTCGCCAACTGCCTTTCAGAGAGAAGTACATCCAGTCTTTGCTTCATAGCGTTCCTTCAAGTATGGCTTTTCGCAGCGCGTCTTCCGTAAGGCCGCATTCCTCGCGCTGTTCATTGACCGTTGCATGCGCAATCGGCCGGTTCGGAACATGCATGCGTATAACAGGCACCGGCGCAAGCTCCGCCGCGACCGCCCTGCCCAGGCAATCCACACCGTTTTCGACCACAACGGCACGGGTGCAGCGGTTCTTGATTCGCAGCAGCATTTCCGTATCCATGGGAGCAATCGTCCGCGCATTAACAAGTCCCGCGCCGCATTCGCGCGCGACCGGCAGCGCAAGCGCAACCATGTCGCCCGTTGCAATCACAGTCGTTGCAGCGATAGGCTCCAAATCCTCCCACTTGCCCGGTACAATGGGCTCCAGTGACACCATATGCATAAGGCTGCCGCGGTTATAGCGTATCGCCGCCGGTTCATTCCGCGTCAATGCCAGCGACAGCATCTGCACAAGCTCCTGCTGTGAAGCGGGCGAGTACAGCGTCATATTCGGCATCATCGACAGCATCGCAGCGTCGTATACGCCCTGATGCGTTTCTCCGTCCTCCCCGACAAGGCCCGCGCGGTCGACTGCAATCACGACCGGCAGCTTCATCAGGCAAATATCATGCAGCACCTGATCAAACCCACGCTGTAAAAAAGTCGAGTATATCGCAACTACGGGACGCATCCCCTCCGCCGCCATGCCCGCTGCCATGGTAAGCGCGTGCTGCTCCGCAATGCCGACGTCATAAAACCGCTTGGGAAACCGCTCGGAGAAAGGCTTTAACCCGGTACCGTTCGGCATAGCCGCCGTAATGGCCACAATCCGGTTGTCATGCTCCGCCAACGCAACGAGCGCATCGCCGAACACGGCGGAATTGGACTTGCGCACAACCGACTCCATTGCGCCGGTGTCAACGGCAAAGCGGTTGACGCCGTGAAACTTTACAGGGTCTTCTTCCGCATAGACATACCCTTTCCCTTTTTTCGTCGTGCAGTCCACAACAACGGGAATGCGCATCTCCTTTGCGCGCTGCATCGTATGCATCAGCTTTTCAATATCGTGACCGTCAATCGGGCCTAGATAAACCAACCCCATCTCCTCAAACAACAAATGCGGCATCAGGAAGTTTTTAATGCGGTTTTTGAAGTTGAACATATGCTTGGTCAGCCAACGGCCAAAAACGCCGGTATCAAGGCAGCTGACAATCCAGCGCTTAAAGCGCACGTACCAGTGGCTGATGCGTAGATTATTCAGCTGTCTGTGCAGCATGCCGACGCTCGCCGCAATGGACATATCGTTGTCGTTCAAGATTACCACAAGTGGCACATCCGCCTGCCCGGCGTCATTGAGCGCTTCAAATACCATCCCGCCGGTCATCGAACCGTCCCCGATAAACGCGACGGCGGTTCCGTCCTCGCCGCGCAGCTTCATCGCCCGCGCCATGCCCAGCGCCGCAGAAATCGAGGTAGATGCATGTCCCGTGTTGAACATGTCGTGCTCGCTTTCCTCCCGCTTTGGAAAGCCGCTGACGCCGTTCTTCTGTCGCAGCGTATGGAACTCGCTGCGTCGGCCGGTTAAAATTTTGTGCGCGTATGCCTGATGCCCAACATCAAATATGATTTTGTCCTTCGGGCTGTCGAAAACGCGGTGTATAGCAAGAATCAGCTCAACGTCACCAAGGTTGGACGCAAGATGCCCGCCGCACTTGCTTACGTTTTCAATCATGAACTGCCGGATCTCCTCCGCAAGCGCAGGCAATTGCTCGTCCGGCACGCGTTTGTAATCCGCAAGAGAATCTATGGTATCCAATATTGGATAAGGCTGTTGTTCCATTTCGTAAAAGTTCCGTGCCATTTACGCCGTCCGTGCGGCTGTGGCAAGGTCCGTTTCCCCTATCGTAATTTGCGAGCGTTTGCGCAGCCGTGCAAGCGGCGTATGTTCGCAGTATTTTCTATGAATAAGTATATCATATGCATGGCAAGGCTGGCAATTCTCGTCAGCTGCGGCGTGTGAGCGTCGTTTCCACCATGTCGTTGAAAAACCATGCGCGCTCGCCAAACGGCAGCATCGCTTCCTTTGCCGCAGCAGCCGTCTGCCGCGCCTTTTCCTTCGCACCATCCAGGCCATATACGGAAACGAACGTAACCTTCTTTTCCGCCGCATCCTTCCCGACCGATTTTCCGAGCACGCTGGCGTCGCCCTCCGCATCGAGTATATCGTCCGTTATCTGGAACAGCACGCCGAAATGCTCCGCATACGCCGCAAAAAGCGCAAGCTCCTGCGCATCCGCATGCGCGCACTGCGCGCCGGAAAGAATCGCAGCACGAATCAGCGCGCCCGTTTTCAGGCGGTGAATTGTCATGAGCAGGCTCTCGTCGTCACCCGCCGTCAGGTCATAGCTTTGCCCCTTAACCATGTCCAACGCGCCCTTTGCAACTGTTTCCATCACAACGGAATTGTGCGTCTGCGATACCGTTAAGAACGCAAGCGCCTGCAACCCGTCGCCCGCAATAATCGCGTTTGCCTCACCGAATGCGACATGGTTGCTGGGACGTCCGCGCCGCATATCGTCGTTATCAAGTGCAGGAAGGTCGTCATGAATCAGGGAATACGCATGAATCATCTCAATTGCGCACGCAGGAAGCACCGCATCCTCCGCTGCGCCGCCGGCAAGTTCGCACGAAGCCATGCAAAGCGCGGGGCGTAGACGCTTTCCGCCTGCAAAGACGCTATACTGCATGCTGTCGCGAAGAACGCCCGGCAGATCAGCCGCCTGAAAAGCAGCGGTTAAGTGCGTATCCGTCAGCTCGATATACTTTGACAGCGTCTCACGCATCCGCATGCTCGTTCCCTCCCAAATCAGCAAGCTTGGTAATTTTGGCCTCATAGGCGTCAAGCCGCTTGTTACAGACTTGAATCAGGCCCATCCCCTGCTCATACAGGGCAATCATTTCGGCAAGCGAGCCTTCCCCGGATTCCAGTTTCTTCACAACGTCCTCCAGCTTCGTCATTGCCTCTTCAAACTTTACTTTTTCGTCCATGCGTTCGTACCTCCTTCGGTTCGCTCCCCGCAGCCGCCACACTTTTTATTTCGGCAATTGCGCTGCCGTCCTGCATATGCAAGGTAACGTTCTGCCCCGCTTGCAGCGCTTCGGCGTGCGTTACGGTATTGCCTTTCGCATCGCTGATGACGGCATATCCGCGCGTAAGTACGGAAAGCGGATTCAGCGCGCCGATGCGGTCCGTTGCCGACTGCAACCTGCCCCGGTTCTCGTAAATCTTGTTCATTGCCGCCGCCTGCAATCGCTCCATAGAGCGGTCAAGCGCTACGCGCGCTTCCGCAACCCGCTCCGCAGGCATGATAAATGCACGCGAAGCAGCCAGCAACTGGATGCGGCTGCGGGAATGCGTAATCGTCGCTGTCAGCCCGAATCGCAGCCTGCGCGACATCTCCGTAACTGCGTCGCGACAGGCCGTTTCCTCCGGCACCGCCAGTTCCGCAGCAGCCGACGGCGTAGGCGCCCGCAGGTCGGCGACAAAGTCCGCAATCGTAAAATCCGTCTCGTGCCCAACCGCGCTGATTACCGGAATTGCGCTATCATAAATCGCCTTTGCAACAACCGGCTCGTTAAACGCCCAAAGATCCTCTATACTGCCGCCGCCGCGACCGACAATCATAACGTCGCAGGCCGCTTTTTCGTTTAGCGTCCCAATCGCCTTTGCGATTTCTTCCGCTGCGCCGGCTCCCTGTACGCGAACCGGCGCAAGAACCATCGGCATAGAGGGAAACCGCCGATGTACAATGTTCAATATATCCTGTATCGCCGCGCCCGTACCGCTCGTTACAACGCCGACGCACGACGGCAAAAACGGCAGCGTCAGCTTGTGCGCAGGGTCAAAGTATCCTTCCGCTTCCAGCTGCGACTTCAGCTTGAGAAAGCGCATGTACAGTTCGCCCTCTCCCTGCCGTTCCAGAGATTGCGCATATAGCTGAAAGGCGCCGTCGCGGGCATACAGCGACGCATAGCCCGTCAAAATCACCTGCATACCGTCCGCCGGGCGAAAATCCAACTCGTATGCCTGCGAACGGAACATCACGCAGCGCACAAGCGCGTTTTCATCCTTCAGCGAAAAATATAAGTGTCCGGAGGTATGCCGCTTAAACCCGCTGATTTCGCCGCGCACACGCACGTTGTGCAAAGCCGGATCGGCAGAGAGCAGCTGTCCGACATAAGTATTCAATTCACTAACGGAAAACAGCAGATCAAGCATCACAATTGCGCCGGTCAAGCCCGATAAGCGCTACGCCAACGGCATTATCCGACGACAAGCCTTCCTTTGCAAAATACAGCGTCCGACCAGTGCGTTGTAAAAGCAGCTTCCGAAGCAGCGCGCTGCCCGAAACCCCGCCGGACAGCAGAACCGGCTGCTCACCATGCGCCGCAATTGCGTTATCAATTATCGCGCCGACCGTTCTCGCAAGACAATCGTACACGGCGTACGCGACCGACTCCCGGCATACGCCATCCTCCAGCAAGCGCTGCGCCATCGTCTCCTGTCCGGAAAGCGAACAACGCAGGCCGCGCACATGCTTTGGCAGCCGAATGCTATGATCGGCAGCCGCGGCGGCAAGCAGTTCCAGCGAACGCCCCGCAGGAAAAGGCAATGCCATCCGCACGCCGACACGGTCCACAAACTGCCCGGCATGCAGATCGTCGCTTCCGCCAAGCGGCACAATCCTGTCTATGGCGCCCCGTTGAAGCGTTACGGAAAGAATGTCCGTGGTGCCGCCGGAAAGATGCAACGCAAGAATTCTGTCCGCGTCAAGCAGCGTCTCGTTTCCGAACAGCGCGGCGCGAACATGTCCCGCCTGATGAACGGTTTCTATAAGCGGTACGCCAAGCGAATCCGCCATTACGGCCGCAACGGCCCTTCCGGCAAGAAACACCGGCATATAGGAATCTATCGCATCCGTTGTCTTGGCGCTTACGGCAACCGAGGCCACGTCCGCCCCGTTAACGGCGCGATACAACGCATTCGTCAGCTGCGGTAAGTTGCGCACATGCTGAAACACGGCGTCCGACTGCCGGAGGCCGCGCTCTCCTAATTTTACGGAAAGCATCGTTCTTTGTTCGAAAACGATGCCCTCCGTTGAAACGCATGCGATGCTGGTTGTATAACAGCTGGTGTCGACGCCTACTACGAAACGATTCATTCGCTGCCCTGTGGTAACTGCTTGGCGATACTGCCAAGTATACCGTTGATGAACGCAAAGGATTTCTCCCCGCCGTATCTCTTGGACAGCTCAACCGCCTCGTTGATTGCGGCCCCTGTCGGCACATCCTCGCGATACAGCATTTCATATACCGCGACACGCAGTATGGAAAGATCCACACGGCCAATCCGGCCGATCGACCAGCCGACCGCGTTCTCCGCAATCAACTGATCCAGATCATCCATATGCATCCGTACGCCCTTTTGTATTTCCTCCGCATACTGTACGTCGGTATCGTCAAGGGAACCCAGCAGCTCCGTTTTCTCGCAAACATCCTGCGGGGTATCCGCTCCGCCCAACATATCGGAGTAGATGATCATCATCGCGACCTCGCGCGCTCTTGATCTGCTCATTCGCTTTTCTTGGACTTAAAAAGGTTCCCGAAGAAAGACTTTACGCCGTCCGGGCCGTCCTTATCAAGCAGGTATCCAACAACAAAGCAGAGTCCAACCACCGCGAACAGCAGCAACGTCTTCCAGAATCCGACCGTTATAAGAAGTATCGCAAGCAGCAGGCCGAAAACAGCCATGATAATTGCCCACTTATGCGACTTGCAAAATTCGCTGAACTTTTCCATCGTATCGCCCCTTACTCAACGCGCTTGGCGGGATCCTCCGCCGCATTCTCGACCAAAATGCCGATCTCTTTTACGCAGATACCCGTAAGGCTCTGGATATATTCCTTGAGCGAAGCCTGTAGCTGCTGCGTAAGCGAAGCCACGTCCGTATCCGGCAATACCGCAAGGCGGATGCCAATGGATACGCCGTCCTCCAGCGCGCGGAGGGAGGTGTGGCAGTCCCGCACATTGCTCACCGCGCGGCAATGTTTCTGTACCATGGAATCAATTGCATCAAGCGCAATATACGTGCCGCCGATCTCATTCTGCTGCATCAGCGTGGATGCCGGAGCGACCTCCGCCTTTTGTTTTTTTACCCTTCCGCAAAACAGCAGCAGGGCGCAGACGGCCAGTAGCGCCAAGCCGCACGCAGCAATAATCGGCCTTGCGTATTCATAAAGCCGGGCAAGCAGCATCGTCGCAAGCTCCGAACCAATTATGCTCACGGACATTCCCAGCAGGATGAACGCAAACACAATAGCGAATATTAGCAACAATGCCAGCATAATCCGGCCAAGTGCATTGAGTTTCATTGGATTGTACTCCCTTTCTGTCGTAAATTGGGATTGTCACAGCATGCAACAGCTCTGTATGCCGGACAACCCCAAGAAACAGCCTTGCTGCAATATTACTTTACGCGAGCGGCTTCGATCTTTTCCTGCTCCGCCTTTTCCTTTTCGGCCTTCTCAAGCTCCCGCTGCTTCGCTTTCTCTGCAGCTTCGAGCTCCTTCTGGGCCTCTTTTTCCTTCTTTTTCTGCTCACGCGTGGGTTCCGTCGGCTCAAACACAACGGACTGCACATACACGTTGATCTCCACCACGCGTAGGCCGGTCATGGTCTCAATCGCCGTCTTGACGGCATTCTGAATATTCTCACAGACCTCGCGAATACGGAAACCGTATTTGATATTCACAGAAATATCGACAGCCGCTTCCTCGGTGCCAACCTCTACCTTCACGCCCTTTGTGACATTCTTTTTACCAAGCTTCTCCGTCAACCCTTCCACAACGCCGCCGGTCAGCGTGGCAACACCCTGCACATCCGCCGCCGCCAAAGCGGCAATGGTTGCAACGACCTCGTCTGCAAAAATAATACGACCGCCATTGGTATCGATCTCTTCGATCGCATTGTTCGTTTCATTCACTTCGGACATAGTGCACCTCCTGCTTTCGTTATGAAAATTATAGCATTTTCCCCGCATGGTGTAAACAACTATTGCGTCCAAACCTTTTCGACATTGTGACATTTTATTTGCTTCAAAAGCAGGCAACAGCGATTATTACCGCTGCAAAATCCGGCGGCTGCGCGCGCTTCCGCCGGATTCGTGCCTGCCATAATAACGTTCCTTACTGCGTTGTCGTTACCTTGATATTCTCCGCAACTTCACCCGTTTCGCGAATGATAATATCCAGCACCTGTGCAACCTGTTCGTCGGAAAGCGTCTCCGCAGAAAGGATTACATTCACCGCGCCTGTATGCAGCGTAACGGCTGCATCGGAAAAGCCCTTTGCCTTCAGCAAGCTCTCAATCGTCATCTCCTTCTCCATACCCTCAACGATGGAAAGCTTCTGTTGCTGCGCATCCGCCATGGTTTCCGCATCCGCGCCCTGCTCAATGATTGTATCGATATAGGCGATCTCCTGTGCGCGCGTACTGTTGCGTTCGTTTCTGAAAGAATCAAAAAAACCTACCTGCACCGCAGCGCCCGACGAGGTTTGGCTGACCGCGTCCGCATCTGCCGAAAGCGTGTTTTCCTTTGTATCCTTGCCCTGCCCAATGAGCGCGTTGGCGACAATTGCACCGATTAACAGCAATGCAACGCCGCCGAGCGTAAGCGCCTTCTTGTTTAGTTTGGATTTTACATATCCCGTCTTTTTCATTTTCATCCCCCTTCCTGATTGTAAGCCGTATTAGACAGCTCGAATACCTCTATGCTGGAAAGCGGTATATCCAGCACCGCCTGCACCGCGCGCTGCAAATCCAGCTTTACGCGAATATCCGCCGCACCCTCCGCCACCACAATGACGCCACGCACGACCGGGCGCTTTTCCATCAGCACAATCGGCTCGTCACCGGCGCTGCCGCCGACGGTTGCCGGCTCGCTTACCTCGTTCGTCTGCACCGTCATGCTGTTTTTGCTGCCGTCGCTTGTCTCCGCCGTATTGCTATCCACCTTCGTGGACATTGCCGTCACAAGCTCCGTGCCGGTTTCATATGTGATCATCACCTCCACGCGCCCCGCGCCGCGAATGCTCGAAAGCACGCCGCTAAGCCTTGCCTCCACATCCAATTCGGAATCGGCGGCGGCCTGCTTTTCCGCACCCGTTTGACTAGCCTCACTAGCCTTCCCTGCCGGTTGCAGGCTCACGGCATACAACACGGCGACGACAAGCAGAATCCCGCCGTAAACCGCGATCTCCAGCTTGCGATTGCCCCGGATCGCATCCGCCGCGCGGCGGAACCATCCGCTTTTGCGCCCGCCGCTTGTCTCCTGTTGCAAATCTATACCCCCAATCTTGTAAATATTCCGATTATCTCGTCACAGATTGCAGCAACATAGGTGATTCTTACTGCAACCGATGCAGTGCTCTTGATATGCCCTGCCGGCAAAAGAAACTCCGCCGTCATTGTCAGCATGCTTAGCACCAAAACCTGGCAAACGAACGATGTCACAATCTGCATTCTCTACCCCAGCATGCCGGCGTTTCCGATTGCAACCGCAAGCCCTACCGTCGTAATAAACATCGCGGCGATTGCTGCGCACGCGGAAAGCAGGCCCGCCATCATGTCCGCCCCCGCGCGGCACATCGCGACCTGATTCTTGTCCGCAACCGGCTGCATCGCCGCCGCGGTAAGCCGAAACAGCAGCATGGCTATTCCGATGCGTACAATCGGCTCCGCTACCACCGATACGCACAGCAGGATGGTCGTAAGCCCCGCCGCATTTTTGACAAGCCCGGCACAGCCAAGGACGGTATCAAAGGACCCGCCGATCAGTCCGCCGACCATCGGAAACATGCTGCCCGCAGCATACTTTGCCGTCCGCACGCTTACGCCGTCGAATGCGGCCGCCGTCATGCTTCGCAGCGCGGTTATCGCCGTATACAGGGTTGTGACAATCCCGATGCTCCACTTGATGCCGCTCTTCAACAGGGCGCTCATTTCGCTTAAGCGAATCCGTTCGGAAAGATGGTCGAACATGGCGAGCACACCGGCGCATAGAATAAGCGGGACGACAATCGTCCGTATACTGATCGCCACGCTGCCGCTTAACAGCGCCATCGACGGCTGCAACACGCCGACGCTTGCCGTCCCACCTACCGCCGCAAGCAGCGTCATCAGCACCGGCGATGCAAGTTCCATACACGCGCAAAGCTGCTTGGTGCATGTATCGCAAAGCTTCGCCATGGACGCGAACGCACCAAGCACCACGCTCAACGTAAAGCATCTGCATACGAACGTCGCAACGCTGTGTACGCCGTCCTTTCCACCGTCCATCAACGCCGTGCTCAGGGCGGAAAGCAATGCAAGGCCAAGCAGCGTAGCGACCGTTCCGGCCAGGTTCGCGCCCGCGTCAGCCAGCATACGCCTGCCTATCGCGGAAAGCGGCCATTTTTCCCATGCGCCGCCTTCACCGGATGCGCCGGAAAGCGCAAGCTCCTCCGTGAGCGCCTGCATGGACTTGCCGTTCCATAGCGCGCGCGTTTCCTCCGAAAGGCCGGAAATAAGCCTTTCAAACGCTTCCCAGTCGACGCCCGACATCCAGGTTTCCACGCCGTCGCTGATTGCCGCGTCGTTTTCCTTCTCATCAGCAAGCGCAGCGGATGAGGACAACAGCAGCAGACAGCATAGCAGTACGATAACCTTTTTCACGGAAGCATGCGAAGCAGCCGCACTGCAGCGCCAAGCGCGGTCACAACCGCGGGCATGGCTGCCGCCATAATCAGGATGCGGCCGAACAGCTCTACCTTTCCAGCAATCGCGCTTTCACCGGCGTCCGCGCATAGCTGCGCGCCGAATTGCGCGGCATAGGCTACGCCCATGATCTTTAGCAGCGTGCCGATATAGCCCGTATCGACGCCGTATTCGGCGGCCAATGCACGCAGCGTATCCATAAGGCCGGTCAGCTCGCCAATTGCCAGAAGCAGCACTATAAGCCCCGTTGCCATGCCGACAATTACGGACAGCTCCGGCCTTAGCTGCCGCAGCATAACGGCAAATGTCGTTCCAAGTATGGCAATCCCCAGTATACGGAATATCTGCATATTTCCCTTGCCCCTCTAGTACAGGTTGAATACTTCCCGCACGCTGTTGAACAGCTCCTCCACCATGTCGAGCATCATCATAAGCCCGACAATCAGTCCTGCAATTGCGGCGATCGTTGCCATCTCGTCACGCCCGCTTTGCTTTAACAGCTGCGTCACCACAGCCGATACAATGCCAACCCCGGCAATCTTAAACAATATCCCGACTTCCATCGCGCACCTATAGCAAAAGAATTGCAGCGCCCGCGCCAAGCAGCAAGCCCATCGTGCGGTAGACGCGGCCATTCTTTTCGTATAACTGCCTCGCCTCCGCACATTGCCTCGCAAGCATTTTCAGCGTTACGTCGGCATGCTGCAACTGCGAGCAGCGGTCGCTGCCGCCCAGCAGGGAGAAGAAAACGGACAGTACCTTATAATCCGGCTCCGTCAGCCCGCACAGCGCCGGGCGGCATGCCGCAGCCGCTCGTTCCCATGCGTCCAGCGGCGTGCATCCGTCGTCGATCTCCTGCGCGACGCAATGCAGCAATGCACTTGTTTCCGCCCCGCCACTATCGCGAAGCAGCGCAGTCACCGGCCGGTTGGTGTGTTCCAATCCAAGCCGGATACGCTGTATGCCCGCG
>CAYPLG010000006.1:31397-38276 GCA_964411535.1 uncultured Oscillospiraceae bacterium
ATTCCAGTTCGTCCAGGTAGCGCACGGCGCTCTGCTGCACCGCTGCATCCGGCGAGCACGCACCCGCCCATGGCCATTATGACAGCAATTGCGCGCAGCATGCTTCTCCCCCGCCTTCCACAGATTGTAGGTTTGCATCCAGAACCTGTTCCACCGTTCCAACGCCGCGGCTTCTGCTTAAGAGCACAATCCTGGTAAACAGCCCGTCGCTTAAGGCCGCGCGCATAGACTCCCGGCATAGCAGGCTTCGCAGGCTGCCCGCGTGTGCGCTGGCAACAACCTGTACGCCGCTATGCGCCGCCTCCCAAACGGCAAGCACATCCTCCACAACGCTGAGCTCATCCGTGATCAGCACCTCCGGTGCCATATTCGCCACCAGCATGCGCATGGCGTTTGCACGCGGTACGCCGGAAAGCACGTCCGTCCGCGGTCCAAGATCCATCTGCGCCACACCGTGCGTACAGCCCGCAAGCTCGTATCGTGTGTCGACAACCGCAACGCGGCTCGGTTTTGCTCCGTTTATCCCGTATGAAGCCGACCTTGCAATATCGCGCAGCAGCGTCGTCTTTCCGCAGCCGGGCGCCGACACGATCAGCGTACTGGCAACGCTCTTGTCCGGCAGCAGCAGCAGCGGAAGCAGGTTTTCCGCAGCGCCGATGATCTGCCGCGCAATCCGGATATTGAACGCGGTCGCCTCCGTTAAGCGCCGCTGCCCGTCGCCGGAGAGCAGCATTGCGCCGGAAAGCCCGACCCGGTATCCGCCCGGCAATGTAAGAAATCCGTTTCCAAGCTCTGTTTCCCAGCAATACAAGGACTGCTCGCACAGCCTGTGCAGCATTGCCTGGCATTCGTCCGCCGTCACAGCCGCGCGCCCACCAGGCAGATATAGGAGCCTTTCATAGCCGGAGAAGCACAATTGCAGTGGCTTTTGTGCGCGGATTCGGATTTCCTCCAGCGGTGCATGTGGGCTCACGCCCTCCAGCATTTGCCGCACGTGCGGCGGCAGGTACGGCATAAGATCGCTCTTCCAGTTTCGTATGGGTACGGCTTCCTGTTTCATCAATGCATCCTATGATGATAAAATAATTCTATGCCTTGTATACTTGTATTCCGCGCGCAAAAAGGGTATATTATACATGTAAAGAAGGGTTGCCTATGCCAAAATTCAGTGATTCCACAGACTATATATCGTTATCCGACAAGGTGTATCAGTATCTTCGTGATGCGATTGCCGAAGGGCGATACAGCACGGGCGACTGCCTTGTGGAAATGAAGATTGCCGAGGAGCTTGGCGTCAGCCGCACGCCCGTTCGGGAAGCGTTAAAGCAGCTGGAGCTGGAAGACCTTGTGTATTCGCAGCCGAACCGGGGCGTAATCGTAAACGCCTTTACTTCCGAGGACCTGCGCGATGTATTCACCATCCGCCATCTGCTGGAAGGGCAGGCCGCGTATTGGGCAGCGGAGCGCATTACCGACACGCAGCTTTCGCAGCTTCGCGAAATTGTCGATCTCATGGAATTTTACACGAAGAAAAACGATGTGCCAAACCTCGTCAAGCTCGATTCCCGCTTCCATGAAATCGTCTACGCCGCCAGCAACAGCCGTTCCCTCAAACACATTTTAACGAGCCTGCACCACAATATCAGCCGCGCGCGCAAAAGCTCCCTTACGGAGCCGCAGCGCCCCGCCGGTTCCCTTGCCGAACACCAGCGCATTTTCGCCGCCATCGAGCGGCACGATTGCGAAGCGTCCAAAGCCTTTATGGAACAGCATATCGACACCGCATCCATCTTTCACCAGGACGACTGACGCATTAATACCATAGCAGGAGGAATTGCATATGCGCATCCAATGCACCGAGGAATTGCACGACAACGGCGGCTCCGGTGTGTTTCGCCTCGGTCGCGCGGAAGCGCTCCTGCCAACGCTTGTCGAGCAGTATGCCGGGAAGGTACAGCTTATCTACCTCGATCCGCCCTTCGGTACCGGCGACACGTTTTATCTGCGCCTCAACAACGGAAAGCGCAGCATGCGCGTGCCGGTATTTTTCGATACGCTGCCGGAGGACGAATATGTCGAATGGATGCGCAATGTGCTGACCGGCTGCCACAAACTGCTTACCCCCACCGGCTCCCTCTATCTGCATATCGACCACCGCATGAACGCAAGGATGCGGCTGCTGCTCGACTCGATTTTCGGCCCGGCAAACTTCATGAACGAAATTATATGGAGCTATAAATCCGGCGGACGCAGCACCAGATTTTTTCCACGCAAACACGACACCATACTGTTTTACCGGAAATCGCGCAAGGTTTATTTCAACATATCCGCCGTCGGCACGCCCCGCGGCCCCGAACGGCGCAACCATATGAAGCGATTCGTAAGCGAGGACGGCCGCATCGGATTTTCCATCAAAAGCGGTGGCAAAACCTATCGGTACTACGAGGACACGCCGACCTATCCATCCGACGTATGGAACGATATTGAACACCTGCAACAAAAGGACAAGGAACGCACCGGCTACGCAACGCAAAAGCCGGAAGCGCTTCTTCGGCGTATTATTCTTGCCTCCTCAAAGGAAGGTGATCTCGTCTGTGACCTATTCTCCGGCAGCGGAACAACCGCGTCCGTCGCCAGTCAGCTGGGCAGGCGATATCTCGTTTCCGACGCATCGCCGTATGCGATGTACACGCTGCGCGCAAGGCAGCTAAAGCTTGCAAGCAAGCTGTCGTTGCTTAGCGGCGATAAGGCAATGCGGCTTCTCTATCCCGCTACGGACGGTACTGCCGAACCGGTTATCCGGTATGAAATGACGACGGTGCGCGGTAAAAGCAGCGTGCGTATCCCGGAAGCCGCTTTTGAAAAAGGATATCCGCTTGTGTACGCCGCGCTTGGAGAAGCGAACAACGGGTTGTTTACCCCCGTTCATACGAACTGTATGCCCAAACTGCCGATCACATTTCCCGTTGAGGCGATTTGTAATCCGGTATTGCAAATTGCCGATGCGCTGGGCAGACAGGCGTTTCTGCAACTTTAACCTCCCGTAAGCCAAAAAAGTAAAGGCAGGCGTTGCGTTGCGGCATCGCCTGCTATTCGTATGCTTGGCAGCTTTTACTCTGCCGTCGCCGTCCGCATCCCAAACTTTTTCGCAAATTTGTAAGCGGACGACCCCTCCGGCGTGATAATCGTCAGATCGCCGCAGTTGCGGAAAGCGCCGCTATACACGACGACGCCAGCCGGAATCACGACGGTGCTTAAGCCTTTGCAGCCCGCAAAAGCGTCCTCCGGAATGGACAGCAGCCCCTCCGGAACCGCAATTCGGGTCAGCGACGTACAGCCGGAGAACGCGCCAGCAACCATTTCCCGCAGCGTACTTGGGAACGTAACCTCGCCAAGATCGCCGCACGCGGAAAAAGCATATTTGCCAATGGAGCGCACGCCTTCCGGAATCTTCGCCTCCCGTAACCGGATGCACTTTGAGAATGCACCCGGCGCAATGCGCAGCAACCCCTCCGGCAGATCTATCTCCGTCAAGCTGCTGCATCCGATAAACGCCCTGCTTTGAATCTCCTGCACGCCGTAAGGTACGCTGACATATTGCATCGTGACGTTTCCCTCAAACGCGTTCTTGCCAATGGCCGTCACGCTGGCCCCGCCCAGCACACGGGGAATTACAACTTCCGCGTCGCTGCCGGTATATCCGGTTACCGTCGCCTCTCCGTTGGCAACGGTATACAGAAAGTCCGAAGCCGGGCTTTCATCGCCGCTATGGGAGTTCTGCCAATTTGAATCCTGCGTCGCCTCGTCAAAAGCGGCTGAATACGCGCCATCAGCCGCACTGTTCGCATCCAATGATGCATTGCCCGCCGAAGCAGACGCATCCTCGCCGTCGTCCGCATCGTCACCGAAGGTCAATCCATCCTCCGAATCGTCCCCGCCAAACAGGTTCTTGAAAAACCCCGATACTTCCTCTATCGAATCCTTGACAAACGACTCCGCAATCGATTCGCCGCCCGTATACAGCGCGGGGTAATCGGCGCCCGCCGCTTGCTGCCGCGCCTTGGCCGGCTCATTTTTCGCAACGACGGTAAATCCATATCCGGAATCACTGCGCTTAACAATTAGGTAATCCGCATTCTGGAACTTTGCGGCGGTCGGTTCCTCATCAAAAGCACAGCGCACGTACATCACCTTAAATACGCCGTCGCCAAGACTTTCCACGTCCCCCAGATAGGCGTACGCGTTAAAGTCGCTCCCCTCCACGGTATAGGTTCCCCCGTCGCAGGTAACGACGCTGCCAACAATTACGTCGAACGTGCCGCTTTCCGATGCGTTGGGAATTCCCACCCCCAACACGCTCTTGATAAAGCGGTTTGCGGCGTCAACACCGACTTCGCAGTTCTCCCCGTAGTACTGATACTCGGAGAAATCGCCCGCGTAGCGCAAGCCGTCGTACCAGTACGCCGTGTGCAGCAGCGAAAGCCGGTCCGACTTACTTAGCTCGTCCGTATCGCGAAAATCGGGAAGTTCGCAGGTAATTGCGCAAAGTCCGGCAAGCGACTGCATCTCCCGCTCCGTCAACGTATCCGCACTGGCAACGTCCGGTGCGCCGGTCTTGCTCGCATCGTCAAAGCAAAAGGCGACAACCTTTGTGTTGCGATTGCTTCCACATTTGTTGCAGGAAAAATACGTATTGTATTTCTTTAATTTCGCATTTGTCATTTCCGCATTATCGCGGCGGTTGTTGACAGCATAATACCGTATGGAGCTGCCGCCCTCTTGCGAAACAAGAATCACATGCAGTCCCCAAAACGACTTCTCCGTACTATGCTTTCCGCAGACAACGCCGACCACGTCGCCCTTGTGCAGGTCCGACGCCTCCGGCCATTCCACAATTCTGCCAAGCCCCATCCCGCGAAGCTTCGTAAGCAGGTTGCCTGCGCCGCTTTCCGAAACGGAAACGCCCCCGGCCGTCAGACAATGCGACACAAAGGTAGCGCACAAACCCTCCTCCGTGCGCACATGCTCCTTTGCATACTGCACTGCCGCATCCGGATCGTAAGCCGCAGGCTGCGCGGCATAAGCGGGCACGACAAAGGCGATTGCAAAAGCGCAAGCCAGTAAAAATGCACATAGAATACGCGACAATCTGTGGAACATAATACGCCCCCCAACGACATGATCCTGCTGTTGCACACATTTTAACATTTTGCCCGCAAAGTGTCCATGCGAAATCCACGGTTCTCCCCGCAGCGGTATCCCGCGCATAAGACAAAGCCGGGCTGCTGCTCCAGTCCGGCTTCCTGCATACGGCGCAATACGGTGTAAAACAAAATCGCGCCTACTTTTTATTGAATATGCTCTTCTTGCTTGTTTTTGCGGATGTGTCGCCAAGGCTTGCCGCCAGCTGCTCCAACAAAGTGCGCTGCTCGTCGTTCAATCTTTTGGGCACTTCCACGGACACCGTTACGAACAGATCGCCGCGGCTATTTGCATTGAGCCGCTGCACGCCCTGCTCGCGAAGACGGAACGTCGAACCCGTCTGCGTACCGGCAGGTACCGTGTACTTTACCGTTTCCTTCAGAGTCGGCACAATGATGCTGCCGCCAAGCGCCGCCGTTGTAAACGGAATGGTCATCTCCACATACAGATCGTAGCCGCGCCGCTTGAAGGTCTTGTGCGGGCGAACGCTGATCGTAATAAACAAGTCGCCGCGCGGACCGCCGCGCTGCCCGGATTCGCCCTCGCCGCGCATGCTGATGGTTTGCCCGTCGTCAATGCCTGCGGGGATATTGACCGCAATACGCGTGTTCTTCCGCACGCGGCCTGCGCCGCCGCAAACCGTGCAGGGCTCCTTGATGATTTTGCCCGTGCCACGGCAATTGCTGCACACGCGCTGCGTCGTTACGGTGCCGAAAAGCGACTGCTGCTGCACGCGCACGCTGCCGGAGCCCTTACAGGTCGGGCAGGTTTCCGGCTGCGTTCCGGGCTTGGCTCCGTTTCCGCCGCAAGTTGAGCAATTCTCCTTGCGCGCAATCTGAATCTCCTTGCGGACGCCAAAGGCTGCTTCTTCGAGCGTTAACGTCAGTTCGTAGCGCAGGTCGTTTCCCTGTACGGGGCCGCTGCGCGACTGCGCGCCACCGCCGAAGCCGCCAAAACCGCCGCCAAACACCTGGTCGATAATATCGGAAAAATCGCCGAAGCCGCCAAAACCGCCGCCGGAAAACCCTTGCCCGCCCATAGACGGATCAAACGCAGCATGACCGAACTGGTCATACTTTGCGCGCTTTTCCGGGTCGGAAAGCACCTCCGCCGCTTCGTTGATCTCCTTAAACTGCGCCTCCGCCGCCTTGTCGCCCGGATGCAGATCCGGGTGGCATTCCTTTGCTTTCTTTCGGAATGCGCTCTTAATCTCCGCGTCAGACACGCCCTTTTGTACGCCCAGCACCTCGTAATAATCGCGTTTATCAGCCAAAACTCACCATCACCTCTCGCACTGGGAGGCGCTCGCTGCCGGGCGCCTCCTTGCGGTATTCTACATCATATTGACAAATTCGTCCATTACTTGTTGTCGTCGACAACCTCGTAATCGGCGTCCATTACATTGTCCTTCGGTTCTTCTGCCGGACCATAGGACGTACCGTCGCCCGGTTGCTGCCCCGCAAAGCCCTGCGAAGGATCCGCCTGCTGCTGCGCGCCTGCCTGCTGATAGACCTTGCCAAACGCTGCATAGCTAACCTCGGTCAGGTGCTCCGTCGCGGTCTTGATCATTCCGGTGTCGTTGCCTTCGAGCGTTTTCTTAAGATCCGCAACCGCCTTCTCGACGTTCTCCTTGTCGGCGCTCTCCAGCTTTTCGCCAAGCTCCTTAAGCGTCTTCTC
>CAYPLG010000007.1:0-35383 GCA_964411535.1 uncultured Oscillospiraceae bacterium
AGCGGGTGGTTTATTATGCGCCCGCTTCGCGGTCGCACAGACTGAAGTCCATAAGAAAAACGCCCTATTTTAGGGCGTTTTTCCGTTTGGTAGCGGCGATCTGACTCGAACAGATGACACTCCGGGTATGAACCGAATGCTCTAGCCAACTGAGCTACGCCGCCATATTATGTTCAGGAACACGAACATTTGTATTATAGTGAGCAAATTGCAGACTGTCAAGCATTTTCGCCCGCTTTTTGTGTTTTGAATTTTCGCAAGCAGTCGTCGCCCTCATCCATGGCGAGCGGAAAGCTTTTCCGGATAAAACTCGTACCGCAGCGGCAGCCCAAGCTTGCGCCTGCATTTTTTGATCGCCGTGAAAAGCACAAGGCCGACCGTGTAACGCGCGCCGATGCGGGAAAGCATGTAGCGTACGGTACTGACGCTAAGCGGCATACGTTTCGGTGAATCCGTAGGGGCGCATCCGCCGCGAGCGGAGAAATCTATGTCGAGACCGTTCCCTAAAAACAGCGGCCGCACGTCCTCTATCGCCCATTTTCCGCCGACGACGCCCCAGGCAGCCGCTTTGTTTAATCCATATAGGACCGGCGACGTCGCCGTGCTGCCCACCTCGTAAAAAACATCCTTGCTCTTGAACGTCAGATAGTTTACAAACAGCTCCCAGCGCCAGGGGTCGTCGTCCGCGCGCCAGTAGTGCAGCAGGCGCTGTGTGCGCCATACGCCCGCCTGCATGTTGAGCTTGTACATTGCGCACTGCGGCATGCGGTAAAAGCCCGGCACGGCTCCCATCTCCTCCGTACGCGGGTTGTTCGGGTCGAAGTTGACGCTCGCGATATCGGGTTCTGCGTCCATCCAGCGAACGATATCCGCAAGCCGTGCTTCGTCCACCGGTGCGCGAAGGAAAAAATCGTCCAAAAGAAGCAGCGTGTACGGGGTATCGATCTTGGATAGCGCTTCCTGCATACGCAGCCCGTACGGCGCCTGCGGGTCCGCCGGGTGCAGCGCGGTCACCGGTATGGGCCCGGCAGCGTATGCCTTCGTCTCCGTATTGAGCACAACGCGGCAGGGAAGCCCCGGCCAGTTTTTGTGCAGCAGCGTAAAGAATGGCGTCCATAGGTCCGCATACGCGTCGCAGGAGCAGACCAGTACAGTCATTTTTTCGGAAAGCAACGCCTGCTGATTCCCCTTTTGCCCGATATCCGCCATTATGACGCCTCCCCTTCCGTATGCGCGTTCCTGTTTTTAATAATCGATAACGCCTTGCCGAGATATCCGCGCAGAATGGCAAAGGCCTCCGTTTTGCGGTACAGGAGCAAATGCAGCGCGTTGGGCACGACGAGGCAGAGCAGCGCGCGCAGGACAAATCCGCCCAAATCCACCGGAAGCCGGTTTGCAATCCAACCGATAGTGAGCATCTCGGCAACGGCAAGCAGCAGCCGGCAGGCCTGCCGCGCCATATAGCCCGCGCCGGGCCGCGCAAAGCAGTAGCGGAACGTCAATATGCTCTTGCCAATCCACAGCAGGATCATCGACGCGACCGTTCCCATCACGATGCCGACGATTCCGTACAGCTTGCAGCAGACGATGGACAGCACGATGTTTGCGACGGCGGCTGCGCCAATCCATGCCCACTCCTCCCGATAGTGCCCGAACGTGCCCCGGAAGGAGGTAATGCCGAGGTTTTTGATATAAAGATAATTATACACGGAGAAGAGAAGAACGAACGTCTGCGGAAGCAGGAACGCATCGCCATAAAGCATGGTAATGAGCGGCTGGAACAGCGTTGCATAGGAAACCATCGCGAAGCTTGCAAGGCAAAAACTGATCAGATCGACAGCGGAAAACAACCGGAAGCTGCTGTCCTCCCGCTCCGTATTGACATAGTTGCCGATGCTTGCGGAAACCGGCTGCAAAACGCTGGCAAACATCGCGTTTACATTGATGGATATCACCGTATAGTTCCCGTATAAAGCGACGCTTTTGATGCCAAGCAGCGCGGAAATCAACACGCTGTCCGTCGCGTAATAGACGGAGTTTAGCAGACGGCTGACGCCGACGCCCTTGAGCTCGCTGAAAAACCCGCCCTCCGTAAAGTCCCGCCAGGTGGCGCGGCCGCGCAGGGCGTCCGGATACTCCTTCTTGCAGCGAATATAGGATACCACGCCCATCATCAGGTTGCAGAAGATGGCCAGCAGCAGATAGCCGATATAGCTATGGAACAGGATGATCACAACCGCCTTTGCTATCTGCACAAGCACGCGGATGGACGTATCGATTATCGCCGTCTGATAGCTCTTTTGATCCGCAACGATCAACGTGCGCGCAAACGAAAAAGGCTGCAACGCGACAAGGTTGAGCATTTGCAGGGCATAGATCCAATACACATAGCCCCAGTCCGCCGTTTCCTCGCGTATAATGAACTTCAAAAAGGGCAGCACGCAGGCGGAAAGAAGCATTACAACGCCGGAGAGGACCAGGTTCAGCTTTCGGTAAAGCGCGGTAAGCTTCGCTACGGACGCGGCGTCCCCGCGCGCAAGCGCCGCATACAGGCGATAGGTGACAAGCGAGCCCGCGCCGAGATCGGCCACGACAAGGAAATCGAATATATTGGTAAACAGGCCTTCGTAGCCCAGGTTGGTATAGTCGAGGTTCTCAATAAAAAGCTTGCGCAGCACAAGCCCGAAAACAAACGTAATGATGTAGCCGCCGACGGCGAAAAGCGTATTGCGGAGGGAATTTTTTGTGCGCATATGCGTATATCCCGGCCGGGCAGCCTTACCGAAGGGTAAAGCGCCACATAAGCCGCAGCCCGGCTTCTCCCGCATGTTGGAAAATCACCGCGCCGTAATGATCCTTTCTGCGGCAGTTCGGATCGCGTGAGACGAGTCGCGCGTCCTCCCGCATGATTTCCAGCATGCTCTGCCGCCGTTCCTCATATTCCGCGCTGTTTTTCGGCATTTGCAGCAGCACCTGGCAATATACGGCAAACCTTCTTGCGCGTGCGGCGGGCAGAATGGCGGGATAGTGCTTTTCGATAAAGTCGTACACCGTCTCGCTGGTGTCCAGCTGCACGAACCGCTCGCCGGAAAACGCGCGGCCCATAAAGCTGCTTACATGCTGGACATAGTAATACTTCACCGTTGTATCCACCGCGACCACGTTTGCGTCCGAAAGCCAGAGGTACGTCGTCGCCATGTCCTCATACCGCTTGAACGGCGGGAAAAGATGCTTGCGCGCAATTTCCACCGTCATGAGCTTTGCCCAGGGCGAAGTATAGAACAGCTTCTGGTACAGCATCGTTTCCAGCGCCTGCTCCGCGGAAAGCGTAATGACGTTCCCCGGCCGCGACGGCAGCGGCACCTCGTCGGGCTTGACCTCGCGCATGCCGCAAACGGCGATCTGCGCGTTGCGGCTGACCATCGTCCGGTACAGGCACTCGATCATGTCGGTAGCGGTATAGTCGTCCGAGTCCACAAACGCAATCAGGGAGCCCTTTGCGGCGGCGATACCGACGTTTCTTGCGACGGACACGCCCTCGTTCTCTTTGTGAATGACGCGTACACGGGGGTCCTTTGCCGCGTAAGCGTCGCAAATCGCGGGGCATTTATCCGGCGAGCCGTCGTCCACCAGTATGATCTCAAGCTTCGGGTACGTTTGCCTTAGCATGTTGTCCATGCATTTTCCGATGTAGTTTTCAACCTTGTAGACCGGCAGCACGACGCTGATAAGCGGCAGCGAGTCCATATGCGCGCTGTCGAGTACAACCGCTTCCGGCGACAGCCGGGTTTGCGCAAGCGTGAACAGATCGTTGCGCAGTTGCAGCCGCGTCTTTTCCGGGTCGTGATTCTCCGCCGCGCAGGCCATGGCCTTTTTGGCGTATACGTCGATAATCGACGGGTCGGAAACGAGCATGCGCACCGCGCTGTCGACGCCGTCAAGGCTGTCCACGCATACGGCCGCGTCCATCCTGCGCAGGTACTGGAAGCCCGTGTTGCAGCTTGCGCAGACAGCAAGCACCGCGCAGCCGCTGGTCAGGCAGTCCGCAATTTTGGAGGAAAACGAGAGCCTCGTGATCTGCCGCGGCTTGGGCCGGAAGGATTCGACATGAATGGCCACGTCGCTTTCGGCATAGCGCTGCCTTAACTCCGAATACGGCACGGCGGCATGCATAAACGAGGTTTGTCCGTCGTTTAGGATTCGCATGGCGCGCCGGCTCTGCGGGGAATTCGTATAGATGTCAAGCCGGCCGCCGCACTGCTTGCATATCTTGGCGATACGGATAAGCACTTCATCACGGCCGTAGTATGTACCGCCGGCATAGATAAAACGCACCGGCTTGGTATGCGGCCCGCGCGGGGGGATCGATTCCGGCAGGGAAACGCATTTGCGCAGCACGGAGAGCTTGCAGCCGAGCATGCGCTCAAAGGCGTCGGCCTGCTCCTCCGTCATGGTATAGCTGTAAGCGTATTTGGCGAGCGTCTTTCGGATATCGCGCCGCAGGGAAAAACGGTCGATCCAGAACAGCGGCGAAAAACGCATCTGCCGCAGCGAATAGATATCGTCGTATAGATACGTAACGGCAGGGCAGTCCGCAAGGTCGATAACGTAACGCTGAATTTCCAGGATGTAGCGGTCATAGCACAGCGGCGCAAAGATTACGTCGGGCTTGAAGTCGAGCACGAAACGGTCGAGCGCGTCGCTCCTGAAATCCGCCATGCGCCAGAGCAGCTGCCGCGCGGCGAAAAAGACTTCCCACTGGTGCCGGCGGAAAAAGTCGTAGAAGGCTTTGCGCTCCTGCTCGCCCGCGCCCGCCTTGGTGATGTCGCCCTCAAAGATGAACGCGCGCCCAATCGGCGTACGCTTCAATACGTTATCCGCCGCCATACGGTCGGTCAGCTGGAAATACGTCGTACAAACGTTGTTATCCGGCAGGCCGGGCTTGCAGCAGATGTTTGCAATCGCGAACGGCTGGCCCTCGAACAGGCTTGTCAGTACGCTGCCCTCGTTGCTGTCGTCACGCCAGGGCTCGCGGGAAATGACCAGTACGCGCAGCTCCTTGTTCATGCGTTCTGCCTCCCTACCTTTTCCTTGTTGACCATGCCGCCGAACACCGTCATGAACAGTATGCGGATATCCAGCCAGAATGTCCAGTTCTCGATGTACCAAACGTCGTGCCGGATGCGCTCCGCAATGGAGGTGTCGCCGCGCAGCCCGTGCACCTGCGCCCAGCCGGTGATACCGGGGCGCACGCGGTGCTTGATCATGTACAGCGGCACGGTTTCGCGAAACTGGTCGACGAAATGCGGAAGCTCCGGACGCGGGCCGACAAGGCTCATATCGCCCGCCAGTACGTTGAAAAACTGCGGCAGTTCATCGATGCTGGTCTTTCGCATAAAGCTGCCGAACCGGGTTTTGCGCGGATCGCTGTCCTTTGTCCACGCCGTATCCTGCACGGCGTTGATTCGCATGGAACGGAATTTGTACATGGTGAAAATCTTTTTATTGAGGCCGACGCGCTGTTGCCGGAAGATGATCGGGCCGGGGCTCGACAGCTTGGTGCCGACCGCCGCAACCAGCATCAGCGGGCTGGACAGCACGATCAAAAGCAGCGCGCAGAATACGTCGAAGGCACGCTTTACGGACGCGCGCAAAGGATCGTCCAGCGGGGAGGTACGAACGTTGATGAGCTTGGTTTCGCCGATTGTTTCAATCGTTGTGCTCTTCGGAATATAATCGTTGTAAAACGGGATAATGCAAATCTTCGTGCCCTGCTTTTCGACGCTTTGGATTACCTGCGGCAGGATCGTTACATCCGTCGAGCCGAGCGCAACGATAACCTCGTCAATTTCCGGCCCGGCAAGAAGCTTCGGCATGTCGGAAAGCGCGCCAAGGCAGGTAAGCGCCGGTATGGCGCCGGGCGCGCCGATATAGCCGTCAATGACGAAACCAAATTTCGGGTTGGCCAGGATGGAACGATGATACTGCTCCGCAAGCGGGCCGTCGCCCACGACAACGACGTGCTTGACGTTGTACCCCATGATGCGGA
The DNA here is from genome assembly GCA_964411535.1 of uncultured Oscillospiraceae bacterium. Classification (GTDB taxonomy): domain Bacteria; phylum Bacillota; class Clostridia; order Christensenellales; family CAG-138; genus CAYPLG01. The sequence goes on from CAYPLG010000007.1 coordinate 6,050, forward strand.
CGCGGCCGAGCGTATAGCGCAGCACGACGCGCTTGCCGATAACCAGTATGCAGGAGAGGACGTAGAACATGCCGAGCACGCCGCGCGAAAAGTCCTCCATCCGGAACACGAACAGCGACAGCACGGCGGCGACGGCGACAAGCGAGAGCGCGTTGGCCTCCAGCACGCGCAGAATATCCTTGCCGAGCGGGCGCGCGCGCAGGGAATCGTACAGGCCCATGATCTGATAGGTCAGCGCCGCAAGCAGCGCGTACGCCAGCGCGACAGCACCCGTGTTGCCGATGGTAAGCATCGGGTTTGTCAGATCGTATTTAACGAATATCAGCCAGAATCGAAGCGATATTACGTACGCAGCCGCAATCAGAAAAATATCCAGCAGCCGGTTGATCGTATTCGCCAGTTTTTGCATTCGATTGGTCATTTCGGCGGGCGCCTTTCGTGTGTATTCATCACGCGTGCATACCTGCACTGCATACATTATACACACATCCGGCACGATTCGTCCAGTACTGCCGAAAAGTGCCTTTCTTCGCCCGGATTTACACGGCGGCAAAAGCTATGTAAAACAAATCGGGGGAACGTACGCGCCCTTACCGCGTTGCGCCGATGCAGGCGCGGATGGCGTCCACCATGCCGGGATAGTCGCTCTGCCGCACGTCCTGATGTACGGGGAAATTGATAATTTTGCGGGCCAGTGTCAGGCTCGTTTCCCATTTCGGGTCGTTAAGCGGCGCAATCATCGTATGATACAGCCCCACTACGCCGTAGCCCGCCGCGTTCAGCTCGTTATACAGCGTAAAGCGGTCGTACCGCTGCACGATTGCCGGGAATGTCTGCGGAACGGTTCCGTCCGGCAGCACGGGCCAAAGCGGGGTGATCTCGCCGGAAAGCGGAAGCAGCGCGGTGCGCAGCGCCTCGTAATTCGCCCGGCGCGCCGATGCGATTGCGGAAAGGTCGTATTGAAACGGGTCGCCGAACGCGCTCTGCCCCGCCGCGCCCGCCGGCATGCCGTTACTCCCGTTTGCCGCAAGCATGCCGCCGCCGGTAAAGGGCAGCATCTTATGCAGCGAGTAGAGCGTATAATCGCCCGTGCGCCCGCATACGCCGCCAACCATGTCGGAATACAGCGCGTGCGCGGCGTCCTCGATAACAAGCACGCCCCGTTCGCGCGCCGCCGCCGCAAGCCGGGCAAAGGCCGGGTCGGCAAAGCCGAAGTAATGAATGAGCAGGATTGCTTTGGCGTTTGCCTCGCGCATTCGCGCCATTGCGTCCGCCTCGTCGATATGCAGGTTTTCGTCCATGCGGTAAAATACCGGCGTAATGGCGCGCGCCGTAATCGGGTCGAACACGCCGGAGCCTTCGCGCGGCGAAAAGCCGATATAGGCCGGCAGCAGCACCGCGTCGCCGTTATGAACGCCGTGCGCGTCAAGTATCGCGCCGAATGCGTCCCGCGCGCGCGGGTAATAGCCGAACCGTCGTACAAAATGATGGGAATCCGTACACGTTTTTTCTATCATAATGCTGTATTATAGCAGACGTGTACTGCACGTGTCCAGCGCGCGGCGGATGAAATGCAGGATCGCATCCTGGCGGATGCATTCCGCCCTGGGAAGAGCAGGCAAAATGCGGACGCCGCTGCCGTGCGGCGGGCTCTGCCGCAAAAGCGCAATGCGGAGGCGTTGCCTACGCCCCCGCATCTGCCCGCGGCGCGCATAGATTGTCAGACCGCCTTTTCGCGGCTCTGTTCCTCCATAATAAGCTTATCCGCAACGAGCGCGATGAACTCGCCGTTGGTGGGCTTGTCGTTTTTGCCGTAAATATTGTATCCGAAAAGCGCGTTGAGGTTCTCAATCTTTCCGCGCGTCCAGGCGACCTCAATGGCGTGGCGAATGGCGCGTTCCACCTTGCTCGACGACGTGCCAAAGCGCTTCGCGATGCCGGGGTAAAGCTCCTTTGTGATGCGGTTGATGAGCTGCGGATTGTAATAGACCATGCGGATACCTTCGCGCAGATAGTGATATCCCTTGATGTGCGCGGGTATGCCGGCGACGAGGAATACGGACGTAATTTTTTCGTCAAGGGAGCGCGGCGGCTGCGAATAGCTTGCAAGCCCGCCCGTCTGCGGCTCGCTCGTTACCGCTTCGAGCGCGCGCTTAAGCACGCTGTCGGCCTCTACCGGCTTGACCATGAAATAACGCGCGCCGAGGGCGCAGCAACGGCGAACCATGTTCTCGTTGCGCATGGCGGAAACGACGATAACGGCGGGCTGCGTATCGGGGCAGATATGCTTGAGCTGCTCCAGTACGCCAAGGCCGTCGACATGCGGCATGATCAGATCCAGCAGAATTATGTCGTAGCGCATGGATTTGAGCTTGTCGAGCGCTTCGTGCCCGTCGTAGGCGACGTCGACCTGCCCAATGCTTTCGCCTGCGGAGAAGTAACTCCGGAGCGATTCCGCATAGCTTACGTTATCATCAACGATCAGAACCCGATAATTTGACATTTGTGTGTTCCCCCTGCAAAAATTAGTCTGATTGCTGCCGGCACTACAAATTGTAGCAAGGCATTCATCGCGTGGGTAGGGGGGGAATCGGACGGCTTTTGTCGAGCCGCGCGCGAAGAATGCGGAAAGATTTGGAACTCCCACTTTCCGTCAAAATACGCGCGCGTCTTGCACCAAAAATATGTATATTGTGTAAGCGTAAATGTAGGTATACAAGATATCGTTTGGATTTGAAGGCAAATTCATCGGTTCCTGCAAAATGAACCGGCCACAATTCGCGGTTACGGCGCATGCCGGGCGACGCAAAACGCGCGTTTACTCCGTGCGCTCCTCCCGCTCGCGCGCACGCTGCTTGCGGCGCGCCGCCCGCGCTTCCTCCCGCCAGTTGCTGCCGATTAGGAATACGGACGTAACGATTGCGGTAAGCGCCAGCGCGGCGAACACCCATTTGCTAAGCTCGCTTGTCATAAACGCCATGCCCGTGTTTACGCGGTCGATGCCGAAGAAGGTCAGCGTCATCAGGCCGAGTACGAGCGTGATATGCGGCAGAAACCGCTTGATAAAATGCATTGGTTATTCCCCCTCCGCCGGTGCGGTGCCTGCATCCGACGGTTCACAGATGTACAGAATGTCGCTGACAGCGCGCGGTTCATCCTCCTCCGGATGGTTGACCAGCCTGCCGGAAAACGCCATGGCGGCCGTGTCGCCACCGTCCAGGTTATACGCAACCTTGCAGCCCAGGTCGTGGAAAACTTCCGAAAGCTCGGTGAGCGTAAGGCCGATGGAATAGCCCGCCTGCCGCCCGTCCGCGAGAAGGAAGCAGTAATGCCCCGGCTCATAATACCCGAACGCGCTGCGGGGGTTGGCGTCGGAAACGGAGCTGTTGTAGCTTGCCGGAATTTCGCCCTCTGCGGTAAGCAGGCTCGGCCCGAAGCACCAGATTTGATAAGGGCCCTTCTGATACACCTCGTCAATATAGGCCCGTCGCGCTGCTGCGGATTTGGAAAAGAAGGTTTCCACCGTGCCGTCGTTGTACATGACGCAGATATCATCGGTGAGCTGCCCCTTGTTCGCCCATTCCATGCCGTTGCGCACGGCCAGCACGCCGGCATTGCGGAACACGTAATTATCCCCGGAAATGGCGACGATTGCGTTGACTAGCTCCGAAAGCTGCGGCGTTTGCATACAGTTTTTGCGCGAACCGGTGTTAAACTCCTTGTAGTCGAGCGCCACGGCCGTGCGGAAACAGGCCATGTCGCGCACGTAGATATCGGCAAGGAAATAGGTGGAGGTATTATAGGTCTTTTTCTCTATCGTTACGGCAACGTTTCGGCTTTTGTAGCTTGTGTCGGTAATTTCCGCCTCGCCCGCCGCAAACCGGTCGCTGAACTTTTCCCCGAACATGCCGCTCGTATCCGGCGTTTCGGCGGCAGCAGCTTCCACCTCCGCAGCAGACGCGGTCTCGGCCGGTGCGGGCGCGGACGCGGCCGGCGCTTCCTGGGACACGGACGCGGGAATCGCGGCGGGGGCGTCGTCCCGCACGCGGACATGGTGAAAATAGGCAAACACCAGCAGCCCGGCGGCCAGCAGCAGCAAATCGCAGCCGATGGCAAGCCAAAGGCGCTTTTGCAAGTTGAACCCGCTCATTTACCGGCGTCCCCCTCGCTCTCCGGCGGAAACACAAACCGGCGCTGACAATAGAAGCTCAGCGGATACAGGATCGCTTCCACGATAATCTTGCCGGCGGCCAGCGGCAGGAACCGGTCAAGGACGTTGAGCAGAAGGTAGTTGACGGCAAGGAGCAGCGCCGCAAGGACATAGTAGCGCACAATGCTGCGCTTGGCGCGGTTTTCAAACACGAGCTTGCAGTTGATGAAGTAATTGGCAAGGGAGCTTACCACGCGCGCAATAATGACGCTCCAGAGAAGCGCATGGGCTTGTCCGGCAAACGCCGCGTCGAGCGCGAGCACCAGTATGTAGTCGATAACCATCGCCACAAGCGACGACGCGGCAAACGCGAATATCATTTTGTAGATGCGCCACGCATCGCGCACGGGATTGAAATGCGACGAGGCGTTGTCTTCGATATATACGGTATCGATCGTAACCTCCTTGATGGGAATCCGATGTCTGGTAGCATACAGCAAAACGTTGATTTCGTATTCGTACCGGTCGCCCTTCATGGCGAGCATCATCGGGATGCGGTATGCGCCGAACGCGCGCAGGCCCGTTTGCGTATCAAACACCTTGACGCCGGTGGAGATGGCGAATACGAACCGCGTAATGGCGTTGCCCGCACGGCTCTTAAAGGGCACCTTGCCCGTAAAGCGGCGGGAGCCCAGCACGAGCGACTCCGGCTCCGCTTCCCATGCCTGTGCGACGCGCACGATATCATGCGGCAGGTGCTGCCCGTCGGCGTCGACGGTGATCACGCCCTCGCTCTGCGGAAAATTGTCGCGGATATACGTAAGCGCCGTTTTGATCGCCGCGCCCTTGCCGCGGTTGACCTCGTGCGTAAGCACGGTCGCGTAGGGCGTAAGCGAGTAAAACAGCTCGTTGCAGCTCTCGCTGCTGCCGTCGTTGACAATAATGATCGGGTACTCCGCCGCGTCGCGCAGCGATTGTACCAGCGCATATAACTTCTTATCCGGCTCGTAAGCCGGGATGATGACGATCATAACCGCTCCTTTCGTACGGTTCGTTCCGGAAAGAACAAACCAGAGACAAAATCATCTTTTGGAATTATACCGGATGTTGCATCAATACGCAACTTTACGTAGCTATAAGGCCTATTCGATGATCTCGCCCCAGCCGTGCGTAATATGCTTTTCGGCGATATAACCGACCTCGTTGCGGTACTCGATTTTGTACCACTTTTCGGCTTCGTTGTAGGCAAGCGCCTTGACGGAGGTTTGCGCGGGCACCTTGCAGATGCGGTGCTCCGCGGCAAGATCGGTGCTCGAATAGGTCCACTGCGTCGTGTTGACGAGCGTTGCCGTTTCGGTTGTGTCCATGGCGTCCTGCTCATAGGAAATGTAGCCGCGCTTGACATAGCCCTCCGTTTTGTCCGCGCGCACCTTTACCCAGACCTCCCCCTCCATGAGCACCTCCAGCTCCTGCCCAACCGAAAGCTGCTTAATGGTAAGGAAGGTTGCGCCGCTGCCGCGCCGAAGCCGCGCGCCCTGCACGGTTACCCATGCGCGCTTGTTGGGCAGCTCCGGATCGTCCGTAATGGTCTTCTGAAACGCGTTGTATGCGGAAAAAGACATCTTGGAGCGCAGCGCCTTTGCCAGCGCGCGGTCCCTGGGGATATCGTTCGTCACTTCGATGGTCGTGCCGGGGCACGCATAATAGTACAGCCAGCGCGCGTCCTCCACGTAAAGCCGCACGCAGCCATGCGACACGGCCGTGCCCATCGCGTTAAACGCGGAACGCAACAGATGGTTGTTATCCCGCCTGCTGAACATGATGGAATGGAAGAAAATGCTGCCCACAATCTGCGTCCAGTAGCGCGCGTACTGCCCGGCAAAGTTGGCAAACTTTCCGAAACGCTCCCGCCCGCCGATCTTCCATATGCCGCGCGGCGTGGGCGTGGCCTCCTTCTCGGCTTCCTCCTCCCCGGTTGCCGTCATGCGGCCGGAAGTACAGAGAAACCGCCGGACGATGCGCGTATACTCGCCGTATTCGTCGCGTTCGTAGACGGTTACAATCTGGTTGTTCAAATCCAACACAATATAGTATTTGTCGGGGTCAACATTCTTGAGCGCGTCGCGCGCATGGGCCGTTGCCGGAACAAGAAGCATTGCAAGCACCATGACCACCGTAAGGAGCACAACAAAGGCACGTTTCAAAACCAGGTTCCTCCCTTATCCCGATGCGGCGCGGCAATACGGCGCGCGTCGTATTTACAGGATATGCGTGGGCATGCCGCCGATATGCGGACTTGCAGGCTGCGCGGTGCATACCGCCGGCTAAAGCGTTCCCGTAGCAGTACACGCGGATATTTTAGAATACCCGATACGCCATAAGGAAGTGCGACGTCCAGTACGCACCGGATTTGAGCACCGTCGTGGACTTTCGTACCTGCCCTGCGGACGAGCTTGCGTCAATCATCTTGCCGCCGCCGATATAAATGCCGACGTGGCCGGTGCTTGACGTGTTTCCGGAAAATACGAGGATATCGCCCGCCTGTATGCTGCCCATCGAGGAAATACGCGTATAGCGGGAGGTGGAACGCCACATGATGGACGTCATGTAGCTTGCGCTGACGCCGGCCTGCTTGAGGCAATAATACACGAAGCCGGAGCAGTCAAACGAGTTCGGCCCCTTCGCGCCGGTCACGTATTTGCAGCCGATCTTGCTTTCCGCAACGGAGATTAGGCGCGTGACGCCGGTTCCGCTGACGGCGCTGCCGCTGCCGGAGCTGCCGGAGGAGCCGGACGAGCTGCTGCCGGAGGAACTGCTGCCGGAACTGCTCGACGAGCTGCTGCTGACCGGCTGCGAAGCCTTCTTTGCGTTCGAGGAATTCAGCACCTTTAGGGTGTACGCGCCGAGCACGCCGTCGCGCGTCAGCTTCATGCGCTTCTGGAAGGCCTTGACGGCCTCCGCGGTCAGCTCGCCGTAATATCCGGTGACGCTGCTGCTGGTCAGGTAATTGAGCTCCTTCAGCCGCTTTTGCGCGTTTTTGACGTCCGTACCGGAATCGCCAAGCTGCAACACCTTTTCCTGCACCTTGCCGGATAGCAGCAGGTCGCGCGTTACGGGGCCGAGCGCGCCGTCCGCCGTCAGGTCGTTGCTGCGCTGGAATGTTTTGATGGCGGAGCGCGTTACGCTGTTGAACTCGCCCGTTACGTTCTTTTTGCTCGTTATATAGCCAAGCTCATACAGCTTTTGCTGGCATTCCTTGATGATCGGCGCTTCGTCGCCGTAGGAATAGGCGTTGCTTTCCACATCCTCGCCGTAGAGCATGCTGATGGTCTTGACGCCCACCTTGCCGTCGGCGGTCAGATCGTTCTTCTTTTGAAATAGCTTTGCTGCGTCGGTGGTCTTTTCGCCGAAGGTGCCGGTGATGTTCGCGCGGTTATCGATATAGCCAAGCTCGTACAGGCGCATCTGGATGCCCTCTACGTCGTCGCCGGAATCGCCCGCCTGCATGACGTATATCTTCGCTTCCTCGCTCATCAGCAGGTTATAGGTTGCCTCGCCGCAGATCCCGTCGTCGGGCAGCTCGTTATGCGCCTGAAACCGCTCCAGCGCATGCTTGGTAATGGAGCCGAAATGCTCCGTCGGTTCGTCGGAATCCATATAGCCCAGCTCCATCAGCCGGGCTTGTACCTCCGCGATAATCGGGTCGTCGTCGCCCTTGCTGAGCTCGCCGGTAAACGCCACGGTGGTTTCCGCGCTGGTTACGACCTCGTCGCTTTCGTCGGTCAGTTGCCCGATTGCCGCAGACTCATCCGAAATGCCGGCTTCGCCGGATTCGGGGTCCGCCGTCAGGCCGTCGCCCTCCGTCAAATAGGCGTCTCCGGCTTCGCCCTCCTGCTCGGCGCGCTGCGCAAAGGCGGAGGAAAGCGCGGGAACGTCGCCGGTGTTAAGCGACGTGTTGGCCTTCTTCCCGCCGCTAACGGCAATCAGCACGACAATGAGCACGGTAATTAGGCCCGCCGCGCCATATACGGCATAGCGCATCGTGGGCGAAAGCCGTCTTAAAAACCGGGCGATGGATACATATGTATAATAAACCCCGCGCGCAGCCGCCCGCGCGAGCTTTAACAGGAACCGTTCCGCTTTATGCAGAACGCGTTTCCAGGCGGGCCGGCGCTTTTTGCGCTTACGGGTATTGTTTGGCTGATGCCGGTACGTATTGGTCAAAAAAATTCTCCTTCCATGCGACGGGGCAGGGTTTGCGTGCGCCCCGGTATCAGGATAGCAGCGTGATTATACCAGTTAATTTTGACGATATCTTGAACAATCCTTTAAGTTTATGCGCCTTCATAGTATTCTCCGCGCCGATAATCGCTTATCGCGCCGGAGTAGGCGGGAAAATCAGCCAGCACCGCGCCGATGCCGCGCGCCACGCAACCGGCCGGATCGTCCGGTATACGGCAGGGAATTCCCAGCATGTCGCGCATATAATCGTCCATACCGGAAAGCAGCGCGCCGCCGCCCGTAACGATCGCGCCGTTTGCAGCAATGCCGCGCGCCAGCGAGGGCGGAATGCGCGAAAGCATCGTCCGCGCACGCTCCGCAATGCGGGAAAGCGGCTCCGCGAACGCATCCACCATTTCGTTCGTACCGACGGGCACGTTTGCAGGTTCGCCCGTCGACTCGCTGCGCCCGCGAATATCCACAATGCGCTGCTCCTTTTCCATATGGGCGCGGCCATAGGCGATCTTAAGATCCTCCGCGCTGCGTTCCCCAATGTTCAGGCCCTGCTTATGCCGCAGGTATTGAATAAGCGATGCGTCGAACCGGTCGCCCGCGATGCGTACGGAGTCCGACAACACAATGACGCCGGAGGACAGCACCGCGATATCCGTTGTTCCGCCGCCAATATCGATCACAAGCCGGCCCTCCGGCGAAAGCACGTCTTCGCCCGCGCCAATGGCGGCGGCAAGCGGTTCCTCAATCAGATAGCAATACCTTGCGCCCGCCTCCAGCGCGGCTTCGACAACCTGCCGCCGCTCCGCCTCCGTCACGCCGGACGGAACGCACACGACGGCGCGCGGAGAAAACAGGCGCCTTCCGGCAACCTTCCTGAAGAAATACTTCAGCATACGGGCGGTAATGTCGAAGTTATAGATCACCCCGTCGCGCAGCGGCCGGATGACGGCGACGTCCGCAGGCTCCCGCCCAAGCAGCTTCTGCGCCTCCGCACCGATTGCAACGATGCGCCCCGTCGTGCGCTCCACGGCCACGACGGAAGGCTCGCGCAGCACGATGCCCTGCCCCTCGATACAAACAAGCGTGCTCGAAGTGCCAAGGTCGATGCCAATATCCGAGTTTGTAAAATAGCCCATATCGCTCCCTCCGGCAGCGGCAGCCGTCATTCCGGCACCGCAGCTTGCAGCACCTGCCCGATCGGCGCGCTGATGGTCAATTGCGCGCGGCTGTCGCGGTTGGTTTTCGACAGATTGATAACGACAAGGTCACTGCCACGAAAATAGTCCGCAAGCCCCGCCGCAGGGTACACGACAAGCGACGTGCCGCCAATAATCAGCATATCCGCGCGGGCAATCTCCGCAATGGATTCGGAGACGACGTTCTCGTCAAGGCCTTCCCCGTACAGCACCACGTCCGGCTTGATCATCCCGCCGCACTCGCAATGCGGCACGTTGTCCATTTGCAGGATATCGTCAAGCGAATAGAACCGGTGGCAGCGCATGCAGTAATTCCGGTGGACGCTTCCGTGCAGCTCCAGCACATGCTCGCTGCCCGCCATCTGGTGGAGATTGTCGATGTTCTGCGTAACGACGGCCGAAAGCTTGCCGCGCCGCTCCAGCCGCGCCAGCGCGCGGTGCGCAGCGTTCGGCTTTGCCTCCGGCGCAAGCAGGAACTTGCGGTAATACCGATAGAACGTCTCCGGATTTTGCAGAAAGAAGTCATGCGAAATCAGCGTTTCCGGCGGATAGCCGAACGCCTCGATGGCCTTGAATACGCCGTCGCTGGAGCGAAAATCCGGGATGCCGCTCTCCGTCGACACACCGGCGCCGCCGAAGAAGACGATGCGCTTCGCCCGCTCGATCCGGCGGGAAAGCTCCGCAATCTGTTTATCATCAATCGTATACATAAGCCCATTATAGCGGAAACTGTGCAAATGTGCTATATTGTGAGCATGAATACCAGATTTTTTCACGCTAAGATCATGCCTTTCACCGGTGCGCCCTTGATTTCCGATGGCGAGCTGCATGTTTGCGGCGACAGGATCGCATACGTGGGTGCGGAGAGCCCGCAAAGCGACGTCGCGTTCGACAGGGAAATCGACTGCCACGGCGACCTGCTGCTGCCGGGCTTCAAAAATGCGCACACGCATTCGGCCATGACGTTTTTGCGCAGCAAAGCCGACGATCTTCCGTTGCAGGACTGGCTGTACAACGTGTGCTTCCCGGCGGAGCGGAAGCTGACGGCGGAGATGTCGTACGTGTTTACAAAGCTTGCGATTCTGGAATATCTGACAAGCGGCATCACCGCGCAGATGGATATGTATATGTTCCGCGATGCAGTTGCGCAGGCGGCTGTGGACACGGGGTTCCGCACGGTGATCATCAACGCCGTCAACGACTTTGGCGGAACGGCGCAGGAGCTCATCGACGAAAGCGAGCGCTTTTCCCGTATGGGGCCGCTCGTGTCCTTCGAATTCTCCTGCCATGCGGAGTATACGACCTCGGACAAGCTTATGCACGAGATTGCGGATGTGGTGCGGCAGGAAAAGCGCCCGTTCTATATTCATATGAACGAGACGGCGGCGGAGGTTACGGGCTGCGTCGAGCGGCATGGGCAGCGTCCGTTTGTCTACCTGGATTCGCTGGGCCTGTTCGACTTCGGCGGCGGCGGTTATCACTGCGTCCACGTTTCGGAGGAGGAGATGGACATCATAAAGAACCGCGGTGTCTACGTTGTCACCTGCCCCGGCTCCAACACAAAGCTTGCATCCGGCGTTGCGCCGGTATATGAATACCTCGCGCGCGGCATTCCCGTCGCGATTGGCACGGACGGCCCGGCCAGCAACAACTGCCTCGATATGTTCCGGGAAATGTTCCTCGTTACGGGCCTGCAAAAGCTTCGGCACGGCGCGAACGCGGTCGATGCGCTTACCGTGCTGCAAATGGCCTGCAAGGTGGGCGCGCATGCGATGCGCCTGCCGGATTGCGACAGCCTTGCCCCCGGCAAGCAGGCGGATATCATCCGCATCGACCTTACGCAGCCCAATATGCAGCCGGAAAACAACGTCCTCAAAAACGTGGTGTATTCCGGCAGCAAGAAGGACGTCAAAATGACCATGGTCGCCGGACGGATTCTTTACGAGGACGGAACGTTTTTTATCGGCGAAGAGCCCGCGCGCATATACAGCGAGGCGAACCGGCTTTTGCGGGCGTTTGCATAATTGTAAATTTCGGAAAGATGCATGTTGCCGCAATCGCCGTGGTATACTGTGCATATGAAGTACCGTAACGCCTTCCTGTGTATATTGACGCTTGCTGCGGCGCTGCTTCTTTACGGCTGCAACGCGCAAAACGGGCGGCTCGCCACGCCGGCTGCGGCAACGCCTACGCCCATCCCCACGCCAACGCCCGCGCCGACCCCGACGCCGGTCGTCGCGCTTTGGGGTGCGTCCGACGCGCCCGCCTTTGCCCGCGCCATGGAAAGCGCCGTAAGCCAGATCGGCTATTCGTTCGTGCCGCTTTCCGGCGGCGAGGAAGCGCTTAGCGGCTTTGCCTCCGACAGCCGCGCCTGCATCATCGCCTGCTGCACGGGGGAGGCGCCTTCGGTGCGTCCGGCGGGGCACATATACTATTGTATGCTTGGCGGCAACGCACTGCCCGCCGGGGAACACGGCGTATACTATGACGGCTCCGACGCCGTACAGACCGTGTTTACGGAAATTGTCGATTACCCGCCGCACTGCGCACCCGTGCGCGTGCTAGGCCTTTTTGCCGGGGAAGACGACGCTGCGCACACAGCCTTTAGCGCCGCATGCGAAAGCGGGATGTTCTTCTCCCGCGGCGCATACTTTGCCGATGACAAAAAGGAGCTTTCCGACTGGCTTTCCGACAAGCTGGACGATATCTATCCGGGCATGCTGGACTGCATCTTTGCGGAGACGGGCGAACTAGCGGCAGCCGCGGCAGACACGCTAGCGGCACTTTCGCGCAACGACGCGGAGATCTTTTCCGCCTCCACATCCGGCGAGGCGCTCCACGCAATGGAAAACCAGCCGGAGCTATTTGGCTGCGCCGTTGGGTACCTGCCGGCGGAAGCGGCGCAAACCTGCGTAGATAACGCCGTGCTGCTTATAACCGGGGAAGATGCGAATAGCGGCATCCTGCTGCCTAAAACCTTTTTTGCAAACGGGGCGGGCGCGCCGTAACCCGGCCGGGAGGAACGGCTTGTAAAGTTTTTCCACGGCGCATGCAAAACTTGTCATTTTTTTGCATATCAGATATAATGTCCAAAGATGTACGCGAGTTGGGTCAAAGCGTCTAAAACCCGCAGATACGGAATGCATATATGAACTTTGTACTGTTGCCGGAATACATTTCCGTGGTATTTATCGCGGTATATATTGCAAACTCTCTCCTCGACAGCAGAGTTTCCATGCTACAGGACATCCTGTATCGCATCAGTTTGTACGTTACGCTTGCATCCATATTCTTTTCCGTGATAACGGCCTATACGGCCATGCATACGTTCGAAGTGCCGCATATAACCAACGTATTGATGAATTCGGCCTACTTTGCGTTTACGTTCCTCGTTGTCACGATGCTTAGCCTTACCATGCTCTCCTATATGTTCGAGGGCCGTACGGATGCAAAGCGATTCCGAACCTTCTTTATCATCATTCTCGCGCTGTACGTTCTTTCGTTTATCGTCGTGCTGGTCAACCTGCAAACCGGTTGGCTCTTCCGCGTGGACGAGAACGAGGACTATATCCGTGGGCCGTTCAACACCATGACGTACTGGATGCTGGTGGCAAGCACGATCGTGATCGTGACGGCATACTTTCTCGAACGATCGCACATTCGGCGCACCTTCAAACGGATTATCATTACGCTGCCGCCAATTACATCCGTCATGGCGATCTATCAGGTCATATTCCGCGACACGCTCCTGACGGGTTCCATCGCCACGCTGGTGCTGACGACGCTGCTTATCTACGGGCAGCAGCAGCGAACCCATGTTGACCACTTAACGACGCTGCCCGGCCGCGAAATGTTTTATCAAACGCTCGAACAGTTCGCACACCGGACCCGGTTGTTTTACGTGATTTTTGTCAGCCTGCGCGGCTATAAGTCCATCAATAACCGTTTCGGGCAGCTTGCCGGGGATTCCTTTTTGCGGGCGGTCGGCGCATACCTTGCCGCAATGGACAAGCGCGCCGTTGCCTGCCGGTATTCCGGGGTGGAATTTGCGCTGATACTGCCCAATATTCCGGGCGACGAATATGCGCAGCTGTTCGAAAAGCTCTGCACGCGCTTTCACGAGCCGTGGTTTTGCGACGGGAACAGCGCAATGCTATCCGCATCCATTGTGGATATCGTGTATCCCGAACATGCAAAGTCGGTCAACGAGCTGATCGGTTCCCTGGAGTTTGTCGTGCGGCAGGCGAAGGCCGCCAACAGCAGCCGCATTGTACATTTCGATAACCGCCTGCGCAAGGTGGCGGGCCGTTTTCACTATGTGCTTTCGCAGATGGCCGCCGCGCCGGACGATCGCTTCTTCATCGCGTTGCAGCCGGTGCACGAGTGCTCCTCCGGGCTGCCGCGCGGCGCGGAGGTGCTTGTCCGCCTGCGCGACGAGAACGGCCGCACCATCATGCCGGGGGAGTTCATCCCCCTTGCGGAGGAAACCGGATACGTCAACGATATCGACTGGTTTGTGATGGACAAGGCCTGCCGGTTTTTATCCGAGCATCGCGACTGCGGCATCGAGTGGCTCTCCGTGAACCTAACCCCGCTTATACACGGAGACATGGTCGTTGCACGCATCAAGGCGCTGCTTGCCAAGTACGATTTTCCGCCCACGATGCTGAAGGTCGAGGTCACCGAGCGCCTGTTTTCCTCCGATCTTGCACAGCTCAACGCCACCATACGGGAGCTGCGGTTGCTTGGCATAGGCGTGTTCCTTGACGATTTCGGCACGGGCTACAGCAATCTGTACAGCACGTCCAAGCTGCCGCTTGCGTGCGTAAAGATTGACCGGGTTTTCGTCAGCGAGGTCGAGGAAAGCGAAAAGTCGCGCGCGTTTCTCAGCACGCTGATCCATGTGCTGCACGGCATGGGCGTTTCCGTTACGGTCGAAGGCGTGGAGACCATGGCGCAGCGCAACATCGTGCGCGCGCTCGGCGCCGATATGATACAGGGCTTCTATTACGCAAAGCCCATGCTGCCGGATGCGTTCGTCGCATACATGCAAAATAACCTGACATAATCCCGCACAATTGCCCACGGCAGCGCGGGGCCGGGCGTCATTGGATTTCTTTTGCGGCGATTAGCCGCTCTTTTTCTTCCCGCGAAAGCCGTTTAATGGCATATTCCCGCCTTGACGCGGCCGCGCGGTCCACGCATGGTTCTAAATACAGCATCCGCACCGGCCCCCGCCCACGGGTGTATTTTGCGCCCTTTCCGCAATTGTGCATGGCAAGCCGGCGCGGCGGATCGTTCGTGATGCCCGTGTACAGTGTGCCGTCCCCGCAGCGCAGTATATAAACAAAGTAGGTTTGCTCCATATCGAATCCCGTCCGTATCACGATACGATACGATACTCCCGTGACGGCGCGCCGAAAAGCTGCGTTTTAGCAAAGGAACGCGTCGTTCTTTTTCTTCCAGCGCTTGCGGAACGCCCAGGTCGAAGCGGCGTCCTCAAAGTCGTATTTACCCCATCTTTCGAAGAAGGCACGTTCCTCCGCCGCACAGCGGCAGGAGAGCGCGTGCATGCCGCTTATCTCCGTTGTCTCGGCCTCCTTCAGCCATGCTTTTTCGAGGGCGATGCGCTCCACCTGGTATTCCGCAGGGATGCGCTTTCCGATAAGCTTCCGCCGAAACCGCTCCTGCGCGCGCCAGTATGCTTCGCCCGCCGGATCGTCCGGCGCGAATACGGGCGCAACCAATTCGTCGCCAAACAGCCACGGCTTGAACAAGGACACGCACGGCATGCTTGCGCCGGTAACCCAGACGACGGTACGATCCGCCGCAAGGGACACGACCATGCTTGCGGTCGTATGGTCGCCGACGAGGCCGCCAAAGTGCATGCATGCGCTCGTCACGCTGCCCTGCGCGCAGGGGTTGACGACGCCGTCGTCATGCGTGCGCAGCGCCCAAACGCAATCCTGCACATTGATTGCATGCAGCAGGCAGGCGTGCGTTTGCTCCTGCCGGGTGGCGGCGCCGGAAAAGCGGGTGTACAGCGGGTCGGCGTACTTCCGTTTGAAAGAACAGGGCGTGCCGCCGTCGTAACGGTCGCCGTCGCCGCCGATACTAAGCCGATTGCTAATGCTTGCGCGCGCGTATTCTTTGCATACCCAGTGCCTGCCCGCGGTTTCCAGCACGTACAGCGATTTGCGGTCGAGCAGCAGGAAGGAATTGTCGTAGTAAAACGAGTGGTCAAAGCCGCAGTTGCCGCCCTGCTCGTATTCTGCAAGCAGCGCAATGATCGTTTCCACGGCGGCAGCCGCGCTGTCCGCACGTTCAAGCGCAAGGCGAACAAGGTCCATGCCGGTAAGGCCGGCCTTTGCGTACGCGCCCTTGGTAAACACTGCCTCGTTGCCAATGCAAAGGCCCGCGTCATTGACGCCGATTTCCGCGCCCCACATCCAGGTCGGCTGCGAAAGCAGCACGGCGTGCGTTTCGTGCGCCTGCGGGATGGAAAGGTAGGTCGCCTGCACATCGCCGGAAAGCCCCGTGCGCGCCGGATAAAAACGCGTTACCTGCGGCTCGTTGGGGCTGCGGTCGCTGTTTTTTGCAAAGAGCGCGCCGTTTTCCAAGAGCACTCCCATCGTATCACACATGTCGGAATCTCCTCTGCCGTACATATTTGGCCATAAAAGCATGTTGGTTTGCCGGTAAATTTGATTTATTTTATCATATTCCGCGCGGGAACGGAACGAAAGTTGTAAAAGGGGCGCGGAATCGTTATAATAATAGCATTATGAAATACGAGGCGATATAGCATGGAGCATACATCATTTCTGGCATGTTCGGACGAAGTTCGGCTCGCGCTACAAAACGGGGATCCCGTCGTGGCGCTGGAGTCCACGATCATTTCGCACGGTATGCCGTATCCCAAGAATGTGGAAACGGCCATGCGCGTGGAGGCGGCCGTCCGCGAACACGGCGCGGTGCCCGCGACGGTGGCGGTAATTAAAGGCAAAATGACCGCCGGCTGCACGGCGGACGAGATCGAGTATCTTGGCAAAAAGGGCCTTGCCGTAACCAAGGCGAGCCGCCGCGATCTGCCGGTGCTAATGTCGCGCGGGGAGGACGGCGCGACCACCGTCGCCGCGACGATGATCGTAGCCAACCTTGCGGGCATCCCGGTGTTCTGCACGGGCGGCATTGGCGGCGTGCACCGCGGCGCGGAGGTTACGATGGATATCTCCGCCGATCTGGAGGAGCTTGCGGAAACGCCGGTGCTGGTCGTATGCGCGGGCGCAAAGTCGATCCTCGACATCGGGCTTACGCTGGAGTATCTGGAGACGAAGGGCGTCACCGTGCTGGGCTACAAAACGAAGGAAATGCCCGCGTTCTATACGCAGAAGAGCGGATTTTCCGTCGACTACCGCATGGATACGCCTGCACAGATTGCGAGCGCATTCCATAGCAAACGCCTGCTGGGGCTTTCCGGCGGCATGCTGCTGGCCAACCCGATCCCGGACGCATACTCCATGGACGGGGACTATATCAACGGAAAGATCGAAGAGGCCTTGCAGGAGGCCGGGCGCCTGCACATCAAAGGCAAGGAGACGACGCCGTTCTTGCTCGATAAAATTCAAAAGATTACGGGCGGCACCAGCCTTGCCGCCAACATCGAGCTGGTCCTCAACAACGCGCGGCTTTCGGCGCAGGTTGCGGTCGAGCTTGCCAAATTACAAAACTGAAAACGGACGGCGCACTTTGTAAGCGTCATTTCTGTATAAACGGAGAATGGGGGAGGGTACTATGCAGATTACAGAGCATTCCTTTGGAAGGACGAAGGACGGCCGCGAGGTTACGCTATACCGGATGGAGAACCGTGCGGGCGGCGTGTTGGAGCTGTTGGATTATGGATGCACCGTTCGCGCAATTCTCGTGCCGGATCGGAACGGGAAGCTTGTCGACGTGGCGCTTGGCTATGATACGATTGCGGAATACGAGGCCAACAACGGATATGTCGGCGCGGCGATCGGCCGGTACGGCAACCGCCTGAGCAACGCGCAGTTCGAGCTGAACGGAAAAACGTATCACGTTGCAAAAAACGACGGCGAAAATCACCTCCACGGCGGCAACATCGGCTTTAACAAGCACATTTGGGACGCGTCCGTTACGGACGACGGGCAGGTGGCGTTCTCCCGCTGCTCGCCGGACGGGGAGGAAGGCTATCCCGGCGCGCTGTATGTAAAGATTACGTATACCTGGTCCGACGACAACAAGCTGACCATCTCCTACAACGCGGCGGCGGACGCGGATACAATACTCAACCTGACCAACCATACATACTTCAACCTTGGCGGCGGCGGCAGCGTGCTTGATGAATGGCTGACCGTGCATGCGGATTCTTTTCTGGAAGGCGACGCGGCCTGCACGCCGACGGGCAAGATTCTGCCGGTAGCGGGCACGCCGTTCGACTTTAACGAAGCGAAGGCCATCGGCCGCGACATTGGCGAAGACTGCGCGCAGCTGATCAATGCCGGCGGATACGACCACAACTTCCTTGTCGGCGCGGCGGGCGAGTTAAAGGACGTTGCGGAATTGTATGCCCCCGGCACGGGTATCGGCATGCGCGTTGCCACGACCATGCCGGGCATGCAGGTATACTCCGGCAACTTTACAACCGACCGCATGGGCAAGGGCGGCAAACGCTTCGGCCGCCGCGACGCGATCTGCCTCGAAACGCAGTTTTACCCGGATTCGCCCGCGCATGCGGAATTCCCCTCCACCGTGCTACGCAAGGGCGAAACCTACGCGCATGAAACGAGCTATGCGTTCTTTGTAAGGGGCTAAGGGCACGCGGGAGCCGCCTGTTTGCTAATTACGGAGCAGCGCTTGTATGCCTGCCGACGGTATGGCGCGCGTCTGCATCACGGGCCCGACGGTCGATAAGAACTGAATTCTGGACCAGCTGCTGCTTGTACGCCTTTCGGAGGAGGACGCGGCGCGCCTGACGTTCCAATATTTGGAGGATTCGGACTACATGCTGCAAAACTTTGCAGAGTAACGACTGGCCTATCGACGGGTTTACGGAGGTATACGCCATCTGGCTGGGCGGGCAAAAGCTTGCGGCAGTCAGCCGCCGCATTGTCCCCTGACGCCGAAGCAGCGACATCGTACGAAACGGAAACGAAGCAGGATCTTTTGAAAACGGGCAGATTTTGAAAACCTGGTGACTTTGCTTGCATCCACGCGCCCTACATGGTATACTGCATCAATTTCAAGGAAGGCGCAAAAATGCGTACCGCCGCGGAAAGAGGGCGGCGGAGAATAGGAGAAAACCAATGCAGGATTTACGGAACAAAAAGGGTTTCATCTGCGACATGGACGGCGTGATCTATCACGGCGACCGGCTGCTGCCCGGCGTAAAGGAGTTTGTCGAGTGGCTGTACGCGGAGAACAAGAAGTTTCTGTTTTTAACCAATGCCAGCGGGCGTGCGCCCAAGGAGCTGCAACAAAAGCTTGCGCGGATGGGGCTGGAGGTAGATGAGAGCCACTTTTACACCAGCGCCCTTGCGACGGCGGCGTTCATCAAATCGCAGGCGCCGGGGTGCAGCGCATACATTATCGGCGGGCCGGGGCTCTTCAACGCCCTGTACGACGCGGGCATAACCACCAACACCGTCGACCCGGATTATGTAATCGTCGGCGAGACGACGAGCTACAGCTTTGAAAACATCAGCCGCGCCGTGCGCTATATCCAGAATGGCGCAAAGCTTATCGGAACGAACCCGGATATGACCGGCCCGTCCGAAAACGGAATTATCCCCGCCTGCCGCGCCCTGGTTTCCCCCATCGAGCTGACAACCGGCAAGTCGGCGTACTATGTCGGAAAGCCCAACCCCCTTATGATGCGCACGGGGTTGAAGATGCTCGGCGTGCACAGCGAGGATGCGGCAATTATCGGCGACCGGATGGATACGGACATCATCGCGGGCATCGAGTCCGGCCTCGATACGGCGCTGGTTCTTTCCGGCGTAACGGACGAGGCGGAGATGCTGCGCTTCCCGTACCGGCCGCGGCTGGTCCTTTCCGGCGTGGGCGACATTCCGGGAACGCCGTCGAAAAAATCCAAAAAGGCATAAGGACAAATACGAATGAAAACGGTTCTGCGCGCACTGCTATTGGTGCTGCTTTCGGCGGCGCTCGGTATGGCGCTGCTTGTTGGCGTATACGCATTGCCGAAGGACGCCATGCGAAAGCATGTGGCAGATTCTGCGGCGCTCATCGCCTACGAGAGCGGCTACCCGCGCGTGATCGAAGGCTGGCATGTATCCATGCTGGACAACTTCACCGACACCGTGATGCTGCTCACCGCCATTGGCGAGGAGCCGGACGCGGGAATTCTCGTCCAGGCGGCCGACGCGCCGCGTCCGTTATACACGGGCGGCAGCTGGCTGATTAACCATATTGATGCGCTGGCGAAGGACGGCATGCCGCAGGATGCGCCGCAGACGACGTACCCACGCTACTGGCACGGGTATCTGGCTGTGCTGAAGCCCGTACTGCTAGCCTTTGATTACCCGCAGATCCGAATACTCAACATGATTGTGCAGGCGTTTGTGTTGCTTGCCGTGACGGTTCTCATGCTTCGCCGCGCGGGAATAACCTATACGGTTGCGCTGACGGCGGGCATCCTTTGTCTTACGCCGGTTGCGATTCCGCTTTCCATGCAGTTTTCCACATGCTGCTATGTGATGCTTGGCGCGCTTTTGTTCCTGCTGCGCCGGTACGAATGGCTGCAACAAAAGGATCGCGGCGCACTGTTCTTCTGCTTTATAGGTATCGTAACGAACTATTTTGACCTGCTGACGTACCCGATTGTTACGCTGGGCGTCCCGCTTACGGTTTATCTTCTGCTGCAAGAGAACGCCACGATCAAATCCAGCCTGCGCACGGCGATCGTTTGCTGCGCATTCTGGGGCGCCGGGTACGCGGCCATGTGGGTTTCCAAATGGGCGCTTGCCACACTCATCACCGGCAATAACGTGTTTGCCGACGCGCTGTTTTCCGTGCAGGAGCGTACGTCGCTTACCGGCGGCGGGGAGCTTGGCGCCGGCGACATTACGCGCCTTTCAACAATCAAGGCGCTGGTCGGCATGCTCAAGCGCAGGCCATATCTTCTGATGGCGGCGGGCATCGTAACCGGCTGCGCCTATCTGGTTCTGCGCGGACGGCTGGCGGTCAAGGCGACGCCGCAGGCTGTACATGTGCCGTCCTTCATCGGTATTGCCGCCCTGCCGCTGCTTTGGTACGCTGTCATGCCGAACCACAGCTATACGCATTATTTTTACACGTTTCGCGGCCTTTCGGTAACCGTATTCGCACTTCTTAGCTGCCTGTTTGCCTTTCTGCGCACGCGAACGCCGGAAGGCGCGCCGCCTAGAACCGGTGCGGCGGAGCAGCGGTGAATATGAAATCCTTTATAAAACCGGTACTGCGTGCCGATCATTTGCCGCGCTCCCCTTTGCCTTGCGTTGCCCCCTTCGATATGCTACACTGAACTATCTGAACTGTTGCGGCAAGGCCGCCTTGGAGGGATGCATCGTGGAGTTCTGTGCCGCCGGGACACGCAGGCTGCGTTGGCAGCGCGCGATGGCCGGGTTCGTTCTGTTTGGTCTGTTCTTTCGGATTGTTATGCAGGTATACCCGCCGCTGGAGGCCGTATACCAATATATTCTGTCCCTTCCGTACGTCGCGTTCGCCGCGCTGGTTGTCTACGACACGCCCATGTGCAGGCAGACCGGCTTTCGCCTGATGTTGCTCTGCCTCTGTTATGCGGTGCTTACAAGCTTTTTCCATCGTTACGATTTTAACGGTATCACAAAGCTGCTGCCGTATTTTTTGATGATGCTGTTTAGCTTCTGCCTGTGCTATCCGCTTCCGTTTTTGCTTCCGGAACAAAAAGCGTCCAACGCCCTTACCGCAATTTTTGCATCGTTCGTCTTTGGAATTACGGTTCTAAGCGCATTCGGCTGCTATACCGCCATCGCGCGCGTCATGATCGAGAATCCCGCGCGCGGCGAATATGAGCCCTGCGGCGTTGTGTACGGAAGGCTATCGCCCTTCGCGTATCCGACGGTAGCGGCGGTGTTCTGCGGCCTTGCGCTGCTGCTGCTCGTCTATCTGTTTTTGCGATATCGCAACGTATTTTCTCGTGCGCTGTGCGTACTTTCCGGCTTGCTTATCTACGTCGCCATGGCGCTTACCGGCGGACGGATTGCAACCGTATTCCTCTGCGTCTGCTTCGGCGCGGCCGGATACCTGATTGCGGCAGACAAGCTTGCAATCGGTAAAAAGCTTCTGCGCGTCGTTGCCGCGCTTGGCATCGCCTGCGCCGTCGCCGCAGTAAGCTATCTCGGCTCCGGTCTTTCCGTACGTGCGGTCAACGCCCTGGCGGACCAGGTGGGCGAAAAGCAATTGTCCGTCGCCGCCGCCGCGCTCCCCGCGCCGCAGGAGCAGCCCGTCGCCGTGCATACGGCCGCGTTACGCCCCGAAGCTAACGCCCAGCCGGAGCCCGAACCAGACGGCGAGGACCCCTTCAGCGATACGGACAAGTACGCCACCGAAACAAAGGATCGCTCCATTTTTGAGAACATTTCCACCCTACAGGGACGCACCTATGCATGGGAGGGCGCAATCCGCGCAATGCTTGCCGATCCTATGCTGCTGCTGTTCGGTTCTTCGCCCGTACACGTAATGGAGCGCGTCGACCCGTACATTCCGCCGAATACGGAGGCGGAGGGTTTCTTCCATTTGCATTCCGTTTATTTTCAGACGCTGGTCAGCTTCGGCGTGCTGGGCTTTTTGCTGTTTGCGGTTCTGATCGGTTATATACTGTACCATGCGCTGCGGCTGTTCTTCCTTGGCAAAGGCGTATGCTCGCTTTCGGAGCGGACGCTGCCGCTTTTGCTGGTCTTCTGCCTTGGCGTGGATCTGCTGGAGATCTTTTTGACCTTTTCCGACGTAACAAAGATGAGCAACCCGCTCTTCTTCCTGACGGCCGGGTATGTCGTTTATCTCTCCGAAACGCGGATACCGAAGAAGGCCGGCAGAAAGGCGCACGGCACTGCTCCGGCGGAAGGATAACCCCATGGAAACGCTTGCAAACCGTACAAAGCCCGCGCCGCGTATCCGCTGGCAAACGCTGCTGATGGCGACAATCCTGCTAAGCATCCTCTCCCGCGTGCTGCTGGTCCTTTTTCCGCTGTACGAAGAACGCTGGAAATTCATCTTTAACCTTGCGTGCGTCGCCCTCGCCGGGCCGGTGCTCGGCATGACGGACGTCGGAAAGCAAAGCGGGATGCGGATTTTGATCGCCGCGTTTCTTTGGATTATCTGCGTTTGCCTGCTGCATTTTTCCGAATACCGCGACCCGGAGCTGTTGATGACCTATGTGCTCATGGCGGCGGTATCCCTGTTGCTTGCGTACCCGGCGGCGTTCGTCCTGCCGGCAGGCAATGGCCGCCGGTTGTTTCGCATGGCGGCGCTTCTGTACATCGTGTGCATAACGGCGCTTTCCATAACGGTGCTAAGCGCAGCGTTTCGCGGGGTATACCTCCCTTCCCCCGGCGGGCCGGACGCGCTCGGCGCGGGCGTGTTCATCGAGCCGCTGAAGCGGCGGATGCACATGTTCTGCAACCCGATTGAGGGCGGCCTGTACTGCGCAATCGCCCTTGTGCTGCTGCTGCTCATTCTGCCGGATACGAAGGGCAGGGCTTGCCGCGCGGCGCTTTTTGCCGCGGGCGGCGTGCTGTTTTCGATGCTGGCGTTTTCGGACGCGCGTACGCCGGGCTGGGCGCTCTGCGCATGCGCGGGCGGCGCGGCCTATCTGTTTACCGGCATGCGCAATACGAAGGGCTCCCCGTTTTTACGCTTCTGTATCGCGGCTGCGGCGGCTGTGGCGGCCGCCGGGGCATGCTTTGCGCTGCTGCGCATAACCGCCCACCTGCTCAACCCGCTGATTCCGCACCTAGACGACCTCCGCGCGGCGAACCTTGACGTAGGGAATTTGTCCGGGCGAACGGAGGTTTGGGCGTCGGCAGTCCGCATGCTAAAAGAGAACCCTTCCGTTTTCTGGACGGGCGCGGGCCCCATGCGCGGGATGCCGCTCGTACAAAGCTACTTTACGTTTGACGACACCGTGTTTGCGCATCCGCATTCCATCGTGCTCTCTATCTGGATTACGCTGGGATTGCCGGGCCTGCTTCTGTTTGCGGGCTTTGCGGCATATGCAGGGTACCATTCCGTGCGGTTGTTCTTTCGCCCCGACCCGCGCCGCACGTTTTCGGAGCGCGCGCTGCCGCTGCTGCTCGCCTTTTGCCTGATTGTGGACCTGATTGAAACGTTCCTCTCCTTCTCCGGCGCGGGCGATCACAGCAATCTTTGGTTCTTCCTTACGGCGGGATACGTCGTGTCGCTTTCGGCTGCGTCGCCATCCTCTGGCGGAGCCGCCGATACGCGCGCAAAAGCAAACGGGCTACGGAGGTGACAAACTTGGAACAGACGGAACAAAAGCCGCTATACGCCGCGCTTACATGCAACATTGTCGTTGCGCTGCTGCTGCGCTTCGTTGTCATGCTGTTTCCGGCAACGCACCTGCTGCAATCGCACCTGTTCGGGCTCTTGCCCATGATGCTGGCGGCGCCCGTGCTGCAAATTCCGGCGGTGCGGCGGCAAAAAGGCTTCCGCATGTGCGTATGCATCGCCGTCTGGACGGCGGTCACCTGCCTGTTTCCGGAATACCTTGCGTCGGATTTGTATACCGTTCTAACCTCGTTTTTCCTTACGATGGTGTTCCTGTTTGTTACGTGTTATCCCATGGCGTTCGTCGCCGGGCGCGAACGAATGCCCGGCGCGCTGCATACGGCCATGGCCGCGTTCGTCTTTCCCATGACGGTGATCTGCGGCGTCGGCGTTTTCGCGGCGCTGGCGGGCATTACCATCCCCTCCCCCGGCGGCGGGCAGTATACGCCGGCGTATGTAATCGACCACCGGTTAAGTACGTTTGTTAGCAGCGTTGCAACGGGCTCCTACGCCTGCGTTACCCTGCTGTTTTGTGTGCTGCGGCTGCTGGACCGGCCCCGGCCTGTTGTGCGCACACTGTACATTCTCTGTCTGCCGGTTGCGTATGTCGCTGCGGCGCTGTCGGACGCGCGTGTCCCGATCGTATGCGCAAGCGTTTGCATCGGCGGGCTCGTCTGGCTTTTCTCCCTCGACCGTCTGCCGGTAAAGCGGGCGGCCGCCCGCATGGCGGCTTCCTTCTGCATTGCCGGCGCTGTAATCCTTGCGCTGTACTTTGGTACGGATTTCTGCATCCGGGGCGCAAACGCCGCCTCCGCCGCAATTGCCGCGCGCACCGCGCAGACGCAGTCCGCAGCCGCAGCGCCCGATACACAATTGCCCGCCGCAGCGCCCGATGCGCAGCAGCCTGCCGCCGCTATGCCGGAAGCGCCCGCGCCGCAAGCAACGCCGCCCGGAACGGAGCTGACGAAGCGACCGCTGCTGTTTCGCATCTCCACGCTCAACGGCAGAACGGACGTATGGGAATCCGCAATCGATATGTTCCGGCATGAACCGTATAAGCTCATCACCGGCACATCGCCCGTATTCATCATCCGCGATACGCAGCCGTACCTTTCGAAGGATGCGCTAAACCCCGTCTATCCGCATATGCACTCCCTCCCCTTCCAGACGGTCACGGCGTTCGGCATACCCGGATTGATTCTGTACGCCGTGTTCATCCTCTACGTATGCATCCATGCGCTGCGCGTCTTTTTCCTCGGCGCGGGGCGGCTGACGCTGTTTGAGCGCGGCTGCGCGCTGATTCCCCTGTTTTACGCGGTGATGGACGTCGTGGATATCTCCCTCTGGTTTGCGCCGCCATCCTCGTTTACGTCGCTTTGGTTCTATCTTGCGGGCGGATACGCGGTCTACCTATCCACAACCTTAATCCCCCAAAAACAACGGACTGCCGATATTTCCGTAAGCGGCATGAAAGGAGCGGACGCATAATGGAAATGGATAAAAAGACCGGTCGCCTGACGGACTGGCGGTTCTATATGACGCTTGCCGCGGCTGCGACAATCCTGCTGCGCTGCCTCGCGGCGGCCAATCCGCCGTTTGCAGCCGTATATGCATACCTGCTTGCGCTGCCTTACGCGGCGTTTGCCTACCCCGTGCTGACGCAGGCGCGCGTAAACCGCATCGCGGGCTATCCGCTGCTGATCGCGGGCTTTGCGGTCGTTGCCGTTCTTAGCATATTCCAGCGCTATACGGAGGAGCAGACGGCCGCCCTCATGACATATCTGCTGATGCTGCTGCTGATGGTCTGCGTCTGCTATCCGATGGCGTTCGTTTTGCCGGAAGACGGCGGAAAGCGCGCTTTACGCGGGCTATGCGCCCTGTTCATCGCGCTTATTGCCGCGTTATCCCTGCTGGGCGTCGTTTCGGCGGTCACGGGCCTGTCGGTTCCGTCCCCCGGCGGTGCGGATTATACCGGCATTTCCTATACGGGCGGCAGGCTGTATGCCTTTTTGTATCCGTCGGCATTTGCGCTTTCGGCGGGGCTTGCGCTGCTGCTAACGCCGTACGTATACGGCCAAACCGTTTCAAAACCCGTTCGCATCCTGCTGCTTGCCGCAGCGGTCGTGCTCTATATCGGGCAGGCGCTGACGGGCGCCGTCATTATACAGCTCCTCTTTGCCGTCTGCGCCGGGGGATTCGTGTTGCTCGCCATAGGCAAGCGCTTTGCGGACAGAAAGGCCGCATCCCGCGTTCTCCTGCCGCTGCTGCTTGCCGCCGCGACCGTCGCCGTCTGCTTCCTTGGCCAATGGGCGGTGCAGCGCGCGGTAGACGCGGTTGCGCCCGCACCCGCCGCCGTGCAGGCGGAGGCCGTATCCATACTGCCCCCGTCCACCGGCGCGCAGGACGCCGGCAGGAAGCTTGCCATGCCGCGCGCCGTGCGCTACGCGGCGGAGCCCGCCGAGCTGGGCTTTGTGCAGCTTCGCGTCACGCTTTGGCGTGCGGCGCTGCGCCTGTTTACCGATCAGCCGCGCCTGCTTCTCACCGGCACGACGCCGATGCTGATGGAGTCTTGGCTTTCGCCCTATCTGCCGGCGGGCGTTTCCGGCGCAAACATGCGGATGCTGCCGGTGCAGGCGCTGGTTGCGTACGGTGTGCCGGGGCTTTTGCTGACGCTGCTCTTCGCCGTATACGTCCTGTATCATGCCATCCGCCTGTTTTTCCTGGGAAAGGACGTCTGCACCGTACCGGAGCGCTCCCTCGCGCTCGTGCCGCTTTTCTGCCTGCTGCTCGATTGTACGGATTGTTACCTGACGCTTGGCGACGTTTGCGGATACAGCGCGCTCTGGTTCTTCCTTGCCGCAGGATATGTTGTGCGGCTTAGCACCGCGCGAATCCCGAAGCGAAAGGCTGCATAAGCCGCCGCGCGCCGTGTCATATTCGTAATGAAACGGGAGCTTCCCCCGGCGGGGAAGCTCCTTTTAGTCTGTTCGCTTGCTTCCGGCACACAGCGCCGGTATGTTTACGCCTCCGTTTCCGGCGCGGTTTCCGTTTGCGTTGTGTTCTCCGCCTCCGGCGCGGACTCCGTCTCATCCTCCTGCTCGCTATGCGGCAGCAGCGCAACCGCGACCACGCGCGTGCCTTCGTCAACGCGCATCAGGCGTACGCCCTGCGTGTTGCGGTTGATGACGTTGACCTGGTCGAGCGGCATGCGCATAACCGTACCGTCGTCACGGATGAGCATCAAATCCTCGTCCGCCTCCGCCATGCGCAGGCAGGCAAGATCGCCCGTCTTCTCCGTCAGCTGCGTAACAAGGATGCCCTTGCCGCCGCGCTTTTGCACACGGTACTGCTCCTCCGGCGTGCGCTTGCCCATGCCCTTTTCGGTCACGGTAAGGATTGTCCCTTCCGGAATCACCTTGATCATGTCCACAACCTCGTCGTCGCCGTCAAGGTTGATGCTGCGCACGCCCGTCGCCGTGCGGCCCATCGCGCGCACGTCGCTCTCATGGAAGCGAATGCACTTCCCCTTCTTCGAGGCGATCATGAACTCGTCGTCGCCCGTTGCATACTCTACGGAGATAAGCGCGTCGCCCTCGCGCAGGTTGACGGCGATCAGGCCGACCTTTCGCATGTTGTTGAAGGCCGTAACCGGCGTTTTCTTGATCACGCCCTCGCGCGTCGCCATCATCAGGTAGCCTTCCTCGCCCTCGCCGCGCACCGGGAACATCGCCGTGATCTTTTCCTCCGGCAGCATTTGCAGCAGGTTCACAATCGGCAAGCCCTTGGCGTTGCGGGAAGCCTCCGGTATCACATAGCACTTCATGCGGAACGCGCGGCCAAGGTTGGTAAAGAACAGAATGTTCGTATGCGTATTCGTCACGAACAGCCTTTCCGCCCAATCCTCCTCATGCGTACCCTGGCCCATGACGCCGCGCCCGCCGCGCCGCTGCGCGCGATAGGTATCCGGCGACGTGCGCTTGATGTAGCCAAGATGCGTCATGGTGACGACCATATCCTCCTGCTGGATGATGTCGTCCAAATCAATATCGTCCACCATCTGCGAAATCTCCGTGCGGCGCTTGTCGCTATGCTTGTTTTTGATCTCCATTGCCTCGTCGCGGATGATCGTAAGCAGCAAGCCCTCGTCGGCCAGCACGCTTTCCAGATACGAAACGCGCTCCCGCAGCTGTAAATCCTCGGCGACGATTTTATCCCGCTCCAGACCGGTCAGCCGTTGCAGACGCATATCGAGGATTGCCTGTGCCTGCCGCTCCGACAGGCCGAAGCGCTCGATTAGCTTTGCGCGCGCCTCGTTGGCGTTTGCCGACTTTTTGATGAGATCGACAATTTCGTCGATATTGTCGAGGGCGATAATCAGGCCCTCCAATATGTGCAGCCGCTCCCTTGCGCGGTTGAGGTCGTACTGCGTTCTGCGGCGCACAACGTTCTTTTGATGTTCCAGATAATGGTACAGAATGTCCCTTAGCGGCAGAATCTTCGGCTCGCCGTCCACAAGCATAAGCATGATCGCGCCAAACGTCGTCTGCATGTCGGTATGCTTGTACAGCTGGTTTAATATCACCGTCGCGTTGACGTCCTTCTTAAGCTCGATTACGATGCGGATGCCCGTGCGGTCGGTCTCGTCGCGCAGGTCGCTGATGCCCTCGATGCGCTTGTCATGCACAAGCTCCGCGATGCGCTCCACAAGGCGCGCTTTGTTGACCTGATACGGCACCTCCGTGACCACGATACGCGTGCGGTTTACCCCGAAGTCCTCCGTCTCCGTACGCGCACGCACAAGCATCTTGCCGCGGCCGGTGCGGTACATCTGCGCAATGCTCTGCCGCCCCATGATGATGCCCGCCGTCGGAAAATCCGGGCCGGGAATATACTGCATCAGCTCGTCGCTCGTGATATCCGGGTTGTCGATCAATGCGCACAGGCCGTCAATCGTCTCGCCCAGGTTATGCGGGGGGATGTTCGTCGCCATGCCGACCGCAATGCCGTTGCTGCCGTTGACTAGGATATTCGGATAACGCGACGGCAGAATGCTCGGCTGCATCAGCGTTTCGTCAAAGTTCGGATAGAAATCGACGGTGTCCTTCTCGATATCGGCCATCATGGCGGTGGCCATCTTCGATAGCTTCGCCTCCGTATAACGCATGGCGGCCGCGCCGTCGCCGT
>CAYPLG010000008.1:0-6351 GCA_964411535.1 uncultured Oscillospiraceae bacterium
TGCCGTTCCTTCTTTTCCACCGTAACGCCCGGCCAGTTGCCGACGTATTCCTTCGCACCGGTGATCGCGTTAAAGAGCGTTGTCTTGCCCGCGTTGGGGTTGCCAACGAGCGCAAGTTTTACGGGCGCATTGTCCGTCTCCGGACGCGCGTTGCGGCGAATCGGGCCAACGGTATTTCGCATCCGTCCCTGCCTGTGCATGCGTGAAAAGCCGCGATCCCCGTTTGCATGCCGTTTGCGCCGCTCCATATCCGTACAGCCCGCGCACGCGGCGCATCCGCCCGCCGGGCAGGCCGAAGTCTGCGACTGCAACACCCAGTCGGTCAGGCGCGCGGCGCTCCTGTGCGCAACCTCGTCGGACTGCGGCTGGCTGTGCCTTTTGAGCACCTCCTCCGCACGTTTGCTGCGCGTTTCCGCCTCCGCGCGCACCTGCGCCTCCGCAGCGGCCCGCTCCTGCGCGTTCAGCAGCGTGATGCAGTCCGCATCCTCCTTGCGCAGCGACAGCGCATACCCGCGCAAATGAATCTCAATCGGGTCGCCAAGCGGCGCGATCTTGCGCACAAATATCTCCGTACCGGGCGTAATGCCCATATCCACAAGGCGGCGCTTGACAGCGGCGCTGCCCGCGCCGACGGACTTGACAACGCCGCTTTCCCCCGGATGCAGCGCGCCCAAACTCTCTTGCCTGTCCATATATACCCCCCGTTAAATCCTTTTAACCTAATGCATTATACGGCGGTAGCTACACGCTTGTCAATCGCGCAACATGCTGTTTTGACGCGGTATTGCACAAAGGCCCGTGCGCATCATCCTCGCGCACGGGCCTTCGCAGCGAATTCATATTAGTATTCCGCCGTCGTAAACGACTGCACCTCAAACGATTCCAGCGCCGGTACTGCGCCTGCGGTAAACGCCACGTAGAAAGTCCCCGCCTGCACAAGAAGTACCAGTACCACCGCGAACAGCCAAATGCCGCGCGGAAACCGACCCCTGCCGCGCATGCCGCAGTACAAAAGCCGGTTGCCAAGAATTGTCAATAGCAACGGCGAAATCATAATCAGCACCAGCAGAATCAGCCTTGGCATCGATTCTATGCTTCCAGCGGAAAGCATCTCCTTGACGGCTTCTACGGATACACCCAGAATGAACAAGCCGAAGACGGCCAGCACGATGTTGAGCAGAACGGTCAACAACAAATATACGGTCAACCGCCCCCTGCCTACGCGCGGCCGTGGCCCATGCCCGTCGTGCGTGCCGTGCATATGTCCGTTTGGCGGCTGCTCCCCTTCCGTGCGGGGCGGCAAGTCCGACGGCTGTGCATGCTCCGCTTCCAGGGACCGCTCCACGTCGTCCCAGGTGCGTCCTTCCGTTCTTTCGCGCTCTTCCATGGTTGGCTCCTTTCCCAATCGCTTAGTCCATTAGCTCGATCCGTTCGACCGGCGGCAGGTCCTCCGCGTGCTGCGCGTCCTCCTCAAATCGCTCCGCAAGCAGCTTTGTCGTTAAATACGCGCTGATGGCGTCGATGGCCATGCGGTTCTTTCCGCCGCGCATGACGGCAAAGTCCGCGTCGTTGATGTAGTCCGCAATATACTTTTCATACATGGGTTTGACGGTTTCCATGTACTGCTCCGCAATGTTGTCGATCGTACGGCCGCGCACCTTAATATCGCGCTTGATACGCCGCAGCAGGCAAATATCGATATCCACATGCAGATACACCTTGAGCGCCATCATATCGCAAAGGCGCTTATCATAAAACATATGAATACCTTCGAGAATCAACACCTCCGGCGGGGCGATCAATTTGTCCGCGCTGTCCGCACGCACATGGTTTGCATAGTCGTACCCCTTCGTCGTAATGGGCTTTCCCGCCTCCAGCGCGACGATGTCGGAAAGCATTTCGTCAAAGTCGAATATCGCCGGTTCGTCGAAATTCAGCTTGGCCCGTTGTGCAAACGGAAGTTCCGGATACGACCGATAGTAGCAGTCCTGTCCGATAATCACGCAGGTGCACGCCAGCGAGTCCTTGATACGGCGCGCAAGCGTACTCTTCCCACTTCCGCTCGCGCCGCAAATTCCCACGATAATCACAGGTAACCATCCCCCCGATAGAAACATGTCCATGGACGAAAACGCCCATGGACAGATTATAGCATAGGTTGTAGGGCGTAGGCCAGCTTTTCGGAAAACCAATGTCGCCCAATATCTACCTTACCGCGCGTTCGATTTTGAAGAGCATTTCCCCATAGGACGGCATCGGCCAGTACTCCTTGCCGACAATGCATTCCAGCTTGTCGACCTCTCCGCGCAAGCGTTCCATGCAGGGCTTGACGGCGTCGCGGAATACGCGCGCCGCAGCGCAGCTTTGCGCATCCTTCGGCAGGGAATGCAGCGCGGCGTCGAGCGCGTCCGTCGCCATGCGGCACGCATCCAGCAGCAGGTTGACTTCCTGTAGCATCGCCGTCTGCGCGGGTGCTTCCACGCCGCATGCGGCAACCCTTGCGCAGGTTTCCGCCAGCAGATTGGCATAACCGACCACCGCCGGCATAATGCTTTGCCGCGCAATTTTGAGCATGGTCGTCGCCTCAATCCTGCCCGCCGTGGCATAGTTGCTTAAAGCAATCTCCATGCGCGCGTTCAGCTCCGTATCCGTAAACACGTTATGCCGCTTGAACACATCCCGCACGGCAGAATCCTGCGTAACCAGGATGGCGTCAACCGTCGTGCTGATGTTCGGCAGGCCGCGGCGCTCCGCCTCCGTCGCCCACTCCGGCGCATAGTTGTTGCCGTTGAAAATTACGCGGCTATGCGCATGATACAGCCTGCTCATAATCCCGCGCCACGCGCTTTCCAGATCGTCCGCGCCGGCAAGCTCGTCCGCAATGCGCATAAGATGCTCCGCAGCAATGGTGTTAAGCACGGTGTTGGGCATCCCCAACGACTGGGAGGAGCCCACCATGCGGAATTCGAACTTGTCGCCCGTAAACGCGAAAGGCGAGGTCCGGTTCCGGTCGGTATCATCCTTTCGCAGCGTCGCGATGGTGGACACGCCAATGTCCAGGCTCTCCTTTTTATGCGGCGCAACGTCGCTGCCGCCGACAAGCTGCATAAGCTCCCTTGCCAGCACGTCGCCGATAAATACGGAAATAATCGGCGTTGGCGCCTCGTGCCCGCCAAGACGGTATTCGTTGCCGATGGAGCTTGTGCAAAGCCGGAGCATCCCGGCATATTCGTCCACCGCAGCAATAATCGCCATAAGGAACGTGAAGAAAACGCGGTTGGTTTCCACGTCCTTGCCGTGCTTGAGCAGGTTCGCGCCGCTGTCGGTGATCAGCGACCAATTGTTATGCTTGCCGCTGCCGTTGATATCGGAAAACGGTTTTTCATGCAGAAGGCAGGTCATGCCGTGCCTGTCCGCTATGCGGCGCATCATCTCCATAATAATCTGGTTGTGGTCAACCGCCACGTTGGCCGATTCAAACAGAGGCGCAAGCTCGTACTGCGACGGCGCAACCTCGTTATGCTCCGTCTTGCAGGGCACGCCCATGCGCCAAAGCGCCTCGTTCAAATCCGCCATAAACGAAATGACGCGCTCCGGCGTAGCCGCATAATACTGGTCGGACATCTCCTGCCCCTTTGCCGGCGCAGCGCCGAACAGCGTCCGCCCGGTATAGACAAGGTCCTTCCTGCGCAAAAACGCGCTTTTCTCGATTAAGAAATACTCCTGCTCGCCGCCGACGGTCGGAATGACGCGCTTTACCTCGTCATGCCCAAGCAGGTGCAGCACGCGCACCGCCTGTTTGGAAAGCGCGTCCATGGAGCGCAGCAGCGGCGTCTTCTCGTCCAGCGATTCGCCGGAAAACGAGCAGAACGCCGTCGGAATGCAAAGGCAGCATGTGCCGTCCGCATCCCGTTTGATGAAGGCCGGGCTTGTGCAGTCCCACGTCGTATAGCCGCGCGCCTCGAACGTCGGTCGAAGCCCGCCGGTCGGAAAGGAGGAACCGTCCGCCTCCCCGCGAATCAGCGCCTTGGCGGAAAAGGACGGCAACGGCTCCTTGTTGAGCCCGGCAAAGGAAAGGAACGTATCCCGCTTTTCTGCGGTTGCGCCCGTCATCGGCTGGAACCAGTGCGTGTAGTGCGAGGCGCCTTTCTCCATCGCCCATTCCATCATGCTCTCCGCAACCTCCCCGGCAAGATCGAACGTAAGCGTGCGCCCCTCATCGATAATTTCCCGCAAGCGGCGGTACGTATCCGGCGCAAGACGCTGTCGCATCACCGCGTCCGAAAAAACATCCGCTCCAAATTCGGCGTACGGGATCGTGTCATTGCGCGTCAACATACGGGTCACCTTCGCTTTCCGGAAAAATAATGGTGATAGAATAACACTATCATATATTTTTAGCAAGAAGATTTTTTGTCCTTTGCCATGTTACGGCCCCATAGCAAAACGCTCCGCGGCTGCTTTGCCACGGAGCGTTCCTGTACATACGGAAATTATTTGATTTCGCAGGTTGCGCCAACTTCCTTGAAGGAGGCGACGACTTTCTCTGCGTCTTCCTTGCTGATGCCTTCCTTGACCTTGCTCGGCGCCTTGTCGACAACGTCCTTGGCTTCCTTGAGGCCA
Source organism: uncultured Oscillospiraceae bacterium (assembly GCA_964411535.1). GTDB lineage: Bacteria > Bacillota > Clostridia > Christensenellales > CAG-138 > CAYPLG01. The sequence continues at coordinate 4,624 of CAYPLG010000008.1, forward strand.
AGACCGGTCAGCTCGCGGACGACCTTGATAACCTTGATCTTCTCTGCGCCAACCTCGGTCAGCACAACGTCGAACTCGGTCTTCTCTTCCACTTCCTCGGCTGCGGCGGCGGGGCCGGCAACTGCGACGGCGGTCGCGGCGGCGGATACGCCGAACTCCTCTTCGAGGGCCTTTACGAGCTCAGAAAGCTCCAAAACGGACATTGCTTTGATATCAGCAATCAATTGTTCCTTATCCATACTATCCTCCAAAATCTTTTTTCAAATATTGCGGTCAAGCCGCTTGTGTTCTCCTGTTTCTACCCGCGGTTATTCCGCTTGCTTCTTTGCGATCTGGTCGAGCACGATAGCCAGCCCGGAAATCGGGGACATCATGCTGCCGAGCAGACGAGCGATAAGTACCTCGCGGCTCGGAAGATCCGCAATCGCATCCAGATCCGCTGCGCTCGTTACGCTGCCCTCGACGATACCGCCCTTCATCTCGCACTTCTTTACCTTTTTGATAAAGTTCTTAAGAATCTTGGCTGCGGTCACCGCGTCGTCATACGAAAACGCGAACGCGCTCGGTCCCTTGAGCATATCGTGCATGCCCTCGATACCGGCGGCCTCGCACGCGCGGCTGACGATACCGTTCTTCAAAACGGCGTATTCCACGCCCGCCTTGCGCATTTCGTTACGCAGGTCGGTATCCTCGGCTACGGTCAGTCCGCGATAATCGAACACGACCACGCTTGCGCTCTTTGCGATCTTTTCCGCAACGGCTTTCACCTGTTCCGCTTTTGCTGCAACATTCATTGCATTTGCCATACTGTAGTTTCACCTCCTCGTGTCCAAACAAAAATCATCCTCCCGCACAAAGACGGGAGGATGGCAATACAAACAAAGTTGTGGTTGCTCACCTCGGCAGGTCTTACGCGGTATGCCCGCTGCCGGCTGTCTTTGGCGAAATATGTACCTTGGTTACGATAGCACGCCGCAGGGCCGTTTGTCAACCCCGAAAACGGTGCTTAGAACTTCATGGTGTTGAACTTGACGCCGGGGCCCATGGTAGAGCTCAGCACAACGCTCTTAAGATACGTGCCCTTTGCAGCCGCCGGCTTTGCCTTTACAACGGCGTCCATCAGGGTCATAAAGTTCTCTTCGAGCTTCTCCACGCCGAACGAAGCCTTGCCGATCGGGCAGTGGCAGATGCTCGTCTTGTCCACGCGGTACTCCACCTTACCGGCTTTGATATCGCTGATAGCCTTCGCAACGTCCATGGTAACCGTGCCGGACTTCGGGTTCGGCATGAGGCCCTTTGGGCCCAGGACGCGGCCGATGCGGCCAACAACGCCCATCATGTCCGGGGTCGCGACGCAGACATCAAAGTCAAACCAGTTCTCGGTCTGAATTTTCTTGACGAGGTCCTCGTCGCCGACGAAATCCGCGCCGGCTTCCTGCGCTTCGCGGGCCTTGTCGGCCTTTGCGAATACGAGGACGCGAACGGTCTTGCCGGTGCCGTGCGGAAGTACGACCGCGCCGCGAACCTGCTGATCTGCGTGACGCGGGTCAACGCCCAAACGGATGCTGGCTTCGATCGTCTCGTCAAACTTTGCCTTCGCGGTGGTGAGCACAAGCTCCAGTCCCTCGTGTACATCGTACTGCTTCGCGGTATCGATGGACTTCTTGCTCTCGATATATTTCTTACCGTGTTTCATATGCCTGTCCCCCTCACTCGCTCACAACGATG
>CAYPLG010000008.1:6361-35273 GCA_964411535.1 uncultured Oscillospiraceae bacterium
TCCACCATGCGCATGGCGGATTCCACGGTGGCCGCGTTGAGATCCGGCATCTTGGTTTCCGCAATCTCGCGCACCTGCGCCTTGGTGATGGTCGCAACCTTGACCTTGTTCGGTTCGCCGGAGGCGGACTCGATACCGACTGCCTTCTTGATCAGAACGGCGGCCGGAGGGGTCTTCGTTACGAACGAGTACGAGTGATCCTGGAAAACGGTGATCACCACAGGGATGATCATGCCCGCCTGCTTTGCTGTACGCTCGTTGAACTCTTTGCAAAACGCCATGATGTTGACGCTCTTTGCGCCGAGCGCGGGACCGACCGGCGGTGCGGGCGTCGCTTTGCCGGCAGGAATTTGCAGCTTGATGTAACCGTCAATTTTCTTTGCCATTGCAGTTCCCTCCAATTATTTTTGTGGTAAACGGGGTGCCTCCCCCTGCCACGGTATGCTTATCGGCAATATGCCGGTAATGCCTTTGTTAGAAGCCTATAGCTTCTGCACCTGTACGAAATCCAGTTCCACGGGCGTGTCGCGCCCGAACATGGATACCGTTAGCTTGACCTTCTGCCGTTCGGCGTCCAGCGCCTCCACGCGGCCAATGAAGTTCTCCAGCGGGCCGGATACGACGCGCACGTTCTCGCCCACTTCGATATTGAGCACGATGGGGATACGCTCAACGCCCATGGCCGTGACTTCTTCGTCCGTCAGCGGAATCGGCTTGCTGCCCGGTCCGACAAAGCCGGTCACGCCGCGCGTGTTGCGCACAACGTACCAGGCGCGCGGATTGAGCGAATAATCAATGCTCACGCCGCCGCCCTTTTCCGGGGGACGCTCCTTCTCCACAACGTCCACGAGCATCTTGACCATAACGTAGCCCGGAAAGACCTTGCGTAAAGTTGTCTTGCGCTTACCGTTGGGCAAAACTTCGATGGTTTCCTCCGTGGGATACTTAACCTCCAGCACAATGTCCTGCAAGTCCTGATTTTCCACGGATTTTTCAAGGTCTTCCTTAACCTTGTTCTCATACCCGGAATAGGTATGCACCACGAACCATTTTGCTTCCTGCGTCATACGTCTTTACCCGATCTTGATCTGGCTGATCGCCTTAAGCGCGCCGCCGAACGCAAGATCCAATACGTAAATCAGCGCCGCCATCGCCAGCACGAATACAAGCACCGCCGCCGTATGGGACAAGAGCTCTTTTCCGGAAAGCCAGGTCAGCTTCTTCAGTTCGCCGAACATTTCGCGGAAATAGCGAATCGGATGAAACTTGCTTTCCTTCTTCGGCTTCGAAACAGCCTTCTTTTCAGTGGTTGCCATTCTTTACGTCCTTCCCGAATCGTTACTTGGATTCACGGTGAAGCGTGTGCTTCCTGCAGAACCGGCAATACTTGCTAAACTCCAACCGGTCCGGATCGTTCTTCTTGTTCTTAAAGGTGTTGTAGTTCCTTTGCTTGCATTCCGTGCAAGCCAGTGTGATCTTTACGCGTGCATCAGCTGCCATTGTGGTTGCCTCCATTTCAAGGTCAAAACATCATAAATCGAGCCCCGAAACGGGGCGCTTAGTAAAGATATCACAAGCATTTCATCATGTCAACAAAAACATTTGAAAAGGGAAAAAAAGTTGCGAAGGCTACAATGCATCTGCGCCCAGTCTGCGCCGGTACGCATGCAATCGTATTCGTTCCCCGCTATCGCTTCGTCGCAGAACGCAAACCTATTCCCGTTCGCAGCTTATCCTCTCCATGCTCCAGCTTACGCCGCGCTTCACAATCTTCGCCGGATTGCCCGCCAGCACGACATTCGCCTCCCCGCTTCCCTTTGTTACGACTGCGCCCGCGCCGATAATCGAGCCGTTCGCAACGGAAACGCCCTTCAGAATCATCGCGCCGTTTCCCACCCAGACGTGGTTGCCAAGGGTTGCGTCCTTTGCCGGGTTGATACGCCTGCCGTCAGCGTCCAGTATCGAATGGGAATCCCCCGTGCGAACGGTTATATTGGAGGAGAACAGGCAATCTTCTCCAATTCGTATCGTGCGGCCTTCTGTGCACGCCAAATGCGTTTTTCCGCATATCGCCGTTTTCCCGCCGATTATAATCCGGTTGTTATTGCCCTCCAGACACAGTTCCCCGCCGATAACCGACGCATCTTCCCCGATTGTAATTGCGTTGTTATCGCCAAAGATCGTTATCGTGCAGTTCTGCAACATACCGCCCCGCAAAAGGAAGATGGAATTCCCCGCTCCGCTGCACGCAACCTTGCAGCTGTACAACGGTTTCCCCAGGTTTTCGTATTGTGCGCCGCGCAACCGTATGCGCGTTGCCAGCAGGTACGAATGCGCCGGCCGGTGCAGGTGCGGATAAAAATTCAGCGCGCCGCATATGCGATATAGCCTTTCCTTTGTTTCCTGCCGCATGTTATTCCCCCGCTATCTGTAATTTCCGTATCAGTACGCTCGGACTTGCGCAGTAAAAGCTTCCCGGCATCGTAAAACGGCTGTCGCTTCCCACCGCCTCGATATCTTGCAGCAGCGTAAAGAAATTGCCGGAAAGCGTAACGCCGCCCACCGCGCCCGTATCCACGCCGTTTTCGATCCGGCGGCCCGCCGCCTTCAACGAAAAGTCGCCGGAAACCGCGCTGAGGCCCGCGTGCAGCCCCTGCAATTCCGTAATCACAAGCCCGTCAGCAAGGCGCGACAGCAGCGCGTCATTTGTCTCCTGCCCCGGCATAAGCCGGAGGACCGACGGCGCTACGTCCACGCCGGATGCGGCAGACGCGCGCGACGCGTTGCCGGTGGAGGCGCATCCCGCCTTCGCGGCCGTCTTGAGGTTGTGTAAAAGCGTCATAAGCCTGCCGTTTTCGATGATGCATTTTCGCGCGCAGGGCGTGCCCTCCCCGTCAAAGGCGCGCGGCGCAACCGGGTCGAACGGGTCGTCAACAAGCGTAACGCAGCCTGCCGCAATATCCTCCCCCTCCCGCTGCGCCAGCAGGGAGCACCCCTTCTGCGCCTGCTCCGCGGAAAACACGGAGGCAAACGCGGTAAGAAGGTCCGCCATCGCATAGCCGCCAAGCAGCACCCGATACCCGCCGGACGGCACAGGCTTTCCATGGAGCCTGCCCAGCGCGTCCGCAACCGCTTCCATTGCGCAACCGGCAACGTCGCGAGCGGCCATGCCCATGCGAAACGCAAAGCCCGTCTGTACCTCGCCGTCCTCCTCCACAAGCGGCTCCACATAGCAATACGCTGCGCGCGTACGCCGCTTTGCGGCAAGTCCCAGCGTGTTATGCAGCGCCGCTTCGCCGCCGGACGTCTGCACGGCGCACGCCACAACGCGCTGCACGCGGCTGTCCTGCGCAAGCGTTTGCCGTTCCAGCTCCTGCGCAAGCGCAATCCTGCCCGCCGCATCCAGCCCGTCCAGCGCCGTTTGCCGCTCGGCAACCTCCGCATATGTCTGCGCGCCCTGCATCGGGTGCGCGTCGTCATCCTCAATCGTACGCGCGTTGTCCATTGCGCGGCACACAAGCGTCTCCGGCGCGTCGAACCGCTCCGTATACGCATAACCGTCGCGCCCGTCCACCTGTACGCGCAATCCTATGCCGCACGTCCGGCTTACGCTGTAGCGCTCCGGTTCGCCGCCCTGCACATCCACGAAAAAGGCGTCCCGCGCCGCATAGTATGTTTCCGCCTGCCCGCAGCCCTGCCGCTTCGCCTCCGCAAGCAGCGCCCGCTCAAACGTCTCGCTTCCGTTCATAGCGCGCCCCCCTTTCCGCCTACCGTAATGCCGGATACCCGGATGCGCGGCTGCCCGACGTTTGTCGGAACGGAGCCGGAGATCGACCCGCACATACCCTGCGACATCCACATGCGCCTGCCGACGCGGTCAATGGCCAGGAGAATCTCCTCCCCGCGCCCGACGAGCGTCGCCCCGCGCACGGGGGAAACGATGACGCCGTTTTTCACAAGGTATCCTTCGCTCACCGCAAAGTTAAACTCGCCCGTCGCCGGGTTCACACTGCCGCCGCCCATGCGTTTGGCAAACAGGCCGTCGCCCATCGACCGTATCATCTCTTCTTCGTCGTCGGCGCCTGGGCAGATAAACGTATTCGTCATCCGCGAGGTCGGCGCATAGGCGTATCCTTGCCTGCGCGCGGAGCCCGTTACCGGCATCTGCATGCGTCTGGAGCCCAGCCGGTCAATCAGATAGCCGCGCAAAATCCCGTTCTCAATCAAAAGATTGCGCCGGGCGGGCGCGCCCTCGTCGTCTACGTTGATCGAGCCCCACTCGTTTTGCAGCGTGCCGTCGTCTACTGCGCTAACGCGCTCCGAAGCGATTCTTTGTCCCAGCTTGCCGCAGAACACGCTGTTGCCCCTGCCGACCGCCGTCGCCTCCAGCGAATGGCCGCACGCCTCATGGAATATCACGCCGCCGAATCCGCCGTCAATGACAACCGGCATCATGCCGGACGGGCACTCCGGCGCATGCAGCATCGTCACCGCGGTCTTTGCGGCCTGCCTGCCCGCCTCGTTTAAGTCGATAGCGTCCCGGTAGGCCTCGAACCCCCGGCAGCATCCGGGGCCTTCAAAGCCCGTCTGCGCAATGCCGTTCTGCATGGCGACAACGCGCACATACCCGCGCGTACGCGGGCGCTCGTCGGTAACAAGCAGTCCTTCGCTGTTGGCAATCGTTACGCGCTGCACCTTGTCGGCGTAGCCCGCGACCACCTGCGATATCTCGGCAGAAACCGCGCCCGCCGCTGCCGCCGCGTCGCGAATCAGTCGCACGCGCCTGTCGTTTTCCACGCCTGCAAACGGAATCTCCTGCATCGTCGCATATTGCCGCATGGAGAAGGCGATCTCCGGCACATTGCGGCTTTGCGCAGTGCGCAGCGCGGCCGCTGCGGCGCGCGCCGTATCCTGCAATGCAGCGTCCGACGTATCCGACGTATAGGCATACGCGCTCTTTTCGCCGCAAAGCACACGAATGCCCGCGCCGTTGATGCGCACATAGTTTGCCGTATCGACCTTGCCCGCAACAAGCTGTACGCTCGTCGCTTCCGTATCCTCGACAAAAAGCTCCGCAAAGTCCGCGCCGTCGGCACAGGCCAATTGCAAAAGCTTCTCCATTTCGCCCTGTGTAAGCAAGCGTTATCCCCCGTTCATGCCGCGGTAACCGCCCGCAGCGCATAATGCAATATGCCTTGATAGTAGCACTTGCCCTGCGGCAAGTCAAACATGCAGCGCGCCGCCGCAAAAAAAGAGGCTGCCTGCCGCAGCCTCTTTCCGGCAAATCCATATCCGCCGGTTACGTATCTTCTTTGCGTCACACTGCGGCGGGGTTCTCCTCCGCGCCCGCAGCATCCGCAAGCGCCGGAGCGGGAATCTCCTCCGTCTCCGGCGCCGGCTGGGCCGCCTCCGGAAAATCGTGCAGGATGACGTCCGCAATATGATCCGCCGCGCTGTCCGGTATATACTGCGCCTGCGCCTGCCGGATTCGCGCGCATTGCATCGCGTCAACGCCGAGACGGATGGCGTTATCCGCAGCGCTGTCCGCACTCGTCGACAGAATCGACATGCCGCGCTCCGAAAAATACTGTGCATTGAGCGTTTCGCAGCCGGGGATGGGCGACGTATGAATCATCGGAATGTGCTTGACCGCCGCCTCCGTGCTGGAAATCCCGCCGGGCTTCGTTAAAAGCACATCGCACGCGTCCATGTACAGGGAAACCTGCTCCGTAAACGGCACCGTAACGACGCGCGGGTCGCCTTCAAACCGGCGGCGCAGCGTTTCGCCAAGCTGCGCGTTGCGGCCGGTCATGACAATGGCGCGAATATCGGCGCCCTTGCTGCGTTCGATCAGCTTTCGCGTAAGCAGCACCGGGTCTCCGCAACCTTCGCCGCCCGTCATGATCAAAAAGGCGGGCACGTCCGGCGGAATATCGAGCGTGTTGCGCGCGTCCGCGCGGCTGGTGGAAAACCGGTATTTTTCCAATACGGGAATGCCGGATACGACGAGCGCGTCCGGATTGACGCCGCGGCGTAAAAACTGCGGAATCAGGTCGGCGCTCGGCACAAAGACCGCGTCCATATCCGTCTCCTCCAGAAACGGAATGCACGTATAATCCGTGGATACAAAATACGACCTTGTGGTAAGCTCCTTCCTTCTTCGAAGATATGTCAGCGCCTCCGCCGGGAACAGGTGCGGGCAGATTGCAGCATCGATCGCATGCTCGACAAGATAGCGATGCAAATTCTCCGCATAGAGCGCGTTGGCATAATATACCGGCGACTTTCGCTTGTCGGAGCTTAAAAACTCGCCCGCCTGATACATAAAACCGAACGCACGCGGCGTCTTGACGGCGATATTGACAAACATCCCGGCTATCGCGTCGGACACGTTTTCGCCAAGGAAGGCAAGCGCGTCGACCGTTTCGCAGGAAATGCCCCGATTGGTCAGCGTATTACTGATGGCAAGCGCCGCCGCGTTATGCCCTTGTCCGGTATTGCAGGTTAAGAGGATCGCTTTCACGGGTCGTATCTCCTATGTATGGTTTACACATAGATTATAGCAAACCCCATTGCCGAAAAATGTTAAATAACTTATAACAGTTTGTTGCGGGCTGTCGCGGAAGCAACGCCCTGTCCCGCAACAAAATCCCGCCATGCATGCACAGCGGGATTTTTGCGTTCTATATCTTCCTTTGCCGCCGGAGCCTTTTCGGCTATGCGGCGCAGGATACAATCAGCGAGAACAGGGTGCCAAACACCATGATGCCCGCCAGAATCAGGCAGAGCAGGCGCACGCTTTTTTTCACTCCGCACCAGCCTCCGTCTCATTAGCAGGCTCCGCAGTCGTTGCCGCAGCAGGCTCCGCCGTTGCAGCAGCCGCCGCTGCCGCAAGCGCATCCTTGCCAATGTAGCGGTAATTCTCCGGATAGCGCGTCACAACCGCCGGGTCCGCCATCCACGCCTCGACCTCGGCATTGTAGGTTTCGCTGTCCACGAGGCTTTGCGCATAGGCGTCGAACGCCGCCTGTACGTCCGCATAGGCAACATCCCCCGCCGGCACGTCCGCGTACCGCTTGATGATGTGATATCCATAGGTAGACTGTGTAATCTCGGACACGTCGCCTTCCTTCTCAAGCGCCAGCGCAGCGTTAAGGAATTCCTCCACATAGCTCGCGCCTTCGCCGATTACAAAGCCGTCCGGGTTGCTTTCCATGCCCGGATCCGTGCCGTATTCCGTGACCAACGCGTCAAAATCGCCGCCTTCGTCGATCTTCTGCATGACCTCTTTTGCGGTCGCTTCATCCTCGACAAGGATATGCTTGACGTAGAACAGCCCCTCCGGTACGTACAGCACCGGATAGCCGTAGCCATAGGAGGCGTTCGCCTCCAGCGCAAAGTATTGCGCCGGGTCGGCCGTAATCTGTTCCTTTTGGCTTGCGAGCTGTTCGTCGTAAAGCGCTTTCAGCTCCTCCGCGTTCATCTGTACGGGCTCCAGAATCTGCGCGCGGTATTTCTCGATTAGCAGGTTGTCCTCCGCCTCGGTGTGTATTTCCTTTTTCAGCTTGCGAACCGTTGTGCCGTTTTGCACAAGCGTGTCGGTAAAAAGCTTCTGCGCATACGCGGCAACGTCGGCCGAGCCGGACTGCTCCGCCGCGTCGACAAACGTCTGGTAAGTGTCCTCATAGCTCTTGTCCGCAGATTCCTGCGCGGTCTTTTGCTCCTCCTCGGTCAGCGTAACGCCATTCTCACGCGCCTTATAAGCGGCGACCAGCGATTGCAGCATCGATTCGAGCAGATAATCCTGATAGGCTTCCACACCCTCCGCCGTATCCAGCGCATAGCCATAATACGGGGCGTAGGCCGAGCTGTTATTATACGAAGATTCCAGCTGCTGCACCGTTATTTCGCGGTCGCCAACCTTCGCGGCGGGCTTGCTCTTCGCGCAACCTGCCAGGGATAAAACCAACAGCAGTGCAACAAGCATTGCCAGTATACGGGTACGTTTCATAATAACCGATCTCCTTGCTTTTCCATGTCAAACGAATGCATTATACCTGCTTGCACAGGGGTTGTCAAACAAACGTAGGGGCTTTCGGCCCACTTTCCGCTGCATGTCACATTTTTGCCATTCCGCGAACCGTAATGGCGCGTTACAGCCCTCTGTCCTGCGCGCCGCAGTCCATCCGCCATCCGTCAAAAATGCCCTTCCATGCGCGGCAAACCTTCCGGCAGCCGTCCTTTTCCAGTATTGTGCGCAATCCGCTTATGTCCTGCACAAGCAGCATTTTCAAGCAAAACAGCGGAAAACGCTTCCAATAGTTGCGAACCGTAAAGCGCGTATTTCGAAACATGGAGTAATAACGGTCCGGCGAATGCGATAAATACCGCAGCTGCAATCCGCATAGCCGCCTTGTTTCATACACGCCAACCGCATGCTCCATGCCGGCGTCGACCGAAAGCGCAAGCTTGTAGCCGCAGGCCCGAAGGGCAAGCGAAAACGCGATATCCACCTGATCGACAAACAGCTCCGTCCTGTAACCGCCACACGCTTTCGCCGCCTGCACACGCACCAGACATCCGGCAGTAATCAAATAGTCCTTTATGATGTATCCTTCGGGATGCTGTCCAACGCTACGGATGGTGCTTTGGTATGGGCCGACGGCCGCAATTTCCTGCGACGCGTTGAGTACGTCCAGCATGCTCTGCACGCAGCCGTCATGCAAAACCGCGTCCTGATCCATCGTCAGCAGCAGCGGGTATCCGCCTTCCGCAGCATACAAAAGCGCTTCGTTCAGCCTTGCCGCGATGCCCGCGTTTTCGCTTCCGTAGCGGACCGTGCACGCCGGTTCCCCCTCCAGTTGCTGGAGTATGCTTTTGCTTTCTCCGCTTGAATTATTGTCCAGAATCAGCACTTCCGCAACCTGCGCGCACAGCGCGCGCACGCAGTCGAAAATGCCGCCGCCGCAATTCCACGAAACGATAACCGCTACAACATCCGTACAACTATACATAGCTTACCGCCCCATCACTTCTCGCCCGCCGGTACGCCGGGCCGCAGACTTTTGAAGGCGGGCTGGCTGCGATCCTTCTCCGAAATGGTCAATTCGTCCACGAGGTGCAAGGGCCAGTCGATCGCGATATCCGGATCGTTCCAAAGAATTCCGCCCTCATCCTCCGGATGGTAAAAGTCATCGCACTTGTATGTAAATTCTGCCGTATCGCTCAGCACCAGAAAGCCATGCGCAAAGCCCTTCGGAATGAACATCATGCGCTTGTTTTCCCCGGAAAGGATTTCGCCGGCCCATTCCCCGTACGTCGGGCTGTCCGGGCGGATGTCCACCGCCACGTCATACACCTCGCCGGAAAGCACGCGCACCAGCTTGGCCTGCGAATGCCGCTTCTGAAAATGCAGCCCGCGCAGCACGCCCTTGTGCGAGCTGGACTGATTATCCTGCACAAACGCGTTGGAAATCCCCGCCGCGGCAAAGTCCGAAAGCTGGTACGTTTCCATAAAGTATCCGCGCGCATCTCCGAACATGGTGGGCTCGATAATATACATGCCGCCAAGCTTCGTTTCCGTAAAGCTGAACTTTCCCACGCTCAATCACGCTCCGTTTCCAAGTACTTCCCAAGGAAGCTCTCCAGCGCATCCTCCCAGCAGCGCATCTCGTCGCCGACGCTGATGCGCAGCATGCCGTTATCCAGCGCGGAATACGCCGGCCGGTTCGTCTTGCTGCCGTATTCCGCCGTAGAGCAGGGCTCTACCGACGCCGCAACGCCCGCAAGCGCAAATATCCGTTCCGTAAACGCGCACCAGCTGCATATGCCGTTGCCGGTGCAATGGTATACGCCGAATCCGTCCGTCGCCGCAATTTTCAAAATATGATGCGCAAGGTCCTCTGCATAGGTCGGATTGCCGAATTGATCGTTCACCACGCGGATGCGCCCCTTCTCCCGGCCAATCCGCAAAACCGTCTTTACAAAATTCTTTCCCGTGCCGCTGTACAGCCAGCTCGTACGAACGATGAACCAGCGCGAACAAAAGCTGCGCACGTACGTTTCGCCGAGAAGCTTCGTCGCGCCGTATACGCTCCTTGGCGCAGGCGTATCATACTCCGTATACGGCGTGTTTGCGTCACCCGCGAACACATAATCCGTCGAAACGTGCAATAGCTTGGCTCCTGCGGCCTCGCACGCCAGGGCAAGGTTGCGCGGGCCGATTGCATTCACCGCGAAGGCCGTGTCCTGCTGCGTCTCGCAGCCGTCAACATTCGTATACGCCGCGCAGTTCAGCACCATATCCGGCCGCAATCCCGCGACATATCGCCGCACCGCTTCCAGATCGGTAATGTCCAGCGTGTCGACGTCGACTCCGGTCACTAAGGCTTCGCGGTACGCATCCGGCAAAGCGCCAAGCGAAGTCCGCCCCGCTTGCAGCGCCGCCGTCAGCTCCGTCCCCAGCTGCCCGTTGCACCCGACGATCAGTATCTTCATGCCGCTTCCTCCCGCTTCTGTTTTCGATCCGAGCGGATATATACCAGCACCATCAAAAGGAGCTTCAATAGCGACGCAATCAAAACGCCGAGGCAAAAGCCCGGCAGCCCGAACAGCGACAGCATTGTCAGCGATATGGCCAGATAGGAAGCCACGTTAAACGCACCGATTGCCAGCTGCCAGTTCGTGTTGCAAAACCGGAGCACGACGGGCGATACAACCGATGCGACCATGTCCACCACGCAGGTGAGCGTGGCGATATAGATGATGTGCATCGCCGCATCCACAACCTGCGGATACAGGTATGCAAGAATCGGGCGGCTGACCAGTATGCAGCCTGCATACGCCGCCGCACCCACTGCGGCGCTTGCCAGCAAAAGCTTGGTCATCGTGTCCATTTTCAGTCGCTTCATTTTGGAAAAGAAGCTCAGCATCACGCCCGTAACGGGGTTCACCGCCACGCATACCATCTTGCCGAAAAGCGTCGCAACATAGTATACCGTTACCGCCTCGCCGCCAAGTATCGGGTACAGCAGCAGCCGGTCAATATAGGAAATCGATGCGTTCAGCAGCGACGAAACAAGCAGCACTGCCTCCTTCGCGCTGGTTACCGTAAATAGCGGCGTACGCTTCCACGGCTCATGAATCAGCTTTGTGGAAAGCAGGATGTACGCATCGCTCAATCCATAGCCCATGATATAGACCCACTGCCAATGATTTGTCCGCCGAAACAGCCAATACCCGATGAGATACCCCGCCGTCTGAATCACGCTGTTGATCGCAATCTTGCCGTACGACAACGCCAGCCGGAACCCGACCAGATAGTATTGATATAGAACGGCCAGTACGCCGATTATGACCATGCCCGCAATTTCTTTCGCCCCTGCGCCGTCGGAATATATGGCCGTAAATATGCCGACCACCGTTGCGCCAAGCACGGTCAGGATGGAAATCAGGATGTTAAAATCGCCGGCAAACCCTTTTTCCTCATAGTCGAGGTTCATCAAAAGCCGCACATCGTTGAGCGATGCGCCAGAGCATGTCGTTACCAGGGAAATCACGCTGACAAGCGTCAGCATCAGTCCGTATGCCGACGGAGACATCTGCTCGCTGATTTTCGGCAGGACAAAAAGCTGCAATGCAATCAGCGGGATTGCCGTAGCCACCGCATTTTGCAGCACATTTACAATAAACGTTTTCTTTTCAGGCGCTATATTCAATGAAGCATCCTCGGTTCCCTGTTATTTCCCCTGCATACAGCGTCGATCTACGCATTACCCGCGATACAGCGGAAAGTACCCTTCGTCCAGCGATTTCCCCTCTGCGGCGCGTGCGGCAAGCTTTCCGTAAACCTCCGGATTATACACGGTTTTCCCGGCATAGAACGGCACTTCCCCCTCCGGGTACGGCGCAAACGCCTTTTTGTAGCTATAGATGCCGTCGCCCTTATGGTAGCCGCCGCCAAGAATGAACTTCTCCCGTCCGGTTTCCTTGCCCCAGCGTATGATCTCATGCTTTAGTAAATCGTTCGGGCGGTTGGCATAATGCTCCGCAAGCGTTCCGCCGAGGAACGAATATACGTATTTATCCGAGCAAAGGCAAAGCTCTGTAGCGACGATTGCGTCGTCCTCCAGCACATGGAAATAGCAGTACCGGCCGGGCAAAGTATCCCGTATCGCCGTAAAATACGTACGGTCAAAATAGTAGTACGTACCGGCGTGGTTGCGCTCCATCGTGTCGTAGTAAACGCGCAAAAAATCGTCAAGCCGCTCCCCCGCAGCGTCCACAAGCACCGACAGCCCCGCGCGCACCGCACGGTTTACGTTCTTTCGCACCTTATGGTCAAATCGCATCCATTGCTCCGGCAACGGCGGCGTCAAATCGCATACGATATTATCCTGCATATAGACCGTTTCGGGGCCGTAACGCACGCGCAAATCGACGTTGTCATACAGGTGAAAGCGAATAAACGCGCTCACAATACCGCTGTCCGCGGCATACTCGGCAAAAGCGGCGTTATATGCCTCCGCCAATGCGTCTATGTCCGTCACATCGCTTGCGACCGGACCGCCGTATCCGTACGGCGTGCGGATATCGTAATACTGCCTTCCGTCCACCAGCCAGGGGACAGGCCTTTTGATAAACATATGCCGGACGCTGCCGTAGGCGCACGAAAAATCGAACGTCTCGCATACGCCGCCGTCAATGCTTTCATACAGCTTTCCGTATTCCGTTTGAAAAAAAACATCCTGCATGCAGGCGCTCGCACCCTTGCCTTTCATGGTTCCTGCGGATTGATGGCTTCCGTCTGCGCCTGCGGCTCCTCTTCGTTAAGCCGGTCCACATGCCCGCGAAACAGCGTTGTGGAGTCGCCGTAATCCGGGTTGACGTCCACATGCCGCAGCAGATTCACCGCCGTCATCCACAGAATTTTGCAGTCCAGCGCAAAGCTGATGTGATCCACGTACCAAACGTCGCGTTCAAACTTCTGCTCCCAGGAAAGCTCGTTGCGCCCGTTTACCTGCGCCCAGCCGGATATGCCCGGCCGGACGTCGTGGCGGCGCATCTGCTCCGGCGTATAGTACGGCAGATACTGCACCAGCAGCGGCCGCGGGCCGATAAAGCTCATGTCGCCGATCAGGACGTTGAAAATCTGCGGCAGCTCGTCCAGGCTGTAGGTGCGGATGAACTTTCCGATGCGCGTAAGCCGGTCCCGGTCCGGAATATTGCCGGGATCATCCTCGCCGGCAACGATCATCGTGCGCAGCTTGACAAGGTGAAATATTCTTCCTTTATAGCCGGGTCTCTCCTGCACAAAAAAAACGTGATGCTTCGGGTCGTCAAGCTTTATGAGAACATACAGCGGTACGATGAACAGTAACGCCGGAATCGCAAGCAGCGCCGCTAAAAGAATATCCAGCGCGCGCTTTATGTATAGATACGGCTTTTTCCGTTCGTCTCTCTCCAATGCCCTCTCCCGGTCGGTTCGCTATTCCTCTTTCGCCAGCGCGTCAAAGCAGGCAAGCACCTCGTCGATGACCGTTTGCTGGTCGGCCGCGCTCATTCCGTCGCCGCTCGGCAGGCAGACCGCGTGCGCAAACGCTTCGTCGGAAAAGTACGTGCCGTCATAATGCGAAAAGCTCTTGCAGCCCGCAAAGACCGGCTGCAAATGCATCGGCTTCCAGGAGGGACGCGCCTCAATCTCCGCATTCTGCAACCGCGTAACAAGCTGCGCGGGCGTGATCTCGTCCGTATCAATATAAAGCAGATTCAGCCAGCAGTTGCTGCTGCTTTTGAGCACATGCTCCTTAACGTGCACGGGAATGCCGGTGAACGCTTCCTTATAGCGCCTGTGGATATCGCGCCGGATTGCAATCTTCTGGTTCAAAAACTCCAGCTGCCCAAGCCCGATTGCGGCGCAGACGTTTGACATGCGGTAATTGTAGCCGACTTCCTTGTGCTCATAATGCAGATACGGCTCCCGTGCCTGCGTCGACCAGAAGCGCATCTTTTCGATCGCAATCGTATCCTGCGAAAGCGCCATGCCGCCGCCGGAAGTCGTCAGAATCTTGTTGCCGTTAAAGCTTAATACGGAGATATCGCCGAACGACCCGCACATCTTGCCCTTGTAGGAGGAGCCGACGGCCTCCGCCGCATCCTCTATCACCGGCACGCCGTACGAGCGGCAAATCGGCAGCAGCGCGTCCCAATCCGCGCTCTCCCCGTACAGATCGACGATGATGACCGCCTTGGGAAGCTTGCCCTGCTTCTTTGCCCAGTCGAACGCTTTTTTCAGCGCCGTGGGCGACATGTTCCATGTGTCCGGCTCGCTGTCGATATACACCGGCTCCGCACCGCGGTACACAATCGGGTTGCAGGTGCCCGCAAACGTGAAGTCCGAGCAGAACACCGTATCGCCCTGTCCGACGCCGTACCAGCGCAGCGCAAGGTGGATGCCCGCCGTGCCGGACGTCAGCGCAAGCGCGCCCGCAACGCCCACGCGCGAAGCCATCTCCGCCTCAAACGCGTTGAGCGCTGGCCCGTACGGCGCAATCCAGTTCGTATCGAACGCTTCCTGCACATATTTGATCTCTTCGCCGCCCATGTGCGGTGGAGACATGAAAATCCGAAATCCCATTGTCTACCTCCAGTTTCACTTTTCGCTCGCTGCGGCTGTATCCTGCAAGCGTATCCGCCTACAGGCAAAGGGCGGGCTGTGGACATAATTTCAATGCCTATCACTATAGCAGATTCGCGCTTTTGCGTCAAGAAAAGGGGCTCTATTTGAACCGTCCGCCAGCGGCTTTCCGATGCGGTCATTTCCCATTGACCCGCGCAATGCATCGGTGGTATGGTTACATTGCTATGAAAAACGCCTATCAGCTTACGCTCGAAGGCATTGTGATCAACGTCGAGCGAAAGCGCATCAAAAACATGTATCTGCGCGTGCATCCGGACGGTGAGGCGCTGTTAACCGCGCCTTTGCGCATGCCGGACGCCGTCATCGAACGCTTTGCGGCAAGCCGCCTGCCTTGGCTTACCAGACAGCGGCAAGCCGCCTGCCGGCAACCGGAGCCATGCCTTATTACATCGGGCGAAACCGTCTATATCTGGGGCCAGCCGTTCCGCCTTGCTGTAACGGAGGCGGGCAAGCGCACGCATATCGACATCCTGCCGGATGAAATCCGCCTAAGCATGCCGCAGGGCAGTACGGAGGAGGACCGCCGCCACGCGCTGCATAATTGGTTGCGAAAGCAGCTGACAAGCGCCGTCGAGCAGCTTGCGCCCGCATGCGAGCAGATCGTGGGCAAGCATGCGTCCGCATGGAAAATCCGGGATATGAAGACGCGCTGGGGCACCTGCAACACGCAATCCGGCGCGATTACCATCAACCTGCAACTCGCGCACCGCGCGCCGGTCTATCTTCGCTATGTCATGCTGCATGAGCTGGCGCACCTGCACGAGCCCTCTCACAACGCGCATTTCTATGCGCTCATGGACCGGTTCTGCCCGGACTGGAAGCGCATCCGGAAGGCGCTCAAGCAAGGGGCCTGATCGATGCGAACGCTTACGCACACCGTTACCGAAGACTCGGACGGACGCCGCGTGGAAAGCCTGCTCCTGCGGGAGCTGTGCCTGTCCGGCGGGCGCATATCCCGGCTGAAGCGTTGCAATAACGGCATCTGCCTCAATGGAGAACCGGTCTATGTCACGCATATCGTCCATACCGGCGATGTGCTCGCCGTCGCAATCGGCGACCCGCCCGGCATGCGCCGCGCCGTACCCATGACGATGCCGCTTGCCATTCTGTACGAGGACGCAGACATCCTCATCCTCAACAAGCCCGCCGGTATAACCGTGCATGCCGACAACCGCCGGCCTGACGAGCTAACGCTTGACAACGCGCTTTCCGCCTATCTTCCCCCCGACGAATTCCCGCATCCCGTCAGCCGTCTTGACCGCGGCACCACCGGCGTCATGACCTACGCAAAGAACGGCTATATGCATGAGCGGCTCCGGCGCATGCTGCATACGCCGGACTTTACGCGCACATACCTGGCCGTCGCGGAGGGCGTCGTCAGCCCGGCGGAGGGCGCCGTTACGTTTCCAATCGGCTTTGCGGCAGGCTCCACCTATCAGCGCGCCGTCACGGACGACGGCGCTCCCGCGCGCACGGAATATCGCGTGCTTGCCGTACGCGGCGGCCGCACGCTGCTTGCCCTGACCCCGTGCACGGGCCGGACGCATCAGCTGCGCGTGCATATGGCCGCAATCGGGCATCCGCTTGTCGGGGACTGGCTCTATGGAAAGCGGGACAGCCGCATCCTCCGCCCCGCGCTGCACGCCTATACGCTCCATCTTGTCCACCCGCTTACGGGCGCGGCGCTTGACCGGATTGCGCCGGTTCCGGAAGATTTCGATGTGTTTTAACGCGGCAGCGCGCCGGCCAACCGGCCGGCGCGCTTGTTCTTTGGACTCCTCTTTTGCGCTTACGCTTTTGCTTCCGCTTCCTTTCGGCGGTTGATCTCCGCAATCATCATATCATAGTAGTCCTCGTCGATAATGAACTTCTTCCGCTGCACAAGCAGCGCGGCAATCAGCAGTATGATCGGTACGAGCGTCACCGCTATCCGAAGCCAGATGCGCATCGCCAGCGTACCTTTGTCGCGGAAGTTCAAATTGGCCGCGCTTTCCTGTCCGTTCGTAAGGTCGCCCACCTCCAGCGAATAGGTTGCGCCGTCGTCCGTCGCAAGCTGCGCCGGGTCGATCTCTTTGAGCCGCCCCAGGTAGACGGCTTCGCCATCCGCCTGCGTCATCTGCACCATTGCGTCGCCAAGCGCCGGGATGTACTGCGGGTCGATCTGATAGGTACGCATAACTGCGTTCTCGTCAATCTTCGCGCCGACCGCCGCGGCCGCCGCGTCATATTCCGGCGTACCGATGGTGAGCCCGTCGTATTCCTGCAAATATGACTGCACGGTTTCGATATACGCCGCCTGCGTAGCCTCGTCCGGAATCTTCGAAAAGAAGTCGCGCTGCGTTTCCAGCGTGCTGATGGACTGGCTAAGCAGGAATGTGCCGGATATTGCGAGCACAAGCGTAATAAGCAGCGTATGCACCGCCGCAGCAAACTTTGCCATAAACGGGCGCAGCGTCGATACGACCGCCTCGCTGCGTTCGCCAAACTTATAGTCGTTGTACTCCACGCAGTTGGTCATGTTTACGATTGACGCCATGTAGAACAGCGACTGCCCGGCGGATATCAGGACGGCGAACGCGCAAAGCAGCCAGATGTTAAACGGCAGAACGCTTGTCCAACCCATCGCGGCGAGCAGCAGATACCCGATGATCGCGGCGAGAATCGCGCGGTTTTGCAGCTTCACGCGGCCAAGCCTGTTGACCAGCGCCGGATAGAGCGCGTTGACAAGCACGCTCGTGACCCCGTATGCAACGACAACGTAAAAGTACAGTGTGCCGTTGTAGCCAAGCTCCATATAGAGCAGGTTTGCCGCCAACGCCGTCAGCATCGCGCTGGCAATATTGTAAAAGAGCATGGACAGCGTAATCCACAGAATCTGGTCGTTCCGGCGGATCGTCAGCCACATCTTTTTCATCGAGAATTTTTCGGTCTGCTCCTTCTTCGGGCGCGGCGTCTCCTTCACGCCGAAGAACACGGTAACGCCGCTTAGCGCAAATATGAGGCCGACGGCAAGGCCGACCATACGATAGCCCGCGCGCACGTCCCCGACCGTAACCATCGGGATTACGCCCTGCGCAATAATCGCGCCGACGCCCGCGAAAAGCACGGTCAGCGTCGTAACGGTATTGCGCTCGTCCTTCACGGAGGACAGGCTCGGCAGCATCGACCAGTATCCGATGTCGTTCATTGTAAACGTCGATTCCCACAGCAGGTACAGGATGCTGATAAACACCACGAACCGCCAGCCGGGAATGCTCTGCACGCCGAACATAAGCATGATGGCAAGCCCGCAGCTAAGCGCGCCGATCAGAATCCACGGACGGAACTTGCCGCTGCGGAAATGCGATCCCTCGATGATCGCGCCCATGAACGGATCGTTGATCGCGTCCCAAATTCTGCCGCCGACGCCGATAATAATGCTCACCATCGTAAATTGCGCCAGCGTAAGCGATACGCCGAACTGGATATATGTCAATAAAAACGTTGCAATAAGCTGGTAACAGATATCGCGCCCGACGCCGCTTGCCGAGAATATCCACTTGTTTTTGTTAAACGTCTTTTTCCGTGCGACCTCCGCCGCATCCGGCTGTTTTCCTTCCATGGTAATTCCCTCCCCTTCCAAAGCTGATTCGACGGGGCGGCGTTTGCACTATAGCGCCATCCCCGTCGCATAATTGTGTCGCTACTCGCAGGACGCAGGCGCATCATCGGTCTGCGCGCTTTCCGCCCGCTCCGGTTCCGCGGGCTTATCCGCCCGGTAAATGCGGTATGCCCAGTATGCAATCGCCACGACTGCCGCCGCAATCAGAAGCTCCAGCACATAAATGTTGGATATCAGCCCCTGTTGATACAGCACGGCTATGCAGTCCACGCCTGCATGCAGCAGGATTGCGACCGGATACAGCCAAAGCTTCTTCCGTTTCACTGCGGTAAAGACCATCACCGACAGGGCGATATGCAGCGTAATGGCTATAACGCGCTCCACGCCGCTCATCAGGAAAAGGCCCGGCGACATTGTCTTAAACATCTCTACCGCCGCCGCGATCGCCGGTTGCTGCACAGCGGGCAGGCTGGCCAATAATGCATCCGGCCCCTGCGCATTGAGCGCAATGCCAAACGCAAAGTTGCTCACCATGCCGACCGTGCAAAGCAGAATAGCCTCTATCCCGCCGTGGCCGATGCCGTACATCACGCCCGCTTCGCGCCCGTTCTGCTTTTTCAGCAGCCACCGGAACGCAATAAGCCGCCCCGTCTCCTCAAAGATGCCGGCGGCCAGCCCGCCGTACAGCGCCATTGCCCAGACGTGGCTTGCAATATATCCGGAGAGCGCGTTGGGCTGATAGATGAAAAACTGATGACAGATATTTTCAAGGCCGAACACAAAAATCGGAAAAATCAGCATGCCAACGATTAACGATATCCATTTTGCGCCCGTGCGCTTATGCCAAATTATCGCCAGCAGCACGGGAACGCCGACCGCAACGACGGCGGATATGCCCATCGCAGCAAAATGCAACGGGGTTACAATTGCTTCCATAATGCTTTGCTCCTTTATAACGGACTCTCGTAACAGCCTACCACATACGCGGGAGAACTGCACGGATTTCTTTGCATATTTTTTTGCGTTACTTGATTCGCCGCCTCCAGATCGCAGGCGTGAAAAGCACCAGCATCGGGAAGATTTCCAGCCTGCCCAGCAGCATATTGAAAGACAGCAGCACCTTCTCCGCCGGCGCATACAGGCTGTAGTTGCTCATCGGGCCGACCATGCCCAAGCCGGGGCCGATGTTGTTAAAGCAGGCCAGCTCGGCGGAAAGATTGGTCGTTAAATCCATGCCGTTGAGCGACAGCAGCAGCGTGGAAACGCAGATGATCAGGATATACATGACAAAGTAGGCGAGCGTCGTGTGCATCAGGCCGTTATCGACCGGCTTGCCCTCCAGCCGCACAACGGTCACCATGCGCGGATGGATCAATCGCCTCAACTCCTGCTTGCCGGTTTTGAGCAGCAGCAGCAGACGGCTGACCTTGAGCCCGCCGCCCGTAGAACCCGCGCACGCGCCGATCACCATCAAAAGCAGCAGCGCATGCTGCGCATACTGCGGCCATACGCCGAAGTCCGCCGTTGCAAAGCCGGTCGTCGTCATAATCGAGCTGACCTGAAAAAACGCATGCCGCAGCGACACGCCCGCGTTTTGGTACAGGCAGTATACGTTGCCCGCAATCGTAAGCGTCGCAAACGCCACAATTGCAGCATACACACGGAGCTCCTCGCTCCTGATCGCCTCCTTCGCGCGGCCGATCAGGATGAGGTAGTAAAGATTGAAATTTACGCCGAAGAGCAGCATGAAAACGCCAACCAGAATTTCAACATAGGCGCTGTTGTAAATCGCCACGCCGGCGCTGTGAACCGAGAATCCGCCGGTGCCCGCCGTGCCGAACGCATAACAGAGCGCGTCGAACAGCGGCACGCCGCCGCACAGCAGCAGTATGACAAGCACCACCGTCATCGCCGTATAGACCGCGTACAGAATCAGCGCCGTCTCGCGCATGCGCGGCACCAGCTTTCCGACCACCGGTCCCGGCACCTCCGCGCGCATAAGGTAGAGGGAACGATCATCCGAAAGCGGCACGATTGCCAACACAAACACCAGCACGCCCATGCCGCCCACCCAATGCGAAAAGCTGCGCCAAAACAAGAGGGAGTGCGGCAGCATTTCCGGTTTGCTCAGCACGGAAGCGCCCGTCGTTGTAAAGCCGGACACGATTTCAAAGATGCAGTCCCAGATGGACGCAAATTCGCCGGAAAGATAGAACGGCAGCGCGCCAAACAGCGAAAGCAGAATCCACGCCGCCGCTACGATGAAAAAACCTTCACGCGCATAGATGACGGTGCTATGCGGCCTCTTAACGCCCGCGAGTAACCCCGCCGCCAGTAGCAGGAGCATCGGCAGCGCAAACAGATGCACCGCGTCCTCGTGATAAAGCAAGCCCACAATCAGCGGCAGTATCATCATCGCCGCCTCCGCAAGCAGAATCCGTCCCAGCACGTAGGCGATCATTCTCCGGTTCATTGCGTTATTCCCCCAGAATATCGGATAGCTCGCTCAACCGCTGGTCCGCCGTTACAACAAGTACGCTGTCGCCCGCCTCGATACTGTCCGCACCGCCGGGGACAATCGTCTTTCCGTTGCGTACGAGACATGCAATCAGCGTGTTCTTTTTCAGTTGCAGCGTCCGGAGCGGAATATGAATCAAGGACTCCATATCGCTTTCCGCACGGAATTCGGAAACCTCGACGCGTCCGCCGACAACCTTATAAAGCGACTGCACGTTGCCGCCCGGCTTACGCGCAGCCAATGCGCGGACATATCGCAATATCTGATTGATCGTCACCACTTTGGGCGAAATGATCGATTCCAGCCCGCTGTCCTTGACAAGCGCGGCCAGATTGTCGTTGTTCACCTTCGCAATTACCTTCGGCACTTTCCGCTTCCTTGCGTACATTGCGGACAGAATGTTCCATTCGTCAATGCCCGTCAGCGAAACGAACGCATCAACATGATCAATCCCTTCCTCGCTGAGAAGCTCATGATCGGCGGCGTCCCCCAGCAGCACGGATGCAAACGGCAAATCCTCCGCCAGAACGGTGGCGCGGTCCTCGTTTTGCTCGATAATTTTGATATTGATATTCATCCGGTGCAGAATCTGCGCCAGATAATACGTGATGCGCCCGCCGCCCGCAACCATCACGTCGCGTACGGGATTGACGAGCAGGCTCGCCTTCTTGAACGCTTTTGCAATCTCCTTCGGCGCGCCGGTAAAGTACAGCATGTCGCCATCCTGCAACACGAAATCGCCGGACGGAATAAACACTGCGCCGTCGCGATCCACCGCGCAGATCAGCACCGTAACGCCCAGTTGCTGCGGCAGGTCCGAAAGGCGCAGCCCATCCAGTATGCCGCCCTGCGGCACGCGGCAGGAAACAAGCTCCACACGCCCGCGCGCAAACAACTCCACACGCGTTGCGGAAGGGAAGCGCAGTATTCGCGCAATTTCCTCCGCAGCGGCGCGCTCCGGGTTTATCGACATGGACAGGCCCAAATCGTCCTTGAGCATGTAAAGCTGCTCGGCATATTCGGGATTGCGCACGCGCGCGGCGGTGTGCTTTGCGCCAAGCTTATGCGCGGCAAGGCAGCAGAGCATGTTCACCTCGTCGGAGGCCGTCACCGCAATGAGCAGGTCGCAGTTTTCCACACCGATTGACTGTAGAACCGGATAGGAAGCGCCGTTTCCCACGTAACCGATCACGTCCAAAACGTTACCGATCTGCTCAATCACATGCTCGTTTTTATCGATAATGGAAATATCATAGCCCTCGGCCTGCATTTGCTTTGCCAGGGAAAAGCCGACTTTTCCGCCGCCGACAATCGTTATCCGCATGTATTCCGTTCCTCCCGCATAATCGTCATCCAAAACCAAATGCGCTCTTTGGATGATATCATATGTTTACGCGATATGCAAAGAAAAGCCGCCCGGTGGGCGGTTTTCCAGATAGTTTCGTTATACGCCGTTTTCGCACGGCATACAAATTCTTTATGCGTTCTCCCCCACAAACGGGATTATCGCAATGATTACCAGATCCTCCGGCCCGCTGTTCGCAAGCGAATGCTTTTCGCCGTCGTCGCAAAGGTACATGTCGCCCGGCGTGATCGCATAGTCCCGTTCGCCGTCGTTGACAACGCCCGCGCCGGATAGCACATAGTAGATTTCGAACTCACCCGTATGCTCGTGCATCCCGATGGACGACCCGGCAGGCAGGACAAGCTTCGAAAACAACCGCCCGACGCCGTGCGCCTCCTGCTGCGTTACAAAGGGATAGGTGATCATCCTGCCGTCGCCGCCGCGTGCGTTTTCCTTCACGACGGGCAGTATCTCACTGTTTCGTTTCAGAATCATTTCGCCGTTCCTTTCCGTCCCGTGCTGAATTGCCGGAACCCGTCACGCCTTGTAGGAATCAAAGCCCAGCTTATGGTACACCTTGCGCACCGTCTTAAACGCGGTCGCACGCGCCTTCTCCGCGCCCTCTGCGATCACTTCGGACAGGTACTGCTTTTCGGAAAGCAGACGCTTGTATTCCGCCCGGATGGGGTTAAGCGTTGCAATGACAGCGTCCGCCGTCTCCGACTTCAGCACGCCGTAGCCGCAGCCGTCGAAGCGGCGCACCGTATCGTCAAGCGTCGTACCGGTACAGGCGGAATAGATCGACAGCAGGTTATACACGCCCGCGCGCTCCGGATTTGCCGTAATGACGCCCTCGCTATCCGTCACGGCGCGCTTGAGCTTGCGCATGATCTCGTCCGGCTCGTCGAGTATGCGGATAAACGCGTTCGGGTTCGGGTCGGACTTGCTCATCTTCTTCTCCGGCTCCTGCAAGCTCATGATGCGCGCGCCGACTTTGGGGATATACGGTTCCGGCACAACGAACGTATCGCCATACGCCTTGTTGAAGCGCTCCGCAAGGTCGCGCGTCAGCTCAACATGCTGCTTCTGATCCGCGCCGACGGGAATATAATGCGCCTGATACAGCAGGATGTCCGCCGCCATAAGCACCGGGTACGTAAAAAGGCCGGCGTTGATGTTGTCGGCATGCCGCGCGCTCTTGTCCTTAAACTGCGTCATGCGGGAAAGCTCCCCCATGTACGTGCTGCACGAAAGCGCCCACGTCAGCTGCGCATGCTCCGGTACATGCGACTGGATAAATACGACGGAACGCTTCGGATCGATGCCGCAGGCAAGGAACAGCGCGTACGTCTCGATGCTGCGCCGCCGCAGCTCGGCGGCCTCCTGCTTAACGGTGATGGCGTGCATGTTGGCCACCATGTAGTAGGAATCGAACGTCTCCTGCATGGCGACAAAGTTGCGAAGCGCGCCGAGATAGTTGCCGAGCGTCAGGCCGCTTGTCGGCTGCACGCCGGATAATACCGTTTTTCTGGTTTGCGTTGTTTCCATAATGTCCCCCGTTACTGCCCCATATAAACAGGCGTCGTTTATGCGGATGCCCGAACGGGCGCGCCTTGCGTCCGTCCGGGCGAAATGCTTTGAGCAAAGAATAAGCCGAGTTCTGTCAAGGACGACCATCTATCTAAGTCCCGTCGTCGCCGGCGGGCTCTTGCGATTCCCAGGAGCGTAGCGGGCCGCTATTACATGCTCCCATTCCAATCTTGCACCGGGTGGGGTTTACAGCGCGATTCCGTCGCCGGGTCGCGGGTGAGCTCTTGCCTCGCCTTTCCATCCTTACCCGTAAATCACGGGCGGTTTATTTCTGTTGCACTTTCCCTGAAGTCGCCTTCGCCGGGCGTTACCCGGCACCCTGCCCTGCGGTGCTCGGACTTTCCTCACCCCGCTGCCGGGGCGCAGTCGTCTTCTTTACTCAAACCGTATTAAATTCTTATCACGTCTTGTCAGCGTATAGAATCCTGCCGCAATTCTCGCACTCGATGACGGAATCGCTAAGCGCAAGCTTTTTTAACATTACCATCGGCAGCGACATGTTGCAGCCGCCGCACTTGGCATTGATCACCTTCGCAATCGGCACCGGATGATGCTGCTTTACCTTCTCGTACCGCGCCAGCAGGGCGGGATCCACCTTTGCAGCGAGCGCCGACAGCGTTTCGTCGCAGCGCGCAATCTCCGCGCTGCTGTCGTCGCGCTCCTTCTCGCAAACAACGCGAAGCTGATCATACTCCTTCTTTGCCTTGCCCGCAATCAGCCGCGTCTTCTGGTATTCCTCCGTCGCCTTCTCGATATCCGTCTGGAGGGCCTTCGCCTCGCGGATGGCGGTCACGATCTCCCGGTTCAGGCGCTCAACGTCACCGCGAAGCTCCGTCATCTCCTCCGCCGTGCTCTCCTCGTCGTTCTGCATGGTAGCAAGCTCGCTGTTTTCCATGTCCACGCGGTCTTCCAGCTTCTTTGCGTATTCGACGATCTTGTTCAGCTGCGCCTCGCGCGCCTCCATATCCTCGTTCAGCTTTCCGATCGTTGCCTGCTGCGCCTTCAAAAGCTTGTGCAGCTTGTTGAACTGTAAGCGGGAGGGCATGGAACGAATCGCCGTTTCCACCTGCGCCTTTTGTATCTCCGCTTCCTGATACGCCCAAAGGGCGTCTAGTTTACTCATGCCTATTCCTCCTAGAGCTGCGCAAACGGCCCGGCGTCCGCGCGCGTTACATTATATTGTACATCATTCGTCTCGCTCTGTAAACGGCAAATCAGCCGGGGCAGCACGATTCGCTCCGTTTCGTAATGCCCGCCGACGACCGCTGCGATGCCGAGCGCCGCTGCGTTGATCGCCTCATGATGCTTCATCTCGCCGGTGAGCAGTACGTCCGCGCCGAGCGCATGCGCGTTGCTGAAGGAATCTCCGCCCGCCCCGCCGAGCACGGCCACGCGCGTTACAATACGATCCGCCGCGCCGGAAAAGCGCGCGTTTGTATGCAGCAGCTCGTTTGTCCGCCGCACAAATGCATCGAGCCGCATTGCCTTTTGCAGCGTGCCGATACGCCCGACGCCGCCGTCATACGGGATTATATCCGTAAGCCCCAGCAGCTCGCACAGCACGTCGTTCACGCCGCCCGCCGCCGCATCCAGGTTGGTATGCGCCGCATACAGGCCGATTCCGTGCCGGATAAGCTGATACGCCGCCGCCGTGTCCGGATCGTCCGGCAGAATATGCCGCACCGGCGTAAAGAACAAGGGGTGGTGCGTCAGTACAAGATCGGCGCCCGTTTGCGCAGCCTCCTGCGCCACAGCGGTCGTTGCGTCGAGCGCGACAAGCACCTTGCGTATCTCCCGCCTTTCCGGTCCGATGAGCAGGCCGGGATTGTCAAAATCGAGCGCCAGCTCCGGCGGCGCAATACGCTCCATGGCGGCAACAAACGCGTCTAGCTGCATGTTGGTTCCTCCCATGCCTGTAAAATCTGCCGCAGCGCGGCGCACTCGCGTTCGAGCGCTTCGGAACGGCCCTTTTGCAGCCGCCGTTCATGCGATCGAAGCCGCAACTGCACAAGCTCCGGCATGCGCGGTTCGCGTGCGGCAAACGCCGTGTACCCAAAGCAGAAGCAGTCGGCGGGCCACCCCTGCGGCAGGGGCTGCCTGCCCGGCTCCGGCTTAAGCGCCAGAAACACCTGATACAGCCTGCCCGCCTCGCACACAACGCGGTCCTCCGCAATGCGGTACCCCCGCTCGTACAGGTAGCGCCGGATATCCTCCACCGCGCGCATCGGCTGCAAGACAAGGCGCTTCGCGCCCATCATCGGCACCGGGCACGCCTCCAGCATCCGCGCCATAAGCGTGCCGCCCATGCCCAGTATCGCCGCCGCGTCCGCCTCACCGGGCGAAAGCGGCGAAAAACCGTCTCCCATCCTCGTTTCCACCCGGTCCGCCACGCCGGTGTATGCGGCAAGGCTTTCCGCTTTCCCAAGCGACGGCGCACTGATATCTATCGCGATTGCACGCCGCGCCGCGCCCTGCTGCACGGCCGCGCAGCAGAGCCTGCCGTGGTCGCAGCCGATATCGGCAAGCGTGTCGCATCCGTAAAGCATGGCAAGCGCCGCAGACAGCCGCGGGCGCGGGTGAATAAAGCGTTCCGGTTCCATATCGCTATTATAAGAAAAGCCCGTAGGAATTGCAAACGCTTACGCGCAAACGCCCGCTGCGCAAACTAAAGCATAATTTTTCGCATCGGCTCCGTGGCGTCGATCGGCCCGCCGCCAAGGCAGGTATCGCCGTCATAGAACACGACCCACTGCCCCGGCGTTACCGCACGCTGCGGCTTGTCGAACGAAACATGCGCCCCTTCGCCCGCTATTTCCACACGTACGCCCTGATCCGGCTGGCGGTAGCGGAACTTCGCCGTGCAGGTAAAGCTGCTGCCCGGCGGCTCCCCGGCAATCCAGTTGATTTTTTCCGCGTCCAGCGAAAGGCTCATAAGCTCCGCATGCTCGCCCTGCTGTACGATTAAAAGGTTGCGGGGAAGATCCTTCCCGATCACGAAAAAGCTTTCGCCCGTTCCCTCGCTGCGTCCGCCGATGCCAAGGCCTCTGCGCTGGCCCAGCGTATAATACATCAATCCGTCATGATGACCGACGACCGTCCCTTTTTCGTCCACCATATCCCCCGGCTGCGCCGGCAAAAACTGCATGAGGAATTGCTTAAAATTGCGTTCGCCGATAAAGCACACGCCCGTGCTATCCTTCTTGTCCGCGTTGATAAAGCCCTGCTCGCGCGCAATTTCCCGCACCTCGCCCTTGTGGAGCGCGCCGACAGGGAACATCGCGTCGCATAGCTGCGCCTGCGTCAACCCCGCAAGAAAGTACGTCTGGTCCTTCGCGGAATCGGCCGCGCGCAAAAGGCGCACGCCGCACGTTTTATCCAGCCTTGCATAGTGCCCCGTTGCCAGCAGCTTTGCGCCCGTCTGCATCGCAAAATCCAGAAAGGCGCGAAACTTGATTTCGCAATTGCATAACACATCCGGGTTCGGCGTCCGGCCGCGGCGGTACTCATCCAGAAAATAGGAAAACACGCGGTCGCGATACTCCTTTGCGAAGTTGACCGTGTAGTAGGGAATACCGATGCGCTCCGAAACGGCGCGGACGTCCGCATAATCCTGCGCAGCCGTGCAGGCGCCGTCCTCGCCTTCCTCTTCCCAATTTTTCATGAACACGCCGACAACGTCGTACCCCTGCTCCTTGAGCAGATACGCCGCCACCGCGCTGTCCACCCCGCCGGACATACCGACGATTACGTGCCCCTCGCGCATCGGACCGTTATACCGCCGTCACGGCGGTTACGTCGAAGCCGCGATCGGCAATCGCCTCGCAAACGGCTGCCGTATCGCCGTCAAAATCGATGTCCGCGCCGCCGATGACACAGTTTTCCACCGTCGCGCCAAGATCGGTCAGCGCGCCCGTAACGCTCTTTACACAATGCGCGCAGCCCATGCCCTCGATTGTAATATGATACCGCACAACAAAAACCTCCTTTGTGCCTACTGCATATAGTATAGCACAAAGGAGGCCGGTTCAGGCAACTAGCCCGTCATGACGCTTCCCCGTTTTCCGTGTTAAACGCCGCAGCCGCAGCCGCAGGTACGCGCCGTGGACGCGCCGCAGCCGCAGGACGTGCTCTCGCCGTTGCAGAAGCGCGACAGAAGCAGAATCCAGATCAGGCTGTCGCAGGTACTTCCGCCTCCGTCGTTCAAGATCAGCAGCAGAATGAGAATCCACCACATGGAATTCCCGCCGGCAAAGTCACTCAAGCAACCCATATATATCCTCCTATATCCTGTTTGCATTTCGGCGCATATACGCCGATCACTAAATACTACGCATATTGCGGAAATAGTGTGCATATAGTTGGAATTCGGGCTGCGCTGGCGCTTTGTCTCACTGCATCGGCATCGAAATGGACGGCAGGCTGCCGAGGTTGTTCCCTTCGTTGACGTCCGGCAGCGCCTTGAGGTACTCCGTTCCCTTGCGGATGCCGATGCCTACGCCCGCGATGTCGCCGCGCTTGGCCAGCGTCACGCCCTCCTGCTTCGTGATGACGGAACCGTCCGAAAGCTGATAGCCCGCAATCCTGCCGCGGAATTTTACAAGCGCGGTAATCCTCTTCGCGTCGGCCTTCGCCTTCGGCACCGCCTGATAGGTGTTGAGTATCGCTTTTGCCATAATGGACTCCGGTAGATTCATAAATAACGCGAATGCGAAACGCATCCGCATGACACCTCCTAACATAGTTTACGCATAGTATGCACGCCAATTGCGCCGCACACTCCGCGCCGGGCAATGGAAATAGCAGGGATGCGCGTTGCCGAAAAACATGCTATGATTGCATCATCAAAAATTTTTGACCGACGGGAGCCGCATACATGCTGAAAGGACGCTGCCCAAAGACAAACACGCCGCCGACGCTTGCCACGATTGCGCACGTACATAACGATTTTCCCACCAAGTTCGGCCTGCCGCGGCAGAGCATGCTGGTGCCCTCCCTCCGCGCAACGGTCGTGTTCGCGCCGGAATACCGCGACAAAAACGCATTGCGCAGCCTCGACGGATATTCGCACATCTGGCTGATCTGGGGCTTTTCGGAAACGACGCTGCCGGACAACAAATGGCTGCCCATGGTGCGCCCGCCGCGCCTTGGCGGCAACACACC